>JBDIVR010000006.1:0-149244 GCA_039794265.1 Myxococcota bacterium
CTCGCCCGAGAGCTCGCGAGCACGCTTCCCGATTCGCATCTCGTCACGATCCCGAACGCCGCGCACCTCGTGATGGCCGAGGCGGCCAAGCGCTTCAACGAGATCGTGCTCCAGTTCCTCGCCGACGAGCGCGCCGCGTAGGCCACGAACCCAGCGCGGACACCGCGAGACCGGCAGGTCCGGCGCGGGATGCGACCGGGCGCCGTCGAGATCGAGTGTCGGTGAGCGGGATCACACGATCGCGCAGTCGCCGGCCCGATGCCCTGCTCGAGGGGCATCGCCGTGACGCATCGCTGGCAGTATCGGTTCGTCGCAAACCTCTGTCTCGCCGCCGTCCTTGTCTGCGCGGTCGTCTCCTCGACGGCGTCCGCCGACCCCGTTGCGGAATGGACGCTCCACAAGACCGCCGATGGCGCGCATCCGGATGGCCGCGAACAGCAGCTCGTGTGGCTGATGAACCGGGCGAGACAGGATCCGACCGCAGAGGGGCAGTTCCTGGCCGCGATCGACGACCCGCTGATCGCCTCGCGGATGAACGGATTCCAGGTCGACCGGAACCTCCTGCGCGCGGAGTTCGCCGTCATTCCGCAGGCGCCGCCAGCGGCGTTCGACGCGCGTCTCTACGAGGCAGCGTTGGCGCACTCGCTCGACATGATCGCGCGCGATCGGCAAGACCACGTGGGTCAGAGGGACCGCGTGGCCACCGCCGGGTTCGAGACACGGGTCCACCGCGGCAACGCCTACGCATTCTCCGAGTTCGCGCTGGAGGGCCACGCGGCGTTCAACGTCGATTGGGGAGGGCGCGACGGAACGGGCATGCAACCCGGACGCCTTCATCGCCGTGCGATCATGAGCGTCGACGGCGCGCTCACGAACGTCGGACTCGCCGTCGTCGCAGATCTCGAACCGAGAAACCAGCTCGGGCCCTTCGTCGTCACCGGGAACTACGAACAGGCGGATGAGGACTTCGTCGACCACCACAACCGCTTCCTGGTCGGAACGGTGTGGGCGGACCTCGACGACAACGGACGCTACGACGTCGGCGAAGGCATCGGAGGGGTCACCGTGACGCCGGACCGCGGTCCGTATTTCGCCGTGACCGCCGCGGGCGGCGGCTACGCCATTCCGATGCTCACGCCGGGCGCCGTCGCCGTGCGCTTCGCGGGCGCGGGCGTTCCGCAGCACACGCGGCACGTGACCGTGGGCTCGACCAGCGTCCTCGTCGACTACTCGATGACGGCGAGCCTGGCGAACACCTTCGTACCCGAGCCGGGACCCGCCGTTCAGCTATTGGCCGCGTCCCTCACGCTCAGCATCCTGGCGCGGCGCGCTCACGGGCGACGTCCGGACGCGTAGGCCGGAGTCGATCCGCCGTCGAGGACGCCGCGGCGCCGCGGCTGTACGAAAAGCGGCGGGGCCTCGCGTCGCGCGACCCCGCCGTTCGACCCTGGAGAGACTTTCGCCGGCGTGGACTACGCGCGGCGGCGCGACGAATGCGCGAGACCGATCATTCCGAGCCCGAGCAGCGCCAGCGTACCGGGCTCCGGGACCGGGGTATTGACCGTTCGCAGCACTCCGATCTGCAGGTCGAGCGATGCCGGCCCGGAGACGAAGACCGAGATCGCATCGATGTTCTCGAGGTCGGCCGTTCCGACCAGATCGCTGAGCAGCACGTTCAAGAACTGGAACGAATCGCCGACTCCCGTTCCCATTCCGGCGACGGCGAAGTCGGCCGACGAGATGGCCCCACTCGAAAGGAAGTTCACCGTCACGATCGCGTCGAGATCCGAACGAACGGAGAGCTCGAAGAACAGGCTGTCGCCGCCATCCGTGACGTCGACGGTGCCGAAGCCTCCGTAGGTCAACGCAGCGCCCGCGACGACACCGGGGCCGGTGCTGAACGAGAACACACCGGCCTCCGTCAGACTCGAGTCGGCGGAGGCAGATCCGAAGCCCGCCGCCCGCTCGAGAAAGATCTCGCGCACGCCGAGCGCCATCGCTTCGGAGTTCGCATCACTCTGGGCCATCGGGGGGCCGATCGGGATCGCCACCAGCTGATCGACGACGAAATCGTCGATCGTCAGTGCCGACGCCGCGACCGGCGCGCTCAGCAAAGCCACAACGGCAAGCAGAGCAGGGACTCGCGCGCGCATAGGGTACTCCGTCATTTCGGCTACAGGGAAGAACTTCTGCTTCTGGACCCCGCAGTCTCATCCGCTGCGCCCAACGGGGGGGCACCCGCACGAGAAAGAGGAGCCGGACAAACACGACCTTCTGGTGGTATGTGGAGAACCTTCCGAGAAGGTGGCAGGAAAAGAGGTGCGCCCCCCTCCGTTATAGCCCCCTCGGGGAGATAGGCGGGGTCCACCTACAGGAGAGGGGTAATAGGTCTCTGCCGCGCTCAGCGTGCCCCGCGCCGTTGCCGGCCGCCGAGCAGCGCCAGCGCCGTCAGGGCAGCCAGCGTTCCGGCCGCGGGCTCCGGGACGACCCGCACGGAGGTCAGCGCGAGATCGAGAGCCGGTACGCCGACCACCTCGAGAGCGATCGCCCCGGTGTTCGTGAAGTCGGCCGCCCCAGTGGGACCGCTCTCCGTGAACGCCGCGAACGGCACCTCGAGGATCATGAACTCGCCGCCAGTCGCGGCGACCGGCACCATCGCCTCGGACCAGCTCGCTCCAGCGGGATCCGACGCGTCGTAGACACGCAGCGACAGCGTCGTCGCGAGGTCGGAATCGAACTCGATGGCGAACCTGTCGAGCGTGCCGCCCACGCTGAGATCGACCGCCCCGAGACCCGCGGCATCGACCTCGTCGGCAACGCCGTCCTCTCCGTCCCAGACCACGCGCAGGATCGCTTCCGTGCCGATGCCCGGGCTGAACAGCAGCTGCCCCTGACCGCCACCATTCACGTTGACATCGGCGCCGCCGCCGGCGACCCCGACGCGCGTGATCTCGAGATCCCGCTCACCGCCGACGGCACCCGGCGCCGCTGCGAAGCCGGAGGCGGATGCCTCCCCGGGAAGCAGCGTCACCATCTGATCGCTCGAGAAGTCGTCGATCTCGAGGCTCGCCGTGGCCGGCACCGCGAACAGCAGCGCGCTCGCCATCGCGACGAGACTCGAGCGCCAGGAACGGCGTCGCTCCTTCCCGCGGACCTTCGCCTCGTCGTTCATCGAACAGCCGACATTCTCAGTCATTTTCTCTCCGCCATGATCGTTGCTTCTTCCCTCGGCGCGCCCGTTCTTCGATCGAGTTTCGTCTCTGGGAAGCGGGCTCTGGCGCGGCCCGGACTGTTCCGTGCCCGGACGAGCCACGAGGGGAAGACACGTGGGTTCGATCGCTCGGCCGGAGCCGATTGCTATCCGTAGGTAGCCCTGCGACCGGATCGGTGACAGTGTCGGCGGCTTTTCGAGGGAGGGGTGCTCGAGCGCGATGAGGGGAGCGCGCTCGAGCAGCGGGCGGGAGAACGGCCCAGCCGACTCCGGCCCGCGAGCTCCG
This sequence comes from Myxococcota bacterium, assembly GCA_039794265.1. GTDB lineage: Bacteria > Myxococcota_A > UBA9160 > UBA9160 > PR03 > CAADGG01. The sequence goes on from JBDIVR010000006.1 coordinate 3,498, forward strand.
CGCCGCTCGTCGCGGAGGCTTGCGCCGAGGAGTTGCGCTCCTCGATTCGGGTCTCCCCGGTCGTCGCGGAGCCGCCTCTCGCCCCTGGGGAAGAGACCCGTCGCAGGCCGTCCCGCCGCGTTCCTCAAGCGCGTAGGCGGAGCCGGAGACGGGCAGCCGCAGCGCTGCCGAGAACGGCGTCGCGTGCCACCGCCGCCCGCAGCGTGCGGGTGGCGAGCGGTCTGGCCGAGGCGGCGAGCACGCGATTTTCGTAGCCGTCGAGCCGCAGCTCGAGGCGGTGCGGCAGCAGCTCCGCCAGCACGCGCCCGACGACCGCGGTCTCGTCGATGGTGTTGACCACCAGGATCCCGCCGGCCGCGAGCCGGCGCGCCGCCAGCGCCAGACCCGGGCGGGGCAACCAGTCCGGTTTGCGCTCGGCGTCTCCGCGCCCGATGAAGCAATCCTCGATGATCAGATCGAAGCGCCGGCGCTCCCGCTCGAGCATGCGGAACGCATCCTCGCAGCGCACGTCGATGCCGAGCGCGTCGAGTCCGAAGTGTCGGCGAGCCGCCTCCACCACCTCGCGGTCGAGCTCGACGCCGACGATCTCTGCGCGCGGCGCCAGCGTCCGCGCGAGCCGCGCCGCGCTGCCGCCGCCGAGGCCTAGGATCAGCACGCGGCGGCGCCGCGCCGGCGGCAGGGCGAGCAGCGGCGCGACCAGAGCGTCCCAGACGGAGCCGGTCGCGGCCGTCCCCGGCCGCCACAGCGACGCGAACGTGCCGTCGATTTCGAGCCGCAGGCCATCGCCGCGGGCGTGTCGCACCCGGACCCGAGAGCGCATCGCCCCGGCGGATACACTGTCGCCGTGCCTGCCGCCACCGCCGCGTCCGCCGCCAGCTCCGCGTCCGCTGCCAGGATCGGCGATTTCGCCGGCCGCGTGGAGATCGCGCTGGCGGTGCCGGTCGATTCGCTGTTCAGCTACGGCGTCCCGGCGGCGCTCGCGGCCGACGCCGAGCCGGGCCGGCGAGCGCTCGTGCCGTTCGGGACCCGGCGGCTCTCCGGCCTGATCGTCGCGCGCAGCTCCGATGCCGCAGCGCCGGGCGGCGGCGCGCTCCGAGCGATCGAGCGGATCCTCGATCCGGCGCCGGTCGTGAGCCCGGTGTTGATCCGCGTGCTCCGGGAGGCGGCCGAGGAGGTCTTCTGCCCGGTCGGCCTTGCGCTCGCGTGTGCGACGCCGACCGGATCGACACCCAAGAGCGTCGGCGGCTGGGGACTGACGGCACGCGGACGCGAGGCGCTGGAACGGGGCGCGGTCGCGCGCGCCCTGCGCCCGCTACTGGCGGCACTGGCCGCCGCGCCGCGCGCAACGACGGGGCTCCGGCGACGCTTCCCGAACGCCGAGACCTCCCTGCGCGCGCTCGCTCGCGACGGCCTGGTGACCGCGTTGTCCGTCGAGGGACGCGCGGCCGCGGCGCCGCGCGAGCGCATCGCATCGCTCGCGCCGGACGTCGCGGTGGACGACGCCGTTGCCGGCGTCCTCGCGCGGGCACCGCGCCAGGCCGCGTTGCTCCGCACGCTGGCGGCTCGGGGGCCCACGGAGGTTTCCTCGTTGCTGCGGGACGAGGCGGGCGCCGATGCGGCGCTGCGCGCACTCGTACGCCGCGGGGTGATCCAGATCGAGGACCGCGTGCGCTCGCGCGAGGCAGCCGGCGCCCACCTGATCGAGGGCGAGCCAACGGCGCCGTCGCTGGTGCCCGAGCAACAGGCTGCGCTCGACGCGATCTCCGGAGCGGTGCATGCGCGCCGCTTCGAGCGATTCCTGCTGCACGGCGTGACCGGCAGCGGCAAGACGGAGGTCTACCTGCGAGCGATCGCCGAGACGTTGGCGATCGGCCGTCAGGTCCTCGTGCTGGTGCCAGAGATCACGCTGACGCACCAGCTCGTAGCGCGGCTGCAGGCGCGATTCGGCGATCACGTCGCGGTGCTGCACAGCGCGCTGCGACCCGGCGAGCGGATCGCCGAGTGGCAGCGTCTGCTGGCCGGATCCACACCGATCGCGGTTGGGGCGCGCTCGGGTCTGTTCGCCCCGCTCGACGATCTCGGTCTGATCGTGATCGACGAGGAACAGGACGGTGCGTACAAGAACGAAGAGGGCTTCCGCTACCACGCGCGGGACCTGGCTGCGCGGCGGGCCGCGGCGAGCAGCTGCCCGCTGGTCCTGGGTTCCGCCACGCCGGCGCTCGAAAGCCGCTACGCATGCGACCGCGGCGAGATCCACCGCCTGGTGCTGCCCCACCGCATCGGTGGCCGGCCGCTGCCGGAGGTGGAACTGGTGGATCTGAACGAGGAACGCGCCTCGCTGCCGCGCGGGCGCAAGCTGATCCTGTCGCGCCGGCTGCACGCCGCGCTGGCGGACACGCTGGCGGCCCGCGGCCAGGCGATCCTGTTCCTGAACCGCCGGGGGTTCTCGACGCGCGTGTTCTGCTTTGCGTGCGGCCATGCCGAACACTGTCGGCACTGCGCAGTCGCGCTGGTGTTCCACGCCGGAGCCGGGCAGCTGCGCTGTCACTACTGCGACTACGCCATCGACCCTCCCGAGCAGTGTTCGAGCTGCGGCGCTGGCGAGTCCGCGCTGCTCGGGATCGGCACCGAGCGACTCGAGGAGGAGGTCCGGATCCGGTTTCCGGCGGCGCGCCTCGCGCGGCTCGATCGCGACACCGCCGGGCGCCGCGGCGAGACCGAGCGCGTGCTGCGCGCGCTGGCAGCCGGCCAGATCGACGTGCTGATCGGAACGCAGATGGTGGCCAAGGGGCACCACTTCCCCGGCGTGCGTCTGGTCGGCGTCGTCGCTGCGGACCAGACGCTGCACTTCCCGGACTTCCGGGCGAGCGAACGCACGTTCCAGCTGCTGACCCAGGTGGCAGGCCGCGCCGGTCGCGGCGACGCGCCCGGCCGCGTCCTGATCCAGACCTTCTCGCCGGATCACTACGCAATCGGCCCGGTACGTACGCACGACTACGAGACCTTCTACCGCACCGAGCTCGCGCACCGCGCAGGGCTCTCCTATCCGCCGTGTGGCCGCATCGTACATGCTTTGGTGTCGGGACCGGACGAAGCGGAGACGGAATCCCAGGCGGCGCGGCTCGTGCTCCAGGCGCGCGCGGCCGCCGGCGTCGTCGACCCGGGGCGCCTGGCGGACGCGCTCCCAGCTGGCGAGCCCGGAGGCGGCACGGCCATCGAAGTGCTCGGCCCGGCGCCGGCGCCGCTCGCGCGCTTGCGCGATCGCTTCCGGTTCCAGCTGCTGGTGAAGGGCCGCGACGAGAAGCGCGTACTCGCAGCCGGCCGCGCGCTCGCCCGCGCCGGCTGCGACGCGGAACGCGAGAGCCGGGGCCTGCGGGTCGCCGTCGACCCGAGCCCGGTCAGCATGCTCTGAAGCACCGTTTCGCTATTTTCCGGCGGTCATGGCCATCCTCGACGTCTTGCAGTTCCCGGATCCGCGGCTGCGCCGTCGCTCCGATCCGGTCGAGAAGACGAGCGACGAGCTGCGGCAGCTGGCCGCGGACATGCTCGAAACGATGTACGACGAGCCGGGCATCGGCCTCGCGGCGCCGCAGGTCGGCGTCCCGCTGCGCCTCGTCGTGCTGGATACGGAGTGGACCGAAGAGGACGCCGAACGCTCGCCGCTCGTACTGGTGAATCCCGAGATCACGATGCGCGAGGGCAAGCTGACGTGGACCGAGGGCTGTCTCTCGGTGCCGGATTTCACCGCCGACGTCGTTCGCAACGAACGAGTCGCGTTGCGGGCGACGGACCTCGATGGCAACGAGATCGTCGAGGAGGCGAGCGGCCTGCGGGCCGTGTGCTTCCAGCACGAACTCGACCACCTCGACGGCCTGCTCTTCATCGACCGGATCAGCCGGCTCAAGCGCGAGCTCTACGTGCAGAAGCGCAAGAAGGCGCTGCGCGAGGACGGCGCCTCGTGGCCCTCGGCCGGCGAGCGGCCGCCGGTGCGGCCTGCGACGCGGCTCTGAAACTCCTCTTCTTCGGCACGCCCGCCTTCGCGGTGCCCACGCTCGAGCGCCTGCTCGGCGGACCGCACCCGGTGATGGCGGCGATCACACAGCCCGACCGGCCGCGAGGCCGCGGGCAGCGGCTGTCGCCGTCGCCGGTGGCGGCGGCTGCGGAAAGGGCCGGCATTCCCGCGCTTCGCACCGAACGGGTCGGCGACCCCGCGTTCGTGGATCGCTTGCGCGGTTTCGACGCTGAGCTCGGCATCGTCGTCGCGTTCGGCCAGTTCCTTCCGCGACGCGTGCGCGAGCTGCCGCGCGCTGGCTTCCTCGTCAACGCCCACGCCAGCCTGCTGCCGCGCCACCGCGGCGCCGCACCGATCGCGTGGGCGATCCTCGCCGGAGATGCGGAGACCGGCATCTCGGTGATGCGAGTCGATCGCGAGATGGACGCAGGGCCGGTCGCGGGCGTACGCCGCACGCCGATCGGTGACGACGAGACGACCGGCGCACTCGAGGAGCGTCTCGCGCAGCTCGCGGCAGACGCCATCGAAGAGGCGATCGGGCGCGCGGCGACCGGGGAACTCCGCTGGACCGAGCAGGACCACGCGCGCGCGACGCTCGCGCCGAAGATCACGCCGGAGGACGCGCACCTGGACTGGCGCGAGCCTGCCGCTGCGCTCGCACGCCGCGTGCGCGCGATGGCGCCGCGCCCCGGCGCCTGGACGACGTGGGACGGCGAGCGGCTGCGCATCCTGCACTGTCGCGCGTTCCCCGCCGACGGCTCGATCGATCCCGGCGATGCACCCGGCACCGTGCGTGTCGTCGCCGGTGCCACGCCGATCCGGATCGCCACCGGCGACGGCTGGCTCGAGCCGCTCGCGTTGCAGCGCGCCGGCGGCAAGCCGCTCGACAGCGCGGCGTTCCAGCGCGGTCGCGGCCTCCCGGACGGCGTGCGTCTCGGCGTGACTTGACGTCGCGCACGAGACGCGGAACCTCTTCGCCGCGCGCGAGCGCTCCCCGCCCTCCCAACCCGGTCGTCGCGCACGGTCTGCGCTCGGAGAACTCGACGTCCTCTCCCCCCTCGATCGCCGTCCGCCACCGCGAAGCTCCGAACGAGGCGCGCGCGCTGGCGTTCCGAGTCCTTCGCCGGGTCTCGGAAGCGGGAGCGTACGCGGACCTGGCGCTGCGCGCCGAACTCGCGCGCAGCGCGCTCGCGACCCGCGACCGCGCGCTGGCGACGGAACTCGTCTACGGCACGCTGCGCTGGCGGGGCCGGCTCGATGCGCTTCTCGCACGCGTCCTCGACCGCAGGCTCGACGCGCTCGAGGCGCGGGTGCTCGACTTGCTGCGCCTCGGCGCGTACCAGATCGTGTTCTGCGACCGGGTTCCCGGCGCCGTGGCGGTGTCGCAGTCGGTCGTGCTCGCGCACGGATCCGGACTCGGCCGCGCGTCGGGCCTCGTCAACGCGGCGCTACGCCGGCTCTCACGGGACTACGCGACGATCGCGCTGCCAGCGCTCGCGGACGATCCGCTCGGGCATCTCGTCCACGCGCTGTCGGTCCCAGCGTGGGTCGCCGCGCGCTGGCTCCGGACGTTCGGGCCCGACGAGGCCGCGGCGCTCGCCACCGCGCTGAACCAGCCGGCGCCGCGCACGCTGCGCACGAACCGTCGACGCCTCTCTCGCGAAGCGCTGCTGGTCGAACTGCGGGGCCGGAACATCGACGCGATTCCGTGTCGATTCGCGCAGAGCGGGATCCGCCTCATCGGACCCGCCGACCCGGCGCGCGACCCCGCTTTCGTCGAAGGCCGGATGACGATGCAGGACGAAGCCTCCCAGCTCGTCGTGGACCTGCTCGACCCACAGCCGGGAGAGCGCGTGCTCGACACCTGCGCGGCGCCCGGAGGCAAGGCGACCGCCAGCGCGGAGCGGGTGGGCGCAGACGGCCTCGTCGTCGCCCTCGACCGGCACGAACGGCGCCTCGGACTGGTCTCCCGCGACGCCGAACGGCTCGGTCTCGAGAACGTGCGGAGCCGCGTCGCCGACGCGACGCACGGCCTTCCGGACGAGCTCGAGCCCGGCAGCTTCGATCGCGTGCTCGTCGATGCGCCGTGCTCCGGAATCGGTGCGTGGCGCCGCAATCCCGATGCGCGCTGGCGCGTACTCGCCGATGCACCGGCGCGGTTGGCGGCGGTGCAGCTGGCGATCCTGCGCAACGCCGTGCCGCTGCTCGCTCCGACGGGAGCGCTCGTCTACAGTACCTGCACGCTGACTCCGGAGGAGAACGAAGCCGTGGTCGACGCGCTGCTCGCCCGCACGCCCGAGCTTCGACGCACGCCGCTCGAGGCGCTGCCGCGGACGCTCGCGCCGCTGCTCGATGCCGACGGCGCGCTGCGCACCCTGCCCCACCGCCACGACGCCGACGGCTTCTTCGCCGTGCGGCTGGAGCGCCGCGCGTGAGTCCTCGCCCGATCGTGATCGCGCCGTCGATCCTGTCCGCGGACTTCGGCCATCTAGCCGACCAGGTCCGGGCGGTCGAGGACGCCGGCGCCGACTGGATCCACGTCGACGTCATGGACGGCCGCTTCGTGCCGAACATCACGATCGGCCCGCTCGTCGTGCAGGCCGTGAAGCAGGCGGCCCGGCGCCCGCTCGACGTCCACCTGATGATCGTGGAGCCGGAGCGCTACATCGACGCCTTCGCTGCGGCGGGCGCTGCGCGGCTGGGCGTGCAGGTCGAAGCGTGCCGGCACCTGCACCGCACGCTGCACCAGATCCGCGAGGCCGGCCTCGCGTCGTGCGCCGTACTCAATCCGGGCACGCCGGCGATCGCCGTCGAGCCCGTACTGGGCGATGTCGATCAGATCCTGGTGATGTCGGTGAACCCGGGTTTCGGCGGACAGAAGTTCATCCCGTCCGTCTTGCCGAAGATCCGGCAGATCCGGCAGTGGATCGACGAGCGCGGCCTCGACGTCGTGCTCGAGGTCGACGGCGGCGTCGCGCCGGGCACGATCGGTCCCGCTGCGCGAGCCGGCGCCGACGCGTTCGTCGCCGGCTCGTCGGTCTACGGCGCGCCGGACTACCGCGCAGCGATCGATGCGTTGCGGCGCGAGGCCGAAGCCGCGCGCGGCGGGTCCTAGCGCCGGGGCGCGCGCCGGCTCGGCAGCAGGGGTCGCGCAGCGGGCGGCGGAGCGACCGCGGCGCGAACGGCGAGCGCCAGCGCGTCGGCGACACCGATCAGCTCGGCGGCATCCTCTTCCCACACGTAGAACCCGGGGCCCCACGCGGCGAAGCCGTGGCCCCGCCGGATGATCCGAACGCTGCGATCGGGATCAGGATCCACGCCCGCCTCCTCTGGAACGACGCGGCAGAAGATCGGCGGCGATGGTGGCGGCGCGGTGACCGCGCGATGGTCTTTGCGCGACAGGAACGGCCGAGGCTCGACGCCGTCAGGCGTTGCCGCGGGCCAGCTTGTCTGCGTGCTTCACGTTGCGGCCCTCGACCACCAGGATCACCGACTCGGCGATGTTCGTGGCGTGGTCCGCGACGCGCTCGAGGTTCTTGGCGATCAGGATCAGATCGATCTCCTGCGCCGAGATGTCGGGGCGATCGACGATCTCGCCGAGCGCTTCCAGGATCACCCGGTCCTGCCCCTCGTCCACTTGCTGGTCGCGCTCGAGCAGTTGCCGGGCCAGCTGGGCGTCGCGCTGCACGAACGCATCGAGAGCGTCGCGCAGCATCGCCTGACACTGACCCGCGAGCGTCTCGAGCGACGCCGGCAACGAGATCGGCGGCCGCTCGGCCATCCGCGAGGCGCTCTTCGCGATGTTGCGCGCCAGATCCCCGACGCGCTCGAGATCCGTCCCCATGTCGTAGGCGGCCAGCAGCCGCCGCAGGTCGTCGGCGACCGGCGCCTGGAGGGCGATGCTGCGCAGCACGGCCTCGTCGACGGCGATGTCGAGGCGATCGATCTCGAGATCGTCGTCCTGCACCTCCTCGGCGAGCCGCGCGTCGCGCTGGAACAGCGCCTGCAGCGACTTCGCGAGGATCGCCTCGCAGCAGCCGCCCATGCGGAGGATCAGATCGTTCACCTCGCCGAGGAACGGCTCGAGGGTCCGGGGCATCGGGGCGAGAGACCTCCAGGTTCCGACCGAGAAGCAGAACGGGTCGGTGCGACGGGAACCGAGGGCGGGCAATCCCACGAGGGATCCCCGCGATCACGCGCAGGGTAACCCGGGAACGGAGGAAGCGCGTGACCTTTTCGTGAAGCCCAGACGGTCGCTACGCGCCGTGTTGGCCTCGAACGGCGCGAGACGGCGTCTTTCCGGATCGTCCCGGCAGATCTACTCGGTTTCGTCATCGATCCTTCGAGAAGGTGCGATCGCCACGTGCGGCTGGCGCGAGTAGACTGCCGGCGTCTGCGGCCGCTGCGACCGCCGCTCTCGGGAGAATCGATGTCGTCGACCGCGGACGCCCCGCCCGGCTGGAGCGCCTCCTCCGATCCGGCCGGCGGCCTGGTGATCGAGAAGCCCGCCGTCCGGGTCGCGCGACTGTCGTTCTGGTACGGCGAGACGCAGGCGCTCCATGACGTCAGCCTCGACCTCGCGGAGAACCGGATCACCGCGTTCATCGGGCCGTCGGGCTGCGGCAAGTCGACGCTGCTGCGCTGCCTCAATCGGATGAACGACCTCGTCGACGGCGCCCGCCGGGAAGGCGAGGTGTCGTTCGACGGGCGCAGCATCTACGAGCCCGAGGACGACGTCCACGAGCTCCGCAAGCGCATCGGCATGGTGTTCCAGAAGCCCAACCCGTTCCCGAAGTCGATCTACGACAACGTCGCCTACGGGCCGCGCATCCAGGGCATACGGCGGCGCAAGGCGCTCGATGCGGTCGTGGAACGAAGCCTTCGGGCGGCGGCGCTGTGGGACGAGGTGAAGGACCGCCTGCGGGAGGGCGCGCTGCAGCTCTCGGGCGGCCAGCAGCAGCGGCTGTGCATCGCGCGCGCGCTCGCCGTCGAGCCCGAGGTGATCCTGCTCGACGAACCGTGCTCGGCGCTCGACCCGATCGCGACGGCGAAGATCGAGGAGCTGCTGCAGCAGCTGCGCAGCCGCTACACCCTGGTGATCGTGACGCACAACATGCAACAGGCCGCCCGGGTCTCCGACTACACGGCGTTCCTGTACCTGGGGCATCTGGTCGAGTTCGACGAGACGGCCAAGCTGTTCGTGAAGCCGCGCGAGCAACAGACCCAGGACTACATCACGGGCCGCTTCGGCTGAGAGCCGCTCGGTCAGCCGAAGCGGCCCGTCAGATACGCCTCGGTCTCGGCCTTCTCGGGTTTCACGAAGAGCTGCTTCGTCGCGCCGAACTCGACGATCCTGCCGAGGTAGAAGAACGCGGTCCAGTCCGAGATCCGCGCCGCCTGCTGCATGTTGTGCGTGACGATGACGATCGTGATGCGCTTGCGCAGCGTGAGGATCAGCTCCTCGATGCCGGCCGTTGCGATCGGGTCCAGCGCCGAGGTCGGTTCGTCCAGCAACAGCAGCTCCGGACCGGTCGCGAGCGCGCGCGCGATGCACAGCCGCTGCTGCTGGCCGCCCGAGAGCTGCCACGCGCTGTCCTGCAGGCGGTCCTTCACTTCTTCCCACAACGCGGCGGATTTCAGCGCGGCCTCGACGGCGTCGGCGATCTCGCTGCGATTCATGCCGCCGCGCGTGCGCAGACCGAACGCCACGTTGTCGTAGATCGACTTCGGAAACGGGTTCGGCTTCTGGAACACCATGCCGATGCGCATGCGCATCTCGATCGGATCGACGCCGCCGCCGACGATGTTCACGCCATCCGGATAGAGCCGGACCTCGCCTCCGTAGCGGGAGCCGTCGTAGAGGTCGTGCATCCGGTTGCAGCAGCGCAAGAAGGTGGACTTGCCGCAGCCGGACGGTCCGATCAGCGCCGTCACGGCGTTCTCGTGGATCGGCAGGTCGATGCCCTCCAGGGCCTGGAACTCCCCGTAGTGGAAGTCCAGCCCGATCGCCTCGGCCTTCAGATCGCCCATCCCGTTTGCCCTTTCCACCCCGCGTCGAGCCGTCCCGGCTACCAGCGAATCCGCTTGCGGAGTCGATAACGCAGCCAGATCGCGCCGCCGTTCATCAGCAGCGTCATGACCAGCAGCACGAGGCCGGCCGCCGCGGCGTTGCCCTGGAAGTCGCTTCCCGGCCGCGAGATCCAGTTGAACATCTGGATCGGCAGCACCGTGAACGGGTCTTCGGTCCACTGGAACGAAACGAACGGGAACTCGCCCTGGATCGGCGAGGCCGGCAGGAACGCGATGTAGGTCAGCGCGCCGATCGTGATCAGCGGCGCCGTCTCGCCGATCGCCCGCGCCAGCGCGATGATCACGCCGGTCGCGATGCCGCCGAGCGAGTACGGCAGCACGTGGTGCCACACCGTCTGCCACTGGGTCGCGCCGAGCGCGAAGGCCGCTTCGCGCACGGCGAACGGCACCGAGCGCAGCGCCTCGCGCGTCGCGACGATGACGATCGGCAGCACCAGGATCGCCAGCGTGAGCCCGCCGGTCAGGACGCTGCGGCCCAGATCCAGCGCATAGATGAAGAAGCCGAGCGCCAGCAGGCCGAACACGATCGACGGCACGCCGGCCAGGTTCGTCACGGTGATCTCGATGATGTCGGTGAACCAGTTGCGCGACCCGTACTCCTCGAGATAGACGGCGGCGGCGACGCCCAGCGGAATCGCCGCCATCCCGGTGACGATCATCACGGCGACGGTACCCACCCACGCCGAGAGGATTCCGGCCCGTTCCGCCTTGCGCGACGGGAACGACGTGAAGAAGTCCCAGCGCAGATGCGGCAGCCCGTCGATGGCGAGATCGACCAGCAGCGCAGCCAGCGTGATCAGGCCCACGGCAAGACACAGCCAGCCGAACACCGAAAACAGCTTGTCGAAGAGCACGCGGCGGCGGATGCCGCGGCGGAGGGCGACGAGCTCCGGCGTGGGAGCGACGGTGCTCATGTCAGTACGCCTCCCGGAAGCGGCGCCGGAGCAGCCAGGCGGCGACGTTGAAGACCAGCGTCATCAGCATCAGCGTGAGGCCCGCCGCGAAGATGCTGAGATAGCCGATGCTGCCGTGCGGCAGGTCGCCGAGCGCCACCTGCACGATGTACGCGGTGATCGTCGCTGCCGGCTCGCGCGGATCGATGGTCAGGTTCGGCTGCTGCCCGGCGGCGATCGCCACGACCATCGTCTCGCCGACCGCACGCGACATGCCGAGCGCGAACGCCGCCGCCACGCCGCTGAGCGCTGCCGGCAGCACGACGCGCACCGCCACTTCGACGCGCGTCGCGCCCATCGCGAAGGCGGCCTCGCGCAGCTCCATCGGGACCGCCCGCATCGCGTCCTCGGAGACGGAGCTGACGTACGGAATGATCATGATGCCGATGACGAGGCCCGGCGACAGGATGTTGAAGCCGGGAAGCTCCGGGAACAGCCAGCGCTGGAGCAGCGGCGTCACGAACAGCAGCGCGAAGTATCCGTACACGACCGTCGGAACGCCCGCGAGCATCTCGAGGAACGGCTTGATGATCTCGCGGGTGCGCGGCGCGGCGAACTCGCTGAGGTACAGCGCGCTCGTGAGCCCGATCGGAACCGCCACGGCCAGCCCGACGCCGGACGACAGCAACGTGCCGGCCAACAGGGGCATGATGCCGAAGCGAGCGTCGTCGAACAGCGGCATCCACATCGTGTCGGTGAGGAAGTCCACGATCGACACGACGCGGAAGAACGCGACCGACTCGGAGACCAGCACGTACAGGATCGCCAGCGTGATCCCGATCGACGACAGCGCGGCCAGCAACAAGCCGGCCTCGATCCCCCGTTCGCTCCACCAGCGCAAGCGGGCGCCGGGCCGGGACAGGCCCCGGCGCCGGGGTCCGCTACCGGGGGGCGATCCGCGCGTTGCGGCAGGAGCTTCGGCGACCACCTCCGGAGCCTAGTGGACCGTTTCGCGGGCGAGCAGGTCCTCCAGCGAGACGCCCACCTCCGGCTTGCCGCCGAAGACAGTGCCGGTGGTTCCCGCGCGGAACCGCGCGAGAGCCGCCGGATAGGCGCTCGCCGGCAGCGGCAGGTACTTCACCTCCTCGATCAGCTCCGGCCCGTCGGTCATGATGAACTCGATCAGGCGCTGTACGGCCGGCCGCTCCGCGGACTTCGCTCTGACGTAGAGGAAGAGAGGCCGCGCGAGCGGCTGGTAGCTGCCGTCCTTCGCGGTTTCGATGCTCGGCAATACGGCCTTCGCACCCGGCTTCCCGATGATCCCGAGCGCCTTCATGCGGTCGGCGTGCGGCGCGTAGTACGCATACGGGAGGTAGCCCAGGGCGAACTTGTTGTTCTCGATCCCCTGCACCAGGACGTTGTCGTCTTCGCTGCCCGTGTAGTCGCCGCGGCTCGACTTCGCCTTGCCGACGATCGCCTCGGTGAAGTAGTCGAACGTTCCCGAATCCGGACCGGCGCCGAAGAGGACGAGCGGCTCGTCGGGCCATTCGGGCCGCACCTGGTTCCAGCGCAGGATCTTGCCCTGCGCCGCAGGCTCCCAGATCTTCCGCAGCTCCTCGACGGTAATCTCGTCGACCCAGTCGTTCTTCGGGCTCACGGCCACCGTGAGCGCGTCGAACGCGATCGGCAGTTCGAAGTACTGGATGCCGGCTTCCTTGCACGCCGCCATCTCCTGGTCGAGGATCGGCCGCGACGCGTCCGACAGGTCCGTCTCGCCGCGGCAGAACTTCTTGAAACCGCCACCGGTGCCGGAGATCCCGACGGTGACGCGGACCTGGCCGCGCTCCTTCGCCTGGAACTCCTCGGCCACCGCCTCCATCACCGGGAACACCGTGCTCGAGCCGTCGATCGCGATGGTCTCGGCGGCCTGCGCCGGGGCGGCGGCCACGGCGAGCAGGCCGGCCGTCGCGCCGGCGAGGACCGCTCGATGGACGAGTGCGCGTAGCGCGGCGCTCCGGAGCAGGAATGCTTGGATCGACATCTGGATCTCTCCCCCCGGCTGGCGGGTTCGCCAGCCTTTCCGCGCCATCGAAGCGCGCATCGCTGTTGGAAATCGCCGAGAAGCTACGTCCCGCTACGAAGTCGAGCGCGACGGAATCGTGAATCCCGTGTGACGAAATCATGAAGTCCCGAACGGACGGCCGGCTGCGCCCCGCGGGTTCCCGTAGGGCTCCGGATTCGCGGATCAGCTGCCGAGCCGGCCGAGCGGTCCCTCCGGCCGCGGCAGCTCGACCCAGAACCGGCTGCCCTGACCGGGCTGGCTCTCGACGCCGAGCTGACCGCCCATCGCCTGGACCAGGTGCTTCACGATCGCGAGGCCGAGGCCGGTCCCGCCGAGCGCGCGCGAACGGCCCGGGTCGACGCGGTAGAAGCGCTCGAAGATGCGCGGCAGATCCTTGCGCGGGATCCCGATACCGGTGTCGGTGACGGAGACCTGGAGGCGCAGTCCCGGACCCGGCCGCACGTGCACGTCGATGCGACCGCCGGCCGGCGTGTACTTGATCGCGTTGTCGAGCAGATTGCCGAGCACCTGCTCGACGCCGCGGCGATCCGCCCAGACCCGGGCATCGGTCGACGCCTGCAGGTCGAGTTCGAGCTGTCCGGCGCGCAGCCGCGGTTCGAGATCCCGGAGCAGGCGCCGCGTGACTTCGGCCAGATCGACCGGCTCCGGCCGCAACGGGACGCTTCCGCTCTCGATCCGCGACAGCTCGAGCAGGTCCTCGACGAGCGCCTGCAGGCGCCGCGCGTTGACGACGATCGCATCGACGGCGGAGACCGCGTGGTCGGGCATCTTCATGTCGGCGAGGCGCTCGGCGTAGCCCCGGATGGACGTCAGCGGGGTCTTCAGCTCGTGCGACGCATTGGCGACGAAGTCCCGCCGGATCGACTCGACCCGACGCAGATCCGTGACGTCGTGGAAGACGGCGACGGCGCCGGCGGAGCCGTCGGGCTGCGTGAACGGCGCCACCTGGAAGCGCACGCGCCGATCGCCGGCCGGCCCGACAGCGGCCTCGCGCAACTGCGTCTCGCCCTTGCGCAGCGCGGCCCGCAGCGTGTCGACGACTTCCGCGTGCCGGACTTCCTCCAGCAGCGAGCGCCCCTCCGGCGGCATCGACGCGCCGGGCGACGCGAAGAGTTCGCGCAGCCGGGGATTCGCGACGACGACGCGCTCGTCGGCGTCCACCACCAGGACGGCTTCCTCCATCGCCTCGATCACGGCCTCGAGCCGGCTGCGCCGCGCGTCGCTGGTGCGCAGGCGCGCCTCGAGCGTCTCGGCCATCTCGTTGACGGCATCCGCCACGGGCCGGAACTCGCCGATCCACGTGCCGGGGAGCCGCGCCTCGAGCTGCCCCTGTCGCTGGGCGCTGGCGAAGCGGCGCAGCGCCTCGACGGGCTCCGCCAGCACCCGCGAGAGCCAGACGCGGCTGAGCAGCGCGGCGGAGAGACCGGCGACCACCGCCAGTCCGACGGCCCCGGCCGGCGCCCCGCCGGCGCCGGCCGCGAAGGCAGCCGCCAGCGCGACGACCACGAGCGTCGCGAGCAGCGTCAGCCGGAAGCCGCTCAGGTGCACACCGGTCATGGAGGCGAGGCTCCTTCCGGCGCGATTCTACTCCGTGAAGCGGTAGCCGACACCGCGCACCGTTTCGATCAGATCCCCGCCCTTGCCGAGCTTCTCGCGCAGGCGCTTCAGGTGGGTGTCGATGGTGCGCATCGTGACGGTGACGTCGGAGCCCCAGATCTCGTCGAGCAGCCGCTCGCGCGTCAACACCCGCCCGGGCTTCCGCATCAGCGTGGCCAGCAGCTGGAACTCCTTGGCGGTGAGGCCGATCTCCTCGCCCTCGACGAAGCAGCGGTGGCGATCGAGATCGACGCGGACGGCGTCTCGCTCGAGCAGATTGCGCTCGCCGCCGGTGCCGGCGCGCCGGCGCAAGAGCGCGCGCACACGCAACACCAGCTCGCGGGGGCTGAAGGGCTTGGTCACGTAGTCGTCGGCGCCGAGCTCGAAGCCGACGATCCGGTCGACCTCCTCGCCCTTCGCCGTCAGCATCAGCACCAGCACGTCGGCCAGCTCCGGCCGCGTCCGGATGAACCGGCACACTTCGGTGCCGGGCATGTCCGGCAACATCAGGTCGAGCACCGCGAGATCTGGCGCGGCGCGCCGCAGCTTGTCGATGGCGTCCTGTCCGGAGCTCGCCGTCTCGACCGCAAAGCCCGCCTCGCTGAGGCTGAGCTGCACGAGGTCCAGGATGTCCGGCTCGTCGTCGCAGACCAGGATCCGGGTCGTCATGGGCCGTGATGGTAAGCGCCCTTCGTGGACCCTCCAGCTCTACGCGGGCCCGTCACCGGATCGTCGCATGGTCTCCGCCGCCTGGTCACCGCGGGGGCCCCGAGGGGCTCTCGAGGACTGCGGTAGAGTCGCTCGGCTACGGGTCCCGGGAGTCCACCGCCATGTCCGCGCCGCGCGCCCGCGCTCTGCTGCTGCCGATGCTGTTCGTCTGGGTCTCCGCGCTGGGGATGCCGGACACGGCTCCGGCGATCGAGGACGCCCTCCCCGGCCACGAGGACGGTCTCAGCGGCCGCGACATCTACGACCGCATGCTCGAGAATCGCTTCGACACCACGGAGCAGAGGGTCCGGCTCGCGTCGGGCGACCGCGGCGGCAGCGAACAGGAGTCGCGGATGAACGTGCTCTGGAAGAGCTTCCGCGACGAGCACGGCGAAGCGCGCCGCGGCGTCCTCTCGAAGACCCGGATCCGCTACACGCATCCCTTCGACCTGCGCTTCTCGGGCTACCTGATCGTCAACAACCAGGACCGGGCCGACGATCAGTTCGTGTACCTCGCCAGTCGCCGCCGCGTGCGCCGCGTCAGCCTGCGCGGCGAGGCCGTGATGGGCACCGACTTCAGCTTCGAGGACGTCGTGCCTCGCGAGGTCGAGGATGCGGACTATCGGCGACTCGCCAACGAGCGCTACGACGAGCGCGACTGCTACGTCGTCGAGATCACCCCGAGACCGGCGAGCGAGTCCGAGTACTCGCGCTTCGTGAGCCGGATCGACCGCGAGCGACTCGTCGTGCTGCACACGCGCTACTGGAACAGCGCCGGCGTCGAGGTCAAGGAGCTGAAGGCCCCGGCCGCAGAGGTCCGGGAGTTCGACGGGATCTGGGTGCCGATGCGGGCCGAGATGCGCAACCTGCTGACCGGCGGCTATACGGTGATGCAGGTCGAGGAAATGATCGGAAACCCCGAGGTCCCGGATCGCGAGTTCGACCCGCGCCGCCTCGAGTCGCACTGAGTCGCACCGAGTCATACTAGACTCGGAGTCATACTAGACTCGGAGCCGGACCAGCAGCGCGGGCAGCAGCAGCAGGTCGGCGACGAGGCACAGGCCGATCGTCGTCGCGAACAGCAGGCCGAACTCCTGGAGCGTCGCGAAGCTCGACAGCGCGATCACGCCGAAGCCCGCCGAGAGCATGCCCGACGTGATCGCGATCGGACGCCCGACCGAGAAGCCGGTTCGGCGCGCTGCCTCCCCCGGCGTCGCGCCGGCATTGCGTTCCCGGCGATAGCGCACCAGGAAGTGCACGGTGTCGTCGATCGCGATGCCGAGCGCGACGGCGCCGATCAGGCTCGTCGGCAGCGAGAGCGGTGCGACGCCGAGCCCGAGCAGTCCGAAGAACAACAGCACGGGAAAGACGTTCGGCAGCAGCGCGATGACGCCGAGCTGCCACGAGCGCAACGCCAGCGCGACGAGACCGAAGATCGCCAGCGACGCCAGAACCAGCGCGCGGACCTGTGCGCCGGCGATCCCGTCGGCGCCGCGCGCCAGCAGGATCGCGTTGCCGACCGGCTCGGCGCTCATGCCGTCCGCCAGCTCGGCGCGGATCGCCGCGCGCAACGCCGCCACCAGTTTGCGAATGGCCGCCGAGCCGACCTCGCCGGTGCGGACGATCAGGTTCGCGCGCGACTGGTTGCCGTTGACGAAGCGGCCCATCTCGTCCTTCGGCGCCAGCTGCAGCAGCTCCATCACGCCGGCGGACGACTCGGGGATGCGCTCCTCGGCGGGGTCGTCGCGCTCGACGACGCGATTCATCACGCGCAGCGTGTCGACCATCGACGCGCTGTGCGAGACGCCGTCGATGCCGTCGATGCGGGCCTGCAGGGCTTCGAGACTGCGCAGGCGGCGCGGATCGCGGAAGGCGGCCGGCGCGCCTCCGTCCACCGCCACATAGAGGGGGATCGCGCCCGACAGCAGTCGGTTCACCGCGACGAAGTCTCGGCGCACCGGGTCGTCTTCGTCGAAGAACGACACGTAGTCCGTATCGACCACGATGCGCGGGATCGCCCAGCTCGCCACGCCGACGGAGACGATGGCGCCGAGGATCACCGCCCCGTTGCGGCGGATCGCAAAGCCGTGCAGCGCGCCGAGCCCGGTGTCGATGGCGAGCCCCAGGCGCTCGCTGACGCGCGCCACGGTCGCGGGCAACGCCGAGACCTCGCGCCGCGGCGGCAGCAACGCGAGCACCGCCGGCAGACCCGTGAGGGTCAGCAACGTGATGCAGCCGGTGCCGAGCACGGAGAAGGCGCCCATCGTCTGCACGGCCGGGACGTCGCTGAGACAGATCGCGGCGAAACCGACCTGCGTCGTGAGGCCCGAGATCAGCACCGGCAACCGCATCTCGGCGAGCGTGCGCTCCGCCACCTCGCGCGCGGTTCCATGGTTCCGCTCCTCGTCGTAGTGCGCGAGCAGGTGCACGCCGTACACGCTGGCGATCGCCAGCAGCTGCGGCCCGAGCATCGACGAGAGGATCGTGATCGGCACGTCGAGCGCCGCCATCGCCGCATGCGTCCACAGGACTGCGACGAGCGCCGCCGCGATCGGCAGTCCGACGCCGCGCCGCGAGCCGGTCGCGAGCAGCAGCACGCCGGCCAGCGTCAGCACCGCGAGGGGGATCAGGACCCGCAGGTCGCGGACCATGCCGCGATAGACGGAGGCCTTCAGGTGCGGCCGGCCCGACACGTGGAACCGGAGCCCGGCGTGTTCCCGCTCCGTGAGCAGCGCCTCGATGCGCTCGTCGAGTCCGGCGGCGAGGAACTCGGCGTCCGTCATCTCGTGGAACCGCACCGAGATCCCGGCTGATCGCCCGTCCTCCGAGATCACCGTGCGCCGCATCAGCGGATCGCCGAGCGCGCGCGCTCGCAGCGCCGCAAGCCCTTCGGCCGAGTCGGGAACCCGGTCGAACAGCTTGCCGACCTCGATCCAGTCTTCCTCCTCGACGAAGCGAAACGACACGACGTCGGCCAGGCTCTGGACGCGCCGCACGCCGGGCAGGCGCGCGATGTCATCGTGCAGCGCCGCGAGCGTCGTCAGGTGCTCGTGCGTGAACACGCCCGACGCGGTCTCCATCACGATCGCGTACAGCTCGTCGTCGCCGAACTCGAGGACCGCGCGGCGATACAGGTCGCGTGTGGGGTCCTCGGCCGGCAGCAGCGGCTCGGTGGACGGGTCGAGGCGCAGGCGCAGGCCCGGCGGATCGAGGCGCAGCACCGCCGCACCGGCCGCGCAGGTCGTGGCCAGCAGAACGCCGAGCACGACGGCCGGGTGGCCGGCGATCCAAGCAGGACGCCGCGCGAGCAGTGCGCCGAGCGCGAGCAGCGCCGCGCCCGCGGCCAGCGCGATCCGCGCCGCCCCCTCCGCGATCTCGATGTCCAGCATCCGCTCCCCGCGCGCCCCGTCCCGCGCCCTGGCGCGCAGGGTAGGCCGCCCGCTGCGGGGCGGCCGGAGTCCACCAACCGCCCCGCCTTCTGCAGCGTGTTCCGAGAGTTGGCGTCCGCCGGCGCGGACGGCATACTGCGGTCTTCGCTGATTGCCGGGGCGTGGCGCAGTTTGGTAGCGCGCTTCGTTCGGGACGAAGAGGTCGCTGGTTCGAATCCAGTCGCCCCGACCACCATCCCGATCTCGCAGCATGCGTCGTGAGCCGAGAGGCCCGACGAACCCGCGAGTCGGCGGCGAAGACGACGCCGGGCCGGTTGCGAACTCCCGATCCGGAAGTTAGCGACCGGCCCGGCGTTCTTCGTCGGCGCCGGTGCTCGACCTGGCGCCCGCCTCGGGTAGGATCGGGGCATCCCCAGCGTCCGGCGAGGGTTCCATGACCCGTCCCCACCGACTCCCGTCCGCCTCTCGATCGGCGACACGCGTGCGTGGGCTCGCGCTCGGCGTCGCCATCGGAATCGCAGTCGCGTGCGGCGACCCGACGCCCGATTCTGCGCCGGACGTCGTCGTGAAGGTCGCGAGCATCGGCGTCGACCCCACCGGATCTCCGGTCGTCATCCTCGAGGAAACGGGCGGCGGCCGCGCGCTCCCGATCTGGATCGGCGCCGCCGAAGCGCGCTCGATCGCCTCCGAGATCGAACGCCAGCGCCCTCCCCGCCCGAACTCCCACGATCTCACCAAGCGCCTGATCGAGGGACTCGACGGCGCGATCGAACGCGTCGTCGTGACCGAGCTGCGCGACGGCACGTACTACGCGCTGATCCGGCTGTCGGCACGCGGGCAGCGCATCGAGATCGACGCGCGCCCGAGCGATGCGATCGCGCTGGCGCTGCGCTTCGACGCGCCGCTGCTCGTCCGCGAGGCGCTCTTCGACGACGTCGGCCGCGCGCTGCGGCCGCCGCCCGAGGAACGCGCGTTGTAGCGACGCCCCGCAAGAAATTGCGGAGTCGCGACGCGGCCCAGCACCCTCCCGCTGCCGGCGGCGAGCGCGCACGATGCGCGCAGACCCGCGTCATCATTGCGCTTTCCCGCCGCACCGCGCGCGATGATTTCGTTGACAAGGGGGGGGGCCGCTGTCACGATCGGCCCCGTTCGAGCCGCCTCTTGCGACTCCTTCCGCCGGAGACCCTCCCCTCGATGGACCACTCGGAGCTCGCGTGGGAGTTCGCTGACCTGTTCGGCGAGCTGGACGTCGAGGAGATCAACGAGGTGCTCGCGAAGAACGTGCCGATCGGCACGCTCGACTTCTTCCGCAAGTACGGCGACGACTTCGGTCGCGCCGCGAGCATCGACGGCGCTGCGCTGCAGCGGCTACCGAACTTGTTGTTGATGGGGTACCTGATCCGCGTGCTCGAAGAGCGACTCATCGAAGGCGAGGCAGGCCCCGAGTCGTGACGTGCCGATCCGAGTCGATCGCGCGCGAGCGCGCCGTCGCATGAGCGAACCGCTCCGCTGGCCGAGCGGCCGGCGTCTGTTCCTGATGCGCCACGGCGAAACGTACGAACCGCACCCCGACACCGTCGTGCCGGGTCGCGACGAGAACCCGCAGCTCCCGCTGACGCCGCGCGGGCGCGAGCGCCTCGCCGAGGTGGCGCGCTGGATGGCAAAGCTGCCGATCGAGGCGGCTTATGCCTCGCCGTATCGGCGTTCGCAGGACACCGCGAAGATCGTCGTCGAGCCGCACGGGCTGGCGGTCGGCACGATCGACGCGATCAAGGAACTCGAGGTCCACCCGCCGGACGGCGGCACGATGGGCGACGTGGCGCGGCGCTACCTCGCGCTGATCCGAGCGCTCGCCGAGAAGGGCGAGCACGAGGTCCGCCTCGACTGCGGCCGCTCGCTCGGCGAGATCGTCGATACCGCGCTCGCAGAGATCCGCGACGCGCTCGAGCGGAGCCAGGGGCCCCTGCTCGTCGTCGCGCACGGCGGCCTCAACCGCTTTCTGCTGGGCCGCTGGCTCGGCATGCCTGCGCTGCGCGCGATCGCGCTCGAGCAGAACTTCGCATGCGTCAACATCATCGAGTTCATCGGCAGCGGACACCCGTGGGTCCGTGCGATCAACGCGACGTTCCACGATCCCTTCAAGCTCGACGCCCCGGGCCTCTGAACCGGCGGCGATCGGAGGACGCGACGTGTCCGACGCCTTGCGCGAGATCCGCAGCGCCGCGGCTCCCGCCCCGGTGGGTCCGTATTCCCAGGCCATCGAAGCCGGCGGCTTCGTGTTCTGCGCCGGGCAGATCCCGCTCGACCCGAAGACCGGCCAGCTCGTCGACGGCCCCGTCGAGGCGCAGGCGGAGCGCGTGCTCGCCAACCTGTCCGCGGTGCTCGAGGCAGCCGGCACGTCGCTCGCCCGGGTCGTGAAGACCACCGTCTTCCTCGCAGACCTCGCGGACTTCGCGCGCATGAACGAGGTCTACACCCGGTGGTTCGCCAGCGACCCGAAGCCGGCCCGCACGACCATCCAGGCCGCCCGGCTGCCTGCCGGAGCGCGGGTCGAGATCGAGGTGATCGCGCGGCGCTAACGCGTTGCCGGCGAGTCGGAGCGCGCGCCGTAGTCGCGCACGAGCCGATTCAGGTTGACGCCGTTGATGACGACGTGCGCGATCGTCGGCGCCAGCAGGTTGCCGGTCGCCTCGTAGAGACCGCCGAGCAGCAGCCCAGCCAGCAGCGAGAACACGCTCCACAGCAGGAGCTCCCGGCGCGGCACGAAGTGCGCGGCGGCGAACAACAGGCTGGTCCACCACAGCCCGACCACCGGCTGCAACGCCCCGCGGAACAATGCTTCCTCGCCGATGCCGCTCGCGAGCGCGAGCAGCCAGGCCTGCCGCACGCGCAGCGGGCCGACGGTTTCGGCGAGCGCCCGGGCGAGGCGCTCGCCGGCCGGGACCCAACGGGTGAGCGCGCTCGACGCGACGATGACACAAGCTGCCGCGAGCAGTCCCAGTGCTCCGTCCCGCCCCCATCCGATCTCCGTATCGGGCGTCGCCAGCCAGAGGCTCTCGCGCTGGAGAACGGCACGCCACAGCCACGCGACACCGAAGAGGCTCCCGTAGAACAGAAAGCCCAGCCGGACGAGTCGGGAGGGGCCCGCCGGGGGCCGCCGCGCCGGGTCCGGGGCCCAGCGAGCCGCATCGATCTCGGGTTCCAGCGAGGCCTCCTATCTGAAGGAAGTGCGTGAAGCGAGCGACGCCGAGGGCGAAACCGCCCGCATTGCGACCGGACAGGCCGGCGGGTAGGCTCCGACGGGTCCGGCGCTCTCCCCCGAGGGCGCCGGCTTCCCCTTCCCGGCTCCTGCCTGCGCTCGGCGAGGCGAGAGTGTATCGGGGCCGCCCGCGACTGGCGTCGTCGGCGACGCCGATTCCGCCCGGAGGTCCGCGCCATGGCGGATCGCGTTCCGATGAGTCCCAGAGGCCACGCGCAGCTCGAGGCCGAGCTGAAGCGGCTGAAGACCGTGGACCGCCAGCAGATCGTCAAGGAGATCGAGGTGGCGCGCGCGCACGGCGACATCTCGGAGAACGCCGAGTTCGAGGCCGCCAAGGAGCGCCAGGGGCAGATCGAGGGCCGGATCCGGACCATCGAGGACCGTCTGGCGCGCGCCCAGGTGATCGACACGACCGGCCAGACGCCGGACGCTGTGCGCTTCGGCGCCACCGTGCTGCTGACGGACGTCGAGACCGGCGAGGAGATTACCTACACGCTGGTCGGCGAGGACGAATCGGACGCCGCGCAGGGAATGATCTCGGTGACCTCTCCGGTGGGGCGCGCGCTGATCGGCAAGCCGGTCGACGAGGTGGTCCGTGTCCAGGTTCCGCGCGGGACGCGCGAGTTCGAGATCCGCGAGATCCGCTTCGACTGACGGGCCGGCCCCCTCGGTCGTCGGCGTTCGTTGCGTTTCGGAGTGCGCTTCCTAGAATCCGGCGCCTGCCCTTCCCCGGTAGCTCAGCGGTAGAGCAATCGGCTGTTAACCGATGGGTCGTAGGTTCGAATCCTACCCGGGGAGCCAGCGCCGCACGCACCCGGCGACGGCTCTGTCCGCCACTTTCGGCGCATCGCGAGCCGGATACACTCCGTCGGCCGCGGGGGGTGCGCCATGACGCGACGAGGCCGACAGAGCCAGCGGGGAAGGCGAGCGGCTCGCTGCTCCCGGCGGGGTCGCCCCGCGATCTCCGTCGCCGTTCTCGTCGGTATGTCGCTCGGACTGGGCGCCGCGCTGGAACCGGCCCGCGCCGAGCCCGAGGCCGCCACTCCGGACGACGCGGTCGCCGCCGTGGCCCCGCCGGATGAGAAGGCGTGGATCCGCGGTGACCTCAAGCTGAACTTCCGCGCGGCGCCGAACGCCCAGGCCACGCCGCTCGGGATCCTCGAGACCGGCGACGCGGTCGCCATCCTCGAGCGCCGCGCCGGCTGGGCGCGCGTCCAGGATGACGACGACCACGTCGGCTGGATCCCCGAGAGCTATCTCGATCCCGAAGGTCCACCGACCGAGCGACTTCGCGAACTCGAAGGCGAGCTTGCCGGCGTGCGCGAGGAGCTCGCCGCCGCGCACCGGGAGATCGCCGCGCTCGAGGAGAGCCAACAGGCGCTCGCGGCCCGCGACGCCGAACGCGAGGGACTGTTCCAGCAGCTCGACGAGGAGAACCGCGTGCTGCGCGCCGGGGAGCGCTGGCCGTTCCTCATCATGGGGGCCGCGATTCTCGGGGCCGGCTTCATCGGCGGGCTGTTGATGCGCGGCAGTGCGGCGCGGCGCTCGTCGTCGCGGATCCGGTTTTGAGCCGCCACGCGGACGAGACGCTGCGGATCGACGAGCACCGGCGCTGCGGCATCGTGCTCGCCGCGCAGGAGGCCGACACCGCCCGGCGACAGGCGCGGCGTGCCGAAGAGCTGGGCTTCGATTCGCTCTGGGTCGGCGATCACGTCGCGTTCCACGTACCGATCGCGGAGTCCCTCACTACACTGGCGTTCGCGGCGGGCGTCACCGACCGGATCGCACTCGGCACCGCGGTCTACCTGCTGGCGCTGCGCCATCCGGCGCATGCCGCCAAGATCAGCGCGACGCTGGACCGGCTGTCGGGTGGGCGCCTGGTGTTGGGCGTCGGGCTCGGCGGCGAGTTCCCGCCCGAGTGGCAGGCCGTCGGCGTGCCGGTGACCGAGCGCGCGTCCCGCGTCGAGGAATCCGTGCCATTGGTGCGGCGCCTGTGGAGCGAGGACCGCGTCGCGCACGAAGGCCGTCACTTCTCCTTCGGTCCCGTGACGATCGCGCCGAAGCCGAGCGCGCAGCGCGCGGACGGGACCGCGGGCCCGCCCCCGATCTGGGTCGGAGGCCGCGCGCCGGCGGCGATGCGCCGCGCCGGCCGGATCGGAGACGGATACATCTCGCACATGTGCGCGCCCGAGACCTACGCGACGAATCTCGAGACGATCGCCGCCGCCGCGCGCGAGGCCGGTCGTGCGCCGCTCGCGTTCGGCACCGCGGCGTTCCTGTTCACGTTCCTCGAGGAGCGTTTCGAGGAGGCGCACGAGAAAGCGGCGAAGCTGCTCGGCATGATCTACGCGCGCGACTTCCGCGACGCCGCGAAGAAGTACTGCCTGCTCGGTCCGCCGGACGCCTGCCTCGAGCAGCTGCACGCATTCGCGAGGGCCGGCTGCCGCCATTTCATCCTGGCGCCGCTCTCGGATCCGGAGGCGTTTGCGGAACGGGTGGCGGCCGAGATGCTGCCGGCGGTCCGGACCCTCGGCGCCTGAGACGTTCGAAGGCAGCGCCTGATCGGGTTCGCATCGGACTCGGTTGGCTGTGCTCATACGCTACACCCCTGCGAGCCGCCTGGCGCGGCACCCATCGCGGAGGCGGCCAATTCCGAGGATGATCGAGCGAGGATGAGCGCTGCGAACGGGGCCCCGAACGCCGCGACGCGCGACGACCCGCCGAGCGACGAGGCGCGTGCGAGCGTGCGGTCCGTCGCGCGCGTGCTGGCCCGTTGCCTGCGGCTGCTGGCGCCACTGCGCAACCACCTGCTGCTGCTGTGCGCCGGCTTCGCTGGCCTCACGCTGCTCCTCGTGCCGCCATCGCTGCTGTTCCTCGACCTGATCTGGACCCGCGCGCTGCAGGGCGAACCGCTCCCGGAGCTCCACGCCTGGCTGCTCCGCCTCGACCCCGCCGTCAGCGTCCACGTCGATGCGCTCTCGGCGGAGCTGCGCCGCAGCGTCGCGCGCCGGACGATCGCCGGCGCCGTGGGAGTCACCGCGCTGGTGGCGCCGGCGGCGATGGGCCTCTGGTACTACCAGGTGTGGATCCTGCAACGCCTGAACCAGCTGCTGCGGATGGAGCTGATCGAGCGCTTCCAGAACCTGTCGCTGCGCTTCCACAGCGAGGCTCGCGTCGGCGATGCGATCTACCGGCTGACCCAGGACAGCGCGATGGTGACGTCGCTCGTCGAAGTGCTCTTGCTGACGCCCGCCTACACGATCGGTGGCTACCTGCTGTCGGTCGGGCTCATCGCCACCGTGGATCCGCGGATGGCGCTGCTGCTGATCGCCGCCTGGGTGCCGCCGCTGGTCGCGAGCCTCGTGTTCTCGACGCCGATGCGGGTCGGCTTCCGGGCGGCGCGGGCCGCCAATGCCGCGCTGACCGCACGCATCCAGGAAGGCGTCGTCGGGATCCGGACGCTCAAGGCCTACGGCGCCGAGGCGCGCGAGCAGGCGGTGTTCGAGCAGGCGTCGCGCGACGCGTTCGCCGCCGCGTTCAGCGCGCGCCAACGCTTCGCGCTGTACGCGATCCTGATCTTCGCGGGCGTCTCGACGGTTCTCGCGGCAGCCGCCGCCTGGGGCGCACTCGAAACGTCGCGCGAGGCGGAGGTCTTCGCCGTGCGCCTGTTCGCCGCGACGGGACTCGGCGCGTGGAACCTCGGACTGTTCCAATGGTTCCGCTCCCGCTTCGGCGACGGAACCAACCAGCTGCGCCGACTCTTCCGCACCTGGGGTCGCGCACAGGACATCTCGATCGGCCTCGCGCGCGTGTTCGAGATCCTCGACCTCGCACCCGAGGTCGTCGATGCGCCCGACGCGATCGCCGTCGACGGCGTCCGTCACGGTCTCACGTTCCGCTCCGTGGGCTTCCAGTACCAGGACGATCGGCCGGCGCTCGAGTCGATCCACCTCGAAGTTCCGGTCGGCGGCATCACCGCGGTCGTCGGCCCGACCGGCGCCGGCAAGAGCACGCTGCTGGCGCTGGCGCTGCGGCTCTTCGATCCGGACCGCGGCGCCGTCGAGCTCGACGGCGTGGATCTGCGCCGGCTCCGGCTGACGGATCTGCGCCGCGCGGTGGCGATCGCGCTGCAGGAGAACCTGCTGTTCGGCACGACGATCCGCGAAAACATCCGCTACGCCGTGCCCGACGCATCCGACGAAGCCGTGCGCGCCGCCGCGCGCATCGCGTGCGCGGACGAGTTCATCGAGCAGCTCCCACTCGGCTACGACACACCGCTCGGCGAGCGCGGCTCCAAGCTGTCGACGGGCCAGCGCCAGCGCCTGTCGCTCGCGCGGGCGGTGCTGAAGGACGCGCCGATCCTGCTGCTCGACGAGCCCACGGCATCGCTCGATGCGGACACGGAGTCGCGCGTCTTCGGCCAGCTCGCGGTGTGGGGTCGCGATCGCGCGATCTTGTTGGTGACGCACCGGCTCTCGACGGTGCGTCACGCCCAGCGTATCGCCGTGCTGCACCACGGCCAGCTCGTCGAGTCCGGAACGCACGACGACCTGATGGCGCTCGGCGACGGAGCGTACTGGCGGCTGGTGCGCGCCGATGCGAGCGAGGGGCCGGAGGGATGAGCGACGGCGCCGTACAGACGCTGTCGCGCGCGCTGCGCTTCGTCGCGCCGCTGCGCGGGCGGGTGCTCGTCAAGATGGCGCTGCTGGTCGCGAGCGTGTTGCCGTTGGTGCTGGTGCCGTGGCCCGGGAAGATCGTCATCGATCACGTGATCGAAGGGTTGCCGCTGGATCCCGCGACGTATCCGTTCTTCGTGCGCCCGTTCGCTGCGTGGATCGCCGGCGGCAGCGTCGTCGAGATCCTGCTGTGGACGCTGGCCGTGCAGCTCGTGCTGTTGGCGTCCGTCGGTGCGTTCGGCGCCAGCGGCCGCGAACGCGACGAGGCGGATGCGTGGCTGGCCGGCGGGCACGATACCCAGACACGCACGGAGAACGAGGCCAACGCCGGCTTCAGCCTCGCCGGCGGCGTGCTCGGCTTCCTCGACCTCCGCTACACGATGCGGCTGACGCAGGACCTGAACCACCACTTCCGCAGCGTCCTGTTCCAGCGCCTGCAGGCCTTGCCGATGCGCACTTTCGACGACGAGCGCATCGGCGATGCGGTCTACCGCGTGATGATCGACACACCGTCGATCACGACCGCGTGTTGGCGGATCCTGCTGACGCCGATCGGCGCGCCGGCAGCGATCGGCATCGCCGCGGCGGCGCTGTACTTCGGCTACGGCGAGCATCCCGCGCTGATGTGGGCGGCGCTCGGCGCGCTGCCGATCGCGCTGTTCGCGACGCTGCCGTTTGCCGGCGCGCTGCGGCGACGTTCCGTCGACAGCCGCGAGGCAGGCGCGCTGACGACCTCGACGGCGGAAGAGGGGTTGTCGCAGGTGCTGGCGGTACAGAGCCTCGGCGGCGGGGCGCGCGAGCGCGGCCGCTTCGACCGCGATTCCTGGCGCGGCTTCGGGGCATACCGGGCGGTGCTGCGGACCGGCATGGCGGCGTTCCTGCTCGGTCTGTTGCCCGGCGGCCTGCTGGCCAGCTGGGCGTTCCTCTACACGATCGATCTCGTGATCGCCGGCACGCTCTCGCGCGGCGACTTCCTCGTGGTGTTCGCGTACTTCACGCAGGCCGCCTTCGCCGCGCTGTCGCTCGGCACGCTGTGGTTCGAGCTGCAGGGCGCGGCGGCGGGATTGAGCCGCGTCTTCCGGCTACTCGACCTCCCGTCCGAGGCCGACGTGGCCGGCGCCGGCACGCTCGCGCCGATTCTCGGCGAGGTCCGCTACGAACATGTGTCGTACCGACACGGAGACGGAACACTGGCCGTCGATGGCGTGTCGTTCTCCGCGCGACTCGGGGAGCTGGTGGCGCTGGTCGGACCGGCCGGCGCCGGCAAGACAACGCTCGCGCATCTGCTGCCGCGGTATCTGGAGCCCAGCGCCGGCTGCGTCCGAATCGACGGCGTCGACACCGCATCGGTGTCGCTGGCGTCGCTGCGCGGACAGGTTTCGTACGTCTTCCAGGAGACGTGGCTGTTCGACGGCAGCATCGAGGAGAACCTCCGGCTCGGCGCGCCCGATGCGAGCGCCGAGCAGCTCGCGCGAGCGCTTCGGCTGGCGCGCGCCGAGGAGTTCGTGACGCAGTTGCCGCAGGGGCTCGCGACGCGGGTCGGGCGCGGGGGGTCGCAGTTCTCGGTGGGACAGCGGCAACGGCTCGCGATCGCCCGCGCGCTGGTGCGCGACACGCCGATCCTGATCCTCGACGAGCCGACCTCCGCGCTCGACCCGGAGACCGAACAGGCGCTGGTCGGATCCCTGCGCGAAGCCGGCCGCGGACGGCTCGTGCTGGTGATCGCCCATCGGCTCTCGACGATCCGATCCGCCGACCGGATCCTGTTCCTCGAAAGCGGCCGGCTACTCGAGGAAGGCACGCACGCCGAACTCGCCGCCCGCCCGGCCGGCGCCTACCGCCGCTTCCTCGAACTCGCGCACCGCGCCGTCCCGTAGCGACGTCAACCGATGGGCGCGTAGCGCTTTCGGGCTTCGTCGGGCGTAAGGCCGGCGGCCTTCGCGATCTCGGCGAGGCGCTGCGGGTCTTCGAGATCTTCGCGCTCGATGCGCTCCTGGAGCGCGCGGGCGGCGCGGAACCAGTCGTGGCTCGTGTCGACGTCGCGCACGCGCGTCTTGCCGGTCTTCGCATCCTGGAGCTCGGCGAACGGCACCGGCACGATGCGCTCCGCCTGCCGCGTGATCATCACGTTCGCCTGTCCATCGAGCAGCGCGAACACCGCTCCGGCGCCGAGATCCCGCGTGTAGTCGCGGTCGAACGCCGTCGGCTTGGTGCAGCGCAGCTCGTAGCCGACGTCCTTCTCGCCCGTCGCGATCTCGACGCCGCGCGCCGCCAGTGATTCCGCGACCGCGTGGCGCAGCAGCTTGCCGAGCGGCACCTCGGCGAGCCGGATGTGCCCGTGCTCGTCGTGCGGCACGTCCTTCAGCAGCTCGAGATCCGAGGGATCGAGGCGCTCCGCGACGCCTTCGGCGATCACCGCCACGCCGTCGCGCCGCCCGCGCGCAAGCCGTTTCACCACCGCGCCCTCGAGCGTGCGCACGACGTCCTCGAGCCGGATCGGACCAGCCGGGAATTCTTCCGGGATCAGTGTGATCGGCGCGCCGGCCGCCTTGCCGGTGCCGAGCGCCAGCGAGCCGGACTTGCGCCCCATCAGCACGACGAAGAACCAGCGGCTCGTCGTCCGGCAATCCTCGAGCAGGTTCTCGACCAGCGTCGTCGCCAGTTCGCGCGCCGTCTCGTAGCCGAACGTCGGGATCCCATCCGGCAGCGGCAGATCGTTGTCGATCGTCTTCGGCACGTGGGCGACGCGGATCTTGCCCGCCGCCTCCTCCGCCACGCGCCGCGCCGAAAACGCCGTGTCGTCCCCGCCGATCGTGATCAGGTGGTCCACGCCCAGCGACTGCAGCGTCTTCACGACGTGGGCGAGCAACTCGGGCTTCTTCGTGGGATTCGCGCGCGACGTCCGGAGGATCGAGCCGCCCTTCAGGTGGATCTCGGCGACGTCGTCGCGGGTCAGCTCCCGGACCTGCGAGGCATCGCCGGCCATCAGCCACCGGAAGCCGTCGAGGCATCCGATCACGCGGGCGCCGCGGCCGAGTGCGACGCTGGCCGCCGCGCCGATCACCCCGTTGATCCCCGGAGCCGGTCCTCCTCCCACGAGGATCCCGAACGTCGCCATCGCCGTCCCTCCCTGCGTACGCGAGAGCCGGCAGGATGGCGGAGCCCGACGCTGGCTTCCAGCCCCGATGTGCAATTCCACGGTGACGAACCTCGGCGTCGTGCCGCCGATTGTCGTCACTCGGGACCCGGCGCGGCCGACGACGCGCCGCGCGACACCAGGGAGGAATCGGGCCGCGCCGTGCGCCCCTGCGCGCCCACGCTGCGCACCCGCGAGCCGGCAGCGCCGCTTCGGCACGGGCCTTGCGATGACGAGGCGCGGAGGAGCGAACCATGCGGCTTTTCACGATGACCTTGACGGCGCTGACCCTCGCCATGGGCTCGCCGGCGATCAGCTCCGCCACCCCCATCGCTCCGGGCGCGTTCGGCTCGCTCGCGACCGTCGAGAGCTTCGAAGGGCTCACGCCCGGCGCGAACGTGACGCTCGGCCTCGGGCAGAGCCTGCTCGAGCCCGGCACCGTGTCGGCCTTCGACTTCGGGAGCGGTGTGCGGCTGACGAGCCCGGTGCCCAATCCGGGATTCGCCAACGGCGGCGCCTTCATTCACGACTTCGCGCTCGGCACCGACGTCCAGAACAACTGGGGCACCGGCCGCGTCGTCAACAGCGCCGCCAGCGTACCGTTCGGCAGCGCCTATCTCGGCGCGTTCCACCCGAGCACCGGTACGGTGTCGCTCGCGTTCGAGTTCGACTCGCTGCAACAGCGCGTCGGAGCGTACGTGAGCGGAGTCACCGGCAGCAACGTCCGGCTCGACGTCTACGACGACGGCGGCTCGCTGTTGGAATCGCTGACACTCGGCACCGTGGCCCTGAATCTCTGGCCCGCGAACTTCCTCGGTCTCGAACAGCTCGCCGGCATCCGCACGGCGGTGTTCACCGGCCAGGACTTCGGCGTCGATGGCCTGACCTTCGAGTCGAGCCTGGTGGTGGTGCCAGAGCCGGACACGCTGTCGGCGCTGGCGCTGGGCTTGTTCGGGCTGATGGGGATCGCGATGGTCGGTAGCCGTCCGCGCAACTCCGAGGGGGCTTCCGTCGCGCTCGCGCCGGCGGCCGCTCCTCCCGAGCCGCTTCGATCCTGATCCCGCCAGGAGCCCTTCGGGGCAGACTCGCCGCGCGGCCTGCCCCTCCCGGGCCGCGCGGCGATCGTCGTTCAGCGCCGGAACGGGCCGCCGAGCAGCGCGGACTTGAAGCTGGCGACGGCGCCGCGCGAGCCGAGCGGGCGACGCTGCGAGGTCGCGGGCAGCGATCGCTGCCCGGGCCCCAGGCCCAGGTCGAGCGCGATCTCCTCGGCGAGCTCACGCAGCTCGCGATGGACGGCCGTACCGCGAGCGACGTGCAGGATCGACAGCGGGTGTCCGGTCTCGGAGTTCAGCGCCTCGACGCGCGGGCTGCGCGAGAGCGACGTTTCGTAGAGCGGCCAGCCGCGGCGTCGGACCTCGGCGCGCAGCAGCGCCGCCAGCTCCTCGCCGGTGGCTTCGATGTGCGTGCGGCGATCCACCAGCGTCAGCACGACGCGCGCGCGATCCGGGAAACCGGCGCGCTGTAGGATCGCGAACCCCTTGCCGGCCTCCTCGAGCGACGCCCAGTCCGATACCGGCATCAGCACGCGGTCGGCCGCGTACAGCGCATTGCGGGTCAGACTCTCGAGGTCGCTCTTGGTGTCGACGATCACCAGGCCGGGCCACTCGGTGCGCTCGAGGATCCGGCGCAACGTCAGCGGATCCTCGGCGCGCGCCTTCAGCAGCGCGGTATCGGGCGCCGACCGCACGTAGTGCACGCCGTACTGACCCAGATGGATGACACGCTCGAAGCTGCGTTCCGCCCAGCCGTGCTTCACATTGCCGTCACCGGGCGGCTGCGCCTCCAGCGCGAACATCCTCTCGATGATGCCCTGGTCGTCGAGCGAGAAGAGCAGGATCGGGAGCTCCTCGTGGAGCGCTCGCAGATAGACTGCCAGGTTGGTCGCGAGGGTCGTCTTCCCGACTCCGCCCTTGTTGGACGAGACGGCGAGGACGCGGCCACGGGGCTCGGATCCGAAGCTGGGGGGCGACACGACCCGTGGAATGTATCGGCCGCCGCCGGAGCGCGCCGGTCGCTCCGGGTGCCGCCCCCCTTCGGGCCGACGGCGGCGGCGCTGCGTGCCCGTGCCATCGACCGGGGCCGGGCTAGCATCCTGCGTGTGCGCGCCGTCGGCGTCATTCCCGCTCGCTACGCGGCGTCCCGCTTCCCGGGCAAACCGCTCGCGCCGATCGCGGGGCGCGCGCTGGTGCAGCGCGTGTGGGATGGTGTGCGCACGGCCAAGCGGCTCGAGCGCATCGTGATCGCCACCGACGACGAGCGCATCGCCGACGCCTGCCGCGCCTTCGGCGCCGACGTGGCGATGACGGCCGCGACCCACCCGACCGGGACCGATCGCATCGCCGAGGCCGCCGCCGGCCTCGACGCCGACGTCGTCGTCAACATCCAGGGTGACGAGCCGCTGATCGAGGGCTTCGTCATCGACGCCGTCGTCGCGGCGCTCGAAGAGGATCCCGAGGCGGCGATGGCGACGATCGCGCACCCGGCCGCGCCAGCCGACGTCGACGATCCGAACCGCGTGAAGCTGGTGCTCGATCAGCGCGGGCGGGCGCTCTACTTCTCGCGCAGCCGGATCCCGTATCCGCGCCAGCCGGGCGCGCGCACGCTCCAGCACGTCGGGATCTACGCGTACCGGCGCGAGTTCCTGCTCGAGTTCGTGCGGCTGCCGCAGACGGAGCTCGAGTGCAGCGAGCAACTCGAGCAGCTGCGTGCGCTCGAGCACGGCCATGCGATCCGCGTCGCCGTGATCGACGGCTGGCGCAGCGTGCCGGTGGACGTGCCGGCGGATGTCGCGCTCGTCGAGGCGGCGCTGCGCGAGGCCGGCCGATGCTGACGGCGATCGCGCTCGGCTTCGCGCTCGGGCTGCGCCACGCGGCGGATCCGGATCACGTGGCGGCGATCGCCGCGCTGCTCGGCCGGCAGGACCCGGCGGGCTCGGCCGGTCGCGGGGCGCGCACCGCGGCGTGGATCGGCGCGAGCTGGGGCCTGGGACACAGCCTGGTGATCCTCGCGGTCGGCGGGCTCTTCGTCGCGCTGCACATCTCGGTGGTCCCCGGCTGGGCGCTCGGCGCCGAGGCCGCCGTGGCGGTGATCCTCGTCGGGCTCGGCCTGTCGAATCTGCGCGCGCTGTGGCGCGGCCCGCACGGAGCGCGTCCGCACCGACACGCCGCGGCGACGCGCACGTGCAGCGCCGTCACGATGCGTTCCGTCGGGATCGGCATGGCGCACGGCCTCGCCGGCAGCGCGGCCGTCGCGCTGCTCGCGCTGGCGGCGATGCCGAGTTCCGGCGCCGCGCTCGTCTACCTGCTGGTGTTCGGACTCGGCACGATCGGCGGCATGGTGGCGATGTCGCTCGGGCTCGGCCTGCCGGCGGCGCTGGCGAGCGGCCGGCCGGGACTGCTGCCGTGGGTGCTCGGCGGCAGCGGCGCGGTGTCCGTCGCGGTCGGGCTGCTGCTGCTCGTCGAGGTCGGCGTCGCGACGCGGCTGCTGTGATCTGCTCGCGATGACGGACCGTGCGGGTCCGCCGTGAAGTGGCTGCTGCTGCTCTTCCTGCTCTCGGGGTTCGGCGCCGTCGCCGTCGAGACGATCTGGATGCGCTGGCTGCGACTGCTGCTCGGCGCGACGGCGCCGGCCGCGTCGGCGACGCTGGTCGCGTTCTTCGCCGGGCATGCGCTCGGTGCGGCGTGGGCCGCGCGCCGCGCCGCGCACTGGCGGCGACCGCTCGTCACGTACGGGCGGCTCGAGCTCGGCGCCGCGGTCGCGGCCGCCGCCGTCCCCCTGCTGCTGGGGCTCGGCGAAGCGGTGCTCGCGACGGTCTACGATGCGCTGCGCGAGGCGCCCGCGCTGTTGACCACCGCGCGCTTCGCGCTCGCGCTCCTCGCGACACTGCCGGCCGCGTTCTGCTTCGGCGCGACGTTCCCGGCGATCGGCGCCGCGGCGGCGCCGGTGCTCGCGCGGCTCGGCCCGCGCGGCGCGGCGCTGTACGCCGTCAACACGCTCGGCGCCGCGGGCGGCACCGCCGCCGCCGCGTTCTGGCTACCCGGCGTCGCCGGCGTGCGCGGGACGTACGGGCTGGCGATCGCGGTGCTCGCCGCGGCCGGCGCGGGGGCGCTGGCGATCGCTCGGCGCGCGGACCCGGCGGTCGCTGCCGATGCGGAGCCAACCCGGCCGCGCTCCGCACCGAAGCGTTCTGCGACGCGCCGCCCTTCTGTGTCGGCCGACACGCCCGTCCTGTCGGCGCCGGCGCTCTTCGTCCTCGCCGGCCTCAGCGGGCTGTGCCCGTTCGCCGCGCAGGTGCTGCTGGTGCAGTCGTTCGCGCAGGTGCTGAACCAGTCGAGCCTGGCGTTCGGCGCGGTGCTCGTCGTCGTGCTGCTGTCGATCGCCGCGGCCAGCACGGCGGTCGCGCTGCTGGTGCAGCGCGGCCTCCGCCGCGGCGGCGACGAGCGCGGCGTCCTCGGCCTCGCGCTCGTCGCCGCGGCGCTCGCGACGGCCGCGTTTCCGGCGCTGCTGGCGCGCGCGACCGGCGGACTCGGCTACGTCGGCGCCAGCGGACCGGGCTTGCCGTACCTGGCGGCAGCGCTCGCCACCGTCGCGCGAACGGCGGGGCCGTTGCTGCTCGCGGGCTCGGCGGTGTTCCCGCTGGCGCTGGCGCTCGCCGCGCGCGCGGCTCCAGCCGGCACGGCGCCGGGCGCCGTCGTCGGCCGGCTCGTCGCAGCGAACACTTTGGGCGCGATCGCAGGGGCGCTCGTCGCGCCGTGGGTCTTGCTGCCGGCGTTCGGCCCCTGGCTCGCGCTCCTGCCGGTCGCAGCGGCGTGGGGCCTCGCGGCGCTGTGGCTGTCCGACACGAGTCCGCGTCGGCGGGGAATGCGCGCGGTGGCGCTCGCCGCCGGCGCCGTCGGCGTCGCCGTGTGGGCGTCACCGGCCGCGGTGCCGATCGCGGCGACGGCGCCGGGCGAGCGGCTGCTCGCTGCGACGCCGTCGGCGGCTGGCGTCGTCGCGGTGGTCGAGCGCGACGGCGAGCGGCTCCTCCGCGTCGATGGTCACTACGCGCTCGGCGGCAGCGCGGAGCGCGTCCACCACGAGCGCCAGGCGCACCTGCCGCTGCTGCTGGCGCCGGGCGCGCGGCGCGTGCTCCACGCCGGCTCTGCCACCGGCATCAGCGCCGGCGCCGCGCTCGCGCACCCGATCGAATCGCTGGCGCTCGTCGAGCTGCTGCCCGCGGTCGCGCGCGCCGGCGCGCGCTGGTTCTCCGACGTCAATCGGAACGTGTACGAAGATCCCCGTACGACCGTCGTGCTCGACGACGCCCGGAACTTCCTCGGCACGACGCGCGAGCGCTTCGACGTCGTCATCGCCGACCTCTTCGTCCCGTGGCACGCCGGCGCCGGCGCGCTGTATGCGCACGAGCACTTCGCCGCGGTGCGCGCGCGGCTCGCGCCTGGGGGGATCTTCTGCCAGTGGCTTCCGTTGTACCAGCTCTCGGAGCCAGAGCTGCGCGTCGTCGCGGCCACTTTCCTCGACGTGTTCCCGGAGACCGCCGTCTTCCGCGGCGACTTCTTCGGCCGCTTCCCGATCGTCGCGCTCGTCGGCTTCACCGGCGCGCCGCCCGATCCGCACGCGGTGTCGGCGGCCGCTGCGGCGCTCGGTCACGCCGGCGAGCGGGATCGCTGGATCACCGATCCGCTCGGCCCGTGGGCGCTGTACGTCGGCCCGCTCGCGCCGCTCGGACGGGCGCTCTCCGGCGAGCCGCGCAACCGCGACGATGCGCCGGTCCTCGAGACACTCGCGGCGGCCGGCCACGCCGGCGGCGGGCGCGGCAAGCTCGATCCCGTCGTCGGACTCGCGTGGGTCGGATTCGCCGAGACACTGCAGGCGGCGGCGCGCGCAAAGGGCGATCCGCTGTGGCCGGCGCTTCCGCCCACCCTCGCTCGCGCCCGCGACGGCGGCGGGCTGTTGCAACGCGCCGGCGCGCTCTACGTGGCCGGCCGACACGATGCTGCGGCGCGGGCCTTCACTGCAGCGGCGCGGCGCCTGCCCGCGCACCTGGTCACGGACGCGCCGGCGGATCCGACGGCGGCGGAGCTCTGGCACACAGAGTGACGGCGCGGCCCCCGCGCCAAGCTCTCCTCGATCAGCGCGGCTGCGCGCGCCAGCGCCGGCGCACGGGCCGCGTATCGGGCTGGCCGACGCGCTCCCAGTACACCCACAGCGCGCGCTCGAGATCGAACCGGAAGATCGGGTCCTCGCGCTCGAACGAGCCGAAACGGATCGCCGCGTGGACGGCGCCCCGCTCCGCCGGATCGCCGACCTCGTACGCGCACCCGGCGATCTGGAACTCCTCGTCGTTCGCGCCGAGGAACGCGTGCAGCGTGTAGGTCCCGCCGGCGCGCAGGTCCGCGACCTTCGGGGTCTTCGCGCCGGCGCTGACGTAGAGATGCGGCGCGCAGAAGATCGGACACACGGGGGACAGGTGCGGCACGGCGCGGGCCGTGGCCGTCGCCAGGAAGCCGATCGCGACGCCGTCGTCGCCGACGAGAAGCCGCCGCCCGGTCGCACCGAATGCGGGCGCAGCGGCCTCGAACTCCGCCCAGCTCGCCATCCGTCTCCCTCCCGCGCCGGAGCCTCCGACGCGCCGATGCTAGCGTCCGAGGCGATGTCCACGGACCTGGCGCACCGCGCTCGCGACCTCGTCTCGAAGCTCACGCTCGAGGAGAAGGCGTCCCTACTCACGGGGGACTCCACCTGGACGACGACGGCGATCGAGCGGCTCGAGATCCCGTCGCTGTGGCTCGCCGACGGCCCGCACGGGCTGCGCAAGGCGCCGGCGGCGAACGACGTCGGCGCCGGCACCGCCGTGCCGGCGACTTGTTTCCCGACGGCGTCCGCCCTCGCGTGCGCGTGGAACGAAGCGCTGACGCGGCGCGTCGGCGAGGCGATCGGCCGCGAGGCACGCGCGCACGGCGTCGACATCGTGCTCGGGCCCGGCGTGAACCTCCAGCGCTCGCCGCTCGGGGGACGCAACTTCGAGTACCTCGGCGAGGATCCCCTGCTCGCGGGCCGGCTCGCGGCGGCCTTCATCGAAGGCGTGCAGGCGCAGGGCGCCGGCGCGTGCATCAAGCACTTCGCGGCGAACGAGCAGGAGACCGAGCGCATGGCGTGCTCTTCCGAGGTCGACGAGCGCACGCTGCGCGAGCTGTACCTGCGCCCGTTCGAGCTCGCGATCGAGCGCGCCCGGCCGTGGTCGGTGATGTCGGCGTACAACCGCGTGAACGGCGTCTTCGCGTCGGAGCATCCGTGGCTGCTGTCGACCGTGCTGCGCGAGGAGTGGGGCTTCGACGGCTTCGTGATGTCCGACTGGGGCGCCGTCGACGACCGCGCCGCCGGCGTCGCGGCCGGTCTGCACCTCGAGATGCCGTCGTCCGGTCCGCTCGGACCCCGCTCCGTGGTCGCCGCGGTACAGGACGGCACGCTCGACGAGCAGAGGCTCGACGAGGTCGTCGCCGAGTTCCTGACCGGCGTGCTGCGCGCCGCCGAGACGCGCGCCGCGACGCCGGCGCCGCCGCTCGACATG
Organism: Myxococcota bacterium; assembly: GCA_039794265.1. Classification (GTDB taxonomy): domain Bacteria; phylum Myxococcota_A; class UBA9160; order UBA9160; family PR03; genus CAADGG01. Next base: position 40,967 of record JBDIVR010000006.1, read on the forward strand.
GACGCCCATCACAGGCTCGCGCGCGCGGCGGCCACCGAGTGCCTCGTGCTGCTGCGCAACGAAGGCGGCGCGCTGCCCCTCGATCCGTCGACACCACAGAAGGTCGCCGTGATCGGCCCCTTCGCGCAGGACCCGCGCTTCCAGGGCGGCGGCAGCTCGCAGGTGGTGCCGACCCGGACGACGAGCGCGTGGGAGGGGCTCCAGGAGATCGCCGCCGCCGCCGGCGGCCTCTCGCTCCAGTATGCCGCGGGCATCGGCGCGCAGCACGAGGCCGACCCCGCGGCGCTCGCCGAGGCTCGCCGCGCCGCCGCAGATGCCGACGTCGCACTGGTGTTCGTCGGGCTGCCGTTGCTGCACGAAGTCGAAGGCGTCGACCGCACGCACCTCGCGCTGCCGCCCGCGCACGATGCGCTGGTCGACGCGATCGCCGACGTGCAGCCGAACCTCGTCGTCGTCGTGACGACCGGCGCGCCGGTCGCGATGCCGTGGCTCGGCCGCACGCGCGCGGTGCTGCTCGGCGGCCTGCTCGGCCAGGCAGGCGGCGGCGCGATCGCCGACGTGCTGACCGGCCGCGTCGCACCGTCCGGCAAGCTCGCGTCGAGCTGGCCGGTGCGGCTCGAGGACGTGCCCTCGTACCTGCACTTCCCCGGCGAAGCCGGCGTGGTCCGCTATGGCGAAGGCGTCTTCATGGGCTACCGCGGGCACGACGCGGTCGACACCGCCCCGCTGTTCCCGTTCGGGCACGGCCTCTCGACGACGCGTTTCGAGTACGCGGACCTTTCCGTCTCGGCGCCGCGCGTGCGCGACGACGAGGTCGTCACCGTCACGTGTCGCGTGCGCAACGTCGGCCCCCGCGCCGGGGCCGAGATCGTCCAGCTCTACGTCGGGGATCTCGAGTCGCGCGTGCGGCGACCGCCGCGCGAGCTCGCGGCATTCGCCAAGGTCTCGCTCTCGCCCGGCGAGGAGCGGCCGGTGACGTTCTCGCTCGACCGGCGCGCGTTCGCGTTCTGGGATCCGGCCGCGCACGCCTGGGCCGTCGAGGACGGGTCGTTCGAGCTTGCGGTGGGCGCCTCGTCGCGGGACCTGCGGCGGCGCGAGAGGATCCATGTCGAAGCCGCCGCGCCGGTCCGGGCCCCGTTCGACCGCCACACCCCACTCTCGCGCTGGCTCGCGGATCCGCAGGCACGCGCGGCGATCGAGGCCTCGGCGGGCGGCCTGCTGCGTGCGTTCGGGTTGCTTCCGCCCGCCGCCGGCGGGCCCGCGGGCCCGCCGGCGGACGACGAACGCTTCGCGACGCTGCGCGCGATGATCCTCGGCCTCCCGATCGCCAAGCTCGGCCGCTTCACGCGCGGCGCGTTCTCGAACGAGCAGCTGACCGCGTTGATCGAACGCGCCAACGCAGCCGGGGGCGACGACCCGGGGCCAACCGCGTGAAGATCCTCGTCTGCGACGATCATCCCATCTTTCGCGAAGGGCTCTGTGAGGCTCTCGCGGAGTTCCACGCGGAGTTCGTCGAAGCCGCCGACAGCGTGACCGCTCTGCGCTCCGTCGGCGAGCATGCCGACATGGATCTGGTGCTGCTCGATCTTTCGATGCCCGGGGTCGATGGCTGGAGCACGTTCCGCGCGTTGCGCGAGCGACACCCCGCCGTGCCGGTCGTGATCGTCTCGGCGTCGGAGGACCCCGACGACATCCGGCGCGCGCTCGACGGCGGCGCCTCCGGCTTCATCCCGAAGTCCTCACCGATCGAGGTGCTGCGCAGCGCCCTGCGGCTGGTGCTGGCCGGCGGCGTCTACGTGCCGGTGGTTGCCCTCACGACTCGGCTGGGGGCGGATGCACCGGCCCATGCGCAGCGCCGCGAGCGCGCACCGGCGCTGACCCCACGCCAGGTCGACGTGCTGAAGTTGCTGGCTCGTGGGCTCACCAACCGCGAGATCGCCGATGTGCTCGGCATCGCGGAGGGAACCGTGAAGACGCATCTGCGCACGCTGTTCGAAGTTCTGGACGTCAGCAACCGCACCGAGGCCACGCTGGTGATGCGCGAGCTCGGACTCGACGACGCGCCGGACTAGCGCGTCAGCTCCGCGAGCAGCGCGCGCAGGCGCGCGGGCGCGATCGGCTTCACCAGCTGCGCGAGGCCGTGCTCGCGGATCTTCCGTCCGACGCCGTCGATCGTCTCACCGGTCAGCACGGCCGCCGGGATCTCGCGGCCGCAGGCGCCGCGGATCGCGGCGATCGCAGCGAGCCCGGTGTCGCGCTCGCCGAGCCGGTAGTCCGCGAGGATCACGTCCGGCTCGAGCGCGCGCAGAGAAAGCGCCTCGCAGGCCTCCTGCGTGGAACGCGCGGCGACCACCCGGCAGCCCCAGCTCTCGAGCACCTCGCGCGTCGCCCCGAGCACGGCGAGATCGTCATCGACGAGCACGATGACGCGCCCGCGGAGAGCCGTCGGCCGCGACCCGCCGGCACCGGCGCCCGGCAGAGCGGCACCCTCGAGCGCCAGCCGGAACACGGAGCCGCGGCCCGGCTCGGAGTCGAGTTCGAGCGGGTGGCCGAGCGTGCGCGCAAGCCGGTCGACGATCGCGAGGCCGAGCCCCAGCCCGCGCGACGCCGCGCCCGGCGCGAGCCGGACGAACTCCTGGAACACCATCTGCTGTCGGTCGAGCGGGATCCCAGGTCCGGTGTCGGCGATCTCGACGACGACGCGCGCGCCGGCCGCGCGCGCCTCGACACGGACCTCTCCCCGCTCCGTGTAGCGGACCGCGTTCTCGAGCAGATTCCGCAGGATCCGGCCCAGCAGCACCGGATCGCTGCGCACGGCGACGTCGCACGGCGTATGGCGCAGCTTCAGCCCCTTGACCTCGGCGGCCGGGATCGCTTCGGCGCACAGCTCCGTCAGCAGGGGGTCGAGTGCAACCGGCCCGACCCGCGGCTCGACGGCGCCGGCGTCGAGCCGCGAAAGGTCCAGCAGCGACGCGAACATCTCGGACAGCGAGCTCGTCGAGCGTTCGATCTGCTCGATCAGCGCGCCCGCGTCGTCGCCGCCGATCCGTTCGCGCAGCAGGCTCGTGTACATCGCGAGTGCGTGCAGCGGCTGGCGCAGGTCGTGGCTCGCGGCGGCAAGAAAGCGTGAGCGCCGCCGCAGCACCTCGTCGGCCGCCGACTTCAACACGGCGAGTTCCTCGGCGCGGACGCGCTCGGCGCGGATCGTTTCGGCATCGCGCAGGTGCAGAAGCTCGGCGGAGGCCTTGGCGCCGACTGCACCGAGCAGCGTGAGATCGCTGTCCGTATACACGTCTGCGGATCGGCGCGGGCCGAGCGCGACGATCGCGGCGAGATCCTTGCCGCAGCGCAGCGGGAGCAACACGCGCGTCCCGCTCGCCACGAGCGCGGCCGCCTCCTCCGGCGCGAGCTCCGGCGCGGCGCGTGCGAGCTCGCTCTCGGTGACGCGCAGCGGCGCCGGGTGGCGCGCAAGCGCACGCGGCAGCGGCCCTTCGGCCGGGAGCCACGAGCCCGGATGGCCGCCGCGGATCGCGAAACGTCCCGCCTCGGCGGCGTAGACGTCGCACGACTCCGGGCTCACGATGCCATCGAGCCGCGCCGCAACGAGATCGAGCACCTGGTCCGACGACTTGCACTGCGAAAGATCCCGCAGCAGTTGCTCGACTCCCTCCTCCTGGATCCGGCGGGCCGGGAACAGCCCCGCGTCCAGCCACGGACGAAGCCGCCGATACGCCGGCGCGAGGAGCGCCAACAACCCGACCATCACGAGCAATCGCGCGGCGCTCTCCCCGATCGGCGCCTCCGCCGCGACGAGGCTCGCCAGCTCCGGAACCGCGAGCGCCACGGTCCCGATGAACGCGACACCGAGCAGCGCCACCGACGCCGTCGCGCTCAGCAGTCGATCGATGTCGAACGCGCCGGCCCGCACGATCGCGACGAGCAGGAACACCGCCCACGTTCCCGCCGCCGCGGTCCCGAGCGCGAACGCGACGTCGAAGCCGTCCCAATCCGGCCACGCGAGGAGTGCGAGCTGCGCGGAGGCCAGCGGCGAGCCGCTGATGGCGGCGCCGTAGAGCACCCATTTGAGGCGCCGGCGGCCGATCGGCTCGGCGTAGGCGTAGTTCCGCGCGAGCAGCGCGACGGCGCCGAGCAGGAAGCCCCCGTGCAGTGCCTGCGACGCGACGGCGAGATGGCGGGGCTCGATCGGGACGCCCCACCAGTAGCTCGTGCGGACGGCCAACATGCCGGCGGCGCCGGCCCACGGCCACCCCCACCATGCGCGCGCCGCCGCCGGAACCTCGCTGGGAAAGAGCCGCGCCCAGCGCAACAACAGCAGGCCGACGAGGGGCCCGCCGGCGTTCCACAACCACAGCGAGGTCCGCGTCTTCCACGCGGGGCCGCCGTAGAACTGGGACATCAGGATCGCATAGCCGAGCATCGCGAGCGCGAACCGCTGTGCATCGGGGCGCCCCGGCGCGCGCAGCACGATGAGGACGAGGAGCAGAGCGCCGATCCCTATCACCAGCGACCGCGACCACGCGTACGGCCGCGGCCGCGCGCGGATCGTCGTCTCGTGGCGGACGCCGCCGCGCTCGAAGACCAGCGGCGCCTCGCCGGCGACGCCGACCGCCTCGAGCGCGCGCGCATCGAACTCCACATAGCCCGCGCCTCGCAGATCGGTGTCACCGACGCGCAGCAGGCGGTCGCCGGGCAGCAGGTCGCTCCCGGTACTGTCGGTCTCGACCCGGTACCCGCCGACCGTCGGCTGCCCGCCGCCCGGATCGGCGAGCGCCCAGACCGGCAGCTGCGCGAGCCCGGAGCGGCGGACCTCGTGGACGTGGAGCGCGAAGCACACCAGGAAGATCGGGACCAGGATCCCGAGCAGCAATCGGTCTTCGCGTGTCAGCGAGGGCATGCGGACTCCCGACCGCGACATGCTACCCGGCCTCGCGACGGGCATCGCTCAGCGCCGGGAGCGCCCCCGCCGGCGTGCGAGCGCCAGCAGCAGCGCCACCGCAGCTCCGCCCGAGAGGGTGCCCGAGGGCTCCGGCACGAACACCTTGTCGAGGAACGTCTCGCTCGCTGCGCCGGACCCCGCGTCCCGGTTCGCCGTCGCGTTGAGCACGAGTGTGCGCGCTCCGGGTGGCGCCACGAGATCCGCCGACAGCCGCCGCCAGACACCGTCCGCCGGCGAGGAGCCGAGCGAATCGTTTCCGACCACGCCGCCCGTGCAGGTCTCGCTCGAACTCCACAGAACGTACGCCGAGCCGGGCTGCGCCCCGACGGTCCGGATCCACACCGACGGCCGGTACGGCACGTCCTCCTGCACCTTCACACAGCTCGACGTCAGGCGGCCCTGGTTCGAGGCCGATCCCGGCGGCGGACTCGTGACGCGCCCGGAACCGACGCTGTCCGGCGCGGTCGGCGAATCCCAATCCCAGCCGCACACGCCTCCGTTCGTGCACTTCCAGCCGAACAGGTCCGTCTCGAAGTCCGGGTTGACGATCTGTTCGAGCGGCGGAAGCACCAGTGGCGGCGGTTGGTTCTCCCCTGGATCGACCCCGATCTCGTCGAGGATGGTCTCGCAGTAGAACGAGCCGGCGGTGAACGGCGACGGGTTGAGGCCGGCGCCGACGCCGAGGGCGTCCTCGGTTCCGATCAGATCGCCGGTCAACGGCGGGAAGTCGTCCCCGAAGCGTTCGAAGACCTGGGACGTCGAGAAGTTCAGGAACTTGAACGGCGTCTGCGCCGTCTGGGTGTTGACGAAGGACGCGCCGCCGACGGCATCGAAATGCATGTAGAAGCCGAGCGAGGTGAACGCCCCGGAGATGCCGACGTCACTGAAGATGCCGCCGCACAGCGCCGTGAAGCAGCCGAACTCCCCGTTCGGTCCATAGGCCACGCCGAACGCCTGCGACTCCGTCGCGACCGCGCCGATCCCGTTGCCGCCGGCCCACGTGAAGGTAATGTCGCCGCCGGTGATGCCGTCGGCGATCACCGGGCTGTACAGCTTCTTGCACTGCTGCTCGGTGATCGCGCCCTCGTTGGCATTCGGGAAGCACTGGAACGGGGCGTTGCAGCTCTCGGTGAAGCAGGCCTCGCACGACAGGCTCTCGGCACACGGGTTGAACGCCGAGCAGCCCTCGCCGACGGTCCGCTTGCGGCGACAGATCTGGGGAACGCCGGCCTGGCAGTAGAGGCCCGAGGCGCAGGGCGCCGTGACGTCGCAGGTCTCGCCCTCGCGCGCCGGCTCGTGCGAGCAGGTCAGCGCGAGCGTGCACTGGAGCCCGTCTTCGCAATCGATGCCCACGCCGGGCGCACAGCTCTCGTTCGGCCCGGACTTCGGGAGCGAGACGAAGCCGTCGCTGCACAGGCCGAAGCGGACATCGAGCCCGGCGTCGCAGCCGGGCGTACACCACTGCGACGTCTCCTGCGGGCACGGGATCTGGCCCTTCGCGCTGCAGTCGTTGCAGCTCGGGCGCGAGTCGTAGCAGCCGCCGGAGACCTTCACGTCCTTGATCGGCCACGGGCAGTCGATCGTGATCGGGAACGGGCTGCCGCTGTAGCGCGTGTGCCCGGCGTCGCACGCCGCGCCCGACGTACAGACCGGCTGGAGGTGGCCGCCGCAGGAGCGCTTCACGACACCGCAGAACGTGCGGGTGCGGGCCTCGGCGACGGAAGCGAAGCCGACCACGAACAGCCCGAGCAGCAGCAGCCAGGGCAGGAGGGTCGACGAACCGCGGAAGGGATTGGACATGGCACGCTCGCAGTTGGAAACGCGGGAGACGTCGGGCTCAGCCCGCGTCGGCCAGAGGAGTCTACGCCCGCGGCCCGGCGCGTGTCGTACCCCGAACGGACTAGTCCGGACGGACGATCCCCGCAGTCAGCCCTCCGGATCGCCCACTCGCGCGCAACGAACCGGCACGAACGCGTTCGTCGTCAGCCTGCCGTCATCAGCTCCGTGTAGCGCCGCTGCATCTCGTCCGGCGTCACATCCTCGATCGAGTGGCCGATGTTCTAGCCGTGGCCGAAGGGATCGCAGATGGAGCCGGAGCGCTCTCCGTAGGACTGGTCCATCGGCTCCGTCTCGAGCTGCGCACCGGCGGCGACGGCGCGCTGGATCACGGCGTCCGCGTCGTCCACGTTCAGGTGGATCGTCACGGGGTGCCGCCGAGCGCGCGAGGGCCGCGCCAACAGTACCGACTCGACGAGATCGAGCTGACGCTCGGGGCTGCTCGCTTCGGAGAGCTGCGCGCGGATGCGTTCGGCCGCCGTCCCCCACAGATCGACGAGCGACACGTGGCGCCCGGCCAGCTACCCGCCCGCTACCGGATCGGCAGCGGCGCCACCGCGCCGACGGCGGTCAGGATGCCGCGGATCACCAGCCACGAGCCGAACAGCACGTAGATGAGCTGCACGGAGTAGAACCCGAACGGACTCTCGATGCGGCTCGGCTCGTAGACGCGGAAGCCGGCGGAGCCGCCGCGGATCTCTCCCGTCCGATGCGCGCGATGGGCGCCCCAGAGAAACAGCACGCCGATCGACACCAGGAACACCGTGCTCACCGAAACCGGTAGCGTGTTCATCGGGACCTCCCGCGCATGCCCCTCACGCAGGTCGCTCCGGCCGAGCGCGGGAGTGCGATGCAGCAGGACGTCGGCCCACAGGCGTTCCGACTTTAGGCCCGGACCGACCGCCCCTCGGAGCCGATCAGGCGGGCATCGACGGCCGCCCGGAACGCGGGCGACAGCGTCTCCGGCGCCCAGCGTGTCCACCAATGCGACCCGCCCGGAGACGTCAGGATCCGCCGCAGGTTCTCGAGGTTGTCCGCCAATGCATCGCGCCGGACCGATCCGATCTCGAACTGGTGGTAGTTGTTCTCGTAGGCGAGCAGGAGACTGTTGAGCAGGAAGTGGAACCGCAACGTCTCGCTCTGGGACAGCTCCTCGCGCCCCAGGCCCCGGAGGAAGAGATCGGCGAGGAGCTCATCCGCCGCCACCATCGACATCCAGCGGCTGAACGCATCGCCGGTCTCGTGATACATCGACGCTTCGATGTTCCGCGAACTCAGCTCGATCTGCCGCGAGCTCTGCCGGATCTGATAGCCGACGTACACCAGCGACATCACCACGGCGATCCCGCCGACGAGATCCCCGATCGCTCCCATGGCTTCCCAGTTCACGTTCGCGCCTCCAGAACCCTCTTGGCGGCCACAAGCTAGGGCCGGAGCCGGAGCAGCGCCGCCAGGCCCGCCCCGATCGCCACGAGTTCCGCGGCGTGGAGGCCCAAACCGAGCGCGTCCGGCAGTCCCACGACGCTCCAGCTCACGAAGCGACCCAGCGCGAGCCCGGAGAACAGCAGGATCTGCGCGAGCAGGCCGAGGTGGATCCACTCGGCCCGGACCGAAGCGCCCCACAGGACCGCCGCACAGCCGAGCTGGAGACCCCCGTACAGCGCGCGGACGTCGTTGTCGGCCGCGGCGCCGGAGAACGACACGCCGACGAAGCCGGCCATCGCCGCCGGTGCAAACAAGAACGCCGCGCCGATGCCCGCGAAGGCCAGCGCCGAGAGCCGGAGTAGGAGCCGCGCGAACTCCACGATCCTCCTTGCGCCTGCGGCAGCCGGTCAGATCCAGCGCCGGACACGGTGTTCGTAGCCTCCATAGACCTCGCCGAACTTCCGCTCGAGGTACGCCTCCTCGTGTACGATCGCGAGCCGCTGCAAGAGCACACCGCACGCGCGAGTGAGCAGGAAAAGTCAGGGGTTCCAGAACGCGATCGACGATCCGAGGCAGACGAGCACCATCTGGAGATCCATCGGATCGCGCGAAAGGCGAAACGGCCCGCGCTCGATCGCGGCGGCATCCTTCGGTTCTTCCATCTTTCGCCTCCTTCCCTACCGCCGGAGGTCCGACGATCTCCGAGATCCGCCTCCCGTTTCGCTGGAGCGGAGCAGAAAGAGGCTCATCCCTGCGATCCACGAGAAGATCGCCCCCTCCGCGATCCGCTGGCTCACTCCGCGGACCGGCTCGAATCCTGGGACGAGCATGCCGAAGAAGCCCACGGCGAGGAATCCGGCCGCCACGACGGACGGGGCCGCGAGACGATGCCAACCGGGCGACCGCCGGAAGGCCGCCGCGAGCAGCAACAGACCCGCCAGCGCTCCTGCGTACTCGAGGAATCCGAACACGTTGTGAATGGACTGCGAGAACGAGCCGGACGCGGGGCAGCCGGCATCGCAGGGGAAGACTGCGCTGACGAGATAACCCACCCCGATCGCTCCGAGACACAACACGCCCGCCGTCCGCCAGCGCGAGCGAGGGAACGCCGCGGACGCGAACGCAAGGAATGCCAGGACGAGTCCACCGATCGGTGCGAAGCCCGCCGCCGAGACCCAGGCGGCATTCGCCGCGCCGACGGCACCCAGCTCGCTGATGAACTGGCTGACGTGCGAGTACCCGGACTCGCCGCGGGCGCCGATGACGGGAACCAGCAGCGCCAGGACCGTTGCGGCGAGGCCGCTCGCGGCTGCCGCCCTGCATCGGCTCCGCGACACGCGCTAGCCGGACACGCGCCGCGAACCGAGCAGCGTCGCGACGGCTGCGGCCGGGAGCAGCGAGGCGGTGGGCCGTCTGCGATGCATCGCGGCTCCTTTGGAGTCGAGCGAGGGACACCGAGCGAAGAGCCGGGAAGGTGCCGCCGATCGCGCGGGGGGCGCAGGCGGCCTCATCGCGCGGCTCGGCTGGCTCGAGGCGCCGCGCGGATCGGGGCCGAAACCCAGCATTCGATCCGGGGGCGACCTGTCCGGCTCAGCCAGACCGGACTCGATCCGCGCGAGGTCCGTCGTCACGCGCGCGTGACCGAGCCGTTCGAGACCACTCTGGTTGTCCCACTCGGCCCAGGCTTCCACGACGATACCGTCTTCGATCCGATAGATCGCGAGGTACGTCGCTTCCATCACCTTGCCAGAAGGAGGATGGGGCCCATCGGGCCGAGCTGGGTTCCCCGAAAGCCATGGCGAACGGCCACCTTGTCTGCCTCGGCAACGAGATCGAGCACGGTCTCGCGCGCGTCGGGAAACGTCTCGAACCCGGCGCGGAGGACGAAGATCAAGTCGTCCCGGCTTCTCACTGTCTGCGGCCCGGCGGCGGCGCTGTGCCGGACGAAACCGGGAGCGACAAGCAGGGAGACGGTCGCCCAGTCCTGCGCGTCGACGGCCTCGACGAAGCGGCGGACGATGGCCTTGTTGCGCTCCCTGTCGTTCATCCCCTCCCCTCCTCTCTCCGGATCCAGCCGCCCTACTCTCGAGAGGCTTCGGGGCCGAAGCCCGGCACCCACTCGTCGAACTGCGGCGCGTCGTCGGTGATCGACCACCACGGCGCCTTCGAGCCGACGAACATGTGGAGCGCGGGCCGGACCTGCGGATCGTCGTCCAGGAGTCCGGCCGGGATGAAAGCGTGTCCTTCTTCAGCCGCCACCCACGGCGCCGCAGAGCCACAGGTGCGGCAGAACGAGTTGGTGAAGACGCTCTGCGGGTGGCGATACGTCTCGACGAGATCGGCTCCGGCGAGGAAGCGGAACCGAGACGACGGCAGGCACGCCGTCGTCGAGAAAGCCGCACCGCTCACCTTGCGACACAGCGAGCAGTGGCAGTGGGTGAGGAGCGGAATCTCGTCCGCCTCGAAGCGGACGGCACCACAAAGACAGCCCCCTCGAATCATCGGATCCCTCCGTTCGGCTGGCTTCGACCGACCGTCGCGGCGTCATCCGCAAGGGTCGAGGCGCAGCGTGATCGTCTCGGGCCCCGGTTCGTCTCCGAACATCCCGAGCGCGCCGCCGAGCCGTTGTACCGCGTACTTCTCCTGGCGCAGATCGAAGGTGCGCCGGTTCGCGGCCGGATCGTCGACGATCCGCGGAACCACACACCGCTTCTCTCCCGCCCGCAGCAACTCGAGCTGGGCACCGTCGATCGCGTGTCGCTCCGCCTTCGAGCGCGGCATCGAGACCCACTCGGCCCCTTCGTGATCGACGATCCACAACCGCAGCTCGGCGTCCTCGGCGTAGAGGACCACGACCTCCTCGGCCTCTGCGAGCGCCCCGTAGAGCGCGAAGAACAGCACGACGGGGGTGGCGAGGAACGCGAGGACGCGCACCAGGGTGGGCGTGCGCCGCGCGAGCAGCACGGCGGAGATCACGAAGCAGAGCAGCCCGCCCACGAGACCTCGGCCGGGAATCCCGTAAGGACCCGCGTGTTGCAGCGGAACCAGGAACGCCGCCAGGCCGGCGCAGAGCGTCAGCACGCCGACGATCGTCGCTCCGATGGATCTCGATCTGGCGTCACTCATCGACGTGCTCCTCGTTTTGGTGTCCGGTGAGACAAGGCGCCCCCTCAGCCGGCGTCCCCCGGCTCGCGCACGCAGCCGCACGAGAGGAGCTGGGCCTTGCAGGAAGGACAGCGTTCCATGTCGCAGCCCGGAACATGGAACTCACCCTTGATCGCGGCGCAGTCGGAGCACGGACGGGCGGCGCTCGCCCAGCCTCTCCCTTCGCGTCCGTAGCGAAGGCGAGGCAGGGCCTGGCCGTCGATCACCACGGTGGTCTGACGCTGGGCCGCCTCGACCTCTGCCGGCCAGTTCGGCGCGACACCGCGACCGCGAAACACCACGAGCAGCTGGCCTCCGTCGGAATCGTGCTTCAAGAGATGGCCCTCGCTTCGGGACCGAGCGGGGTGATCTGGCGAGAAGCGTCGGCCGGATCCGCGCGCGGCGCAACGGCGGACGGCAGTTCACCGCGTGCCGCTCTCGCGTCGTCTCCAAGGCCAATCCATCAACTTCGACGAGGATGCCCCCGGCCGTTCATGCGCGCCCGAGCGAGAGCTTGGGCGTCACCGCGGCGGCTCCTCGTTCGACTCGCGGTCGTCGTAGTCGACCGTGTTCTCCGCGCGGAACATCTTTCGCAGGCGTCTCACGCCGTGATTGCCCGTCACGATGAGGACCTTCTGCGAATCCGGATACTCGCACGCCTCGACATCGACGATCGTCGACAGCGCCAGGTAGCGCAGGGTCGTCGTTCCGGCATTTCGGATCTGGTGCGCCACCTCGGGACCGCCGGGCGGGCACGCGATCACGTCGTGTTTGCGGATCGGATACCGCTGGTCGCCAAACCGCAGCTCGCCCTCGCCTTCGAGGATCAGGAACATCTCCTTCTCCCCGTGGTGGTTGTGGAAGGGGCACTGCACCTTGTCCGGCGGCACGACGATCAGATCGTAGCCCAGCCGCTCGACGCCGATGTGATCGCTGATCTGGCCCGGGCTGGAGGTGTAGATGCCGTTCTCTTCCACGTCGTCGAACTCGACTTCGGAGAGATTCATGATCGGCTTCACGGCTGTCCTCCGGTGAACGGGTCATGGCGGTGCGGGTCTGCGTCGGCGAGTTCCGGCAAGTCGATCCGGTTCCGCGGCGGGCTGCGGGGCGAAACGTCCGCTGCAGCCGGCTGCTATGTGGCATCGTGTTCCCGCTCCGAGAGCAGGGAGCTGAGTAGTGCCTCTCCGCGCGGCGACAATCGGTAGCCTGTCTCGAGGCTTTCGGTGAGCCCCAGGGTCTTCAACTTCCGTACATTGAGCTTGAAGCGCTCCTTCCCCTGCGCCACGAGACGGCACAAGTCGCCTGCGCGAACGCCCGGATGCGAACTCAGCACTTCCAAGGTCCGCAAAGTCCAAGCGCCCTCCGCTGCTCGGGCATCCAATCGACACAGCCGATCGCGCAGAGCCTGGGACTCCGACTTCGTAGTCGCGAGCGTGTCGCGTAGCGAGAGGCGGGGATCTGTGCACAGCGGGCCGAGTTCGATGCGGTAGAGCTCACCGTCCGTCCGTCGTTGCAACTCTTCGACCAACGCCTCGCGCGACTCGTAGCCTGCGCGCTTGGCATCGGCCGCCGAGATCCGGCTCAAGGTCGCCGACTCGACGGACTCGATGGTGAGTTGACCGACCGGAGTCAGCAAGGTGCCCCCTGCTCGCACGGATGGCCGCCGCCAGCGTCTGAACGCCACCGTGATCTCGCCTGTGCGAATCCCCTCGAGGAAGCTCTTGCGAAATAGCATCAGGGTGCCGCCGCGCTGGTCCCGTCGCGACCGGGGCGTTCAGCTGTATGCATAGGCCCATGCGCTCGGGACTAGAAAGAGGATCGGAAGCCTGTAGACCATACCACCGGCCCGAAGAGTCAACTATGCCATCGGCCGTCCATGCCTATCGCTCGAGTCGACACCCACGGGTGTCGGCAATCGATTGCGGCCCCTGAGCCCGGCCGACAACGCGAACCGACGCTGCTGCCCGGTTCTGCCGCCGGCCTCAGCATCGTCCCGGGGAGCGCTCTACCTTCCCTTTGTCAGACATTCGAAAGTGATGCCATGCCTGCGCTGAAGAGGTGCGCAGGCCCGCCCGCGGATGGGACCGACTTCACAGTGCGCAGAGGAACCACCCAGGTCGGACAGACACTTGCAGAGGTCTTCCTGCCGCGAGAGCCACTGTGCAACTGAAGTGGAATAGAGCGGACCGAGGACGGCCAGCGGCTGGGAGGCGAACCGCTCCGACGACTTGACGGCGTCTGCGGCGCTGAGGAAGGCAGCCACACTTTCGTCGAGTTGGACCGCGGTCGCCTCGATAGCCTTCAGAATCGCGTTGGCATGCTGCGAATAGCTTGGCAAGTCAGCGGTGACGCCGAGGCAGTAGTTGACCTGCGCTTGGGCGGGGACAGCAGCGAAGCCTACGAGAACGAGGAGGGCCAGGAAGAGTTGGATCATCATGGTCGTAGACGCCGACGAATCGCTCTTGGATTCAACGATCGCCAGCGCGGTCCGACCGAGACAACCCAAACGGCCGAAACCCGCGGCCAGCAGCCATTGGCGGCATGCTAGCCGTCGCGCTTTCCGGAGGGTGAGATGGGCAAGACCGGCCAGGATGTCCTCCACGATGCATCGGCCGGGTTTGGGTAGCTGTGGCGGATGAAGCGATTCGCCGACGGCGGTGCGCCGGTTCCCCGATCACGTCATCTATCTCGAATTGTCCGATCGTCTCCAGATTCTGGCGGTCGCGCACAATCCCCAACGATCGGGTTGCTGGGTAGGTCGCGTCGCGTCATGGGCTCTCTTCGCGCCGGCTAGCCGCTATTGTGCCGCACCGTCCTCGGCCTTCCGCCGAGCGAGGTATGAACGAAGCGCCTTGTTCACGGATTCGCGCGTCGGGAACTCGGCGGCAACGTCGGGACCAAGGACGACGACGTTGGAGCCTTGCTTGAAGCGTTCGGCGTACTTTCCGCGGATGCCGCCGGAGAAGTCATACTCGTCGCGCATTTCGAGCGATTCGGAACGGTCACTCTTGCTCATAGGATCGTCTCTCGCTTCGCGTTGCGAGCCTTGCGCTGATGAGCCGAATGAACTCACCGCGTTCTGCGTGGACAACGACGACGACGCGCCCCAAGGACGCCTGGCCGATCAGGATGTACCGATCCTCGTCATCCGACGCGTCGGGATCGAGGATAGTGCTCGAGAGCGGACCTCCCAAAGCCGTGGCGAACCTCGTCGAAGGAGACGCCGTGCTTCTCGAGATCGATCGCAGCCTTCTCGCGATCCCATTCGAAGTTCATGGATGCGCGGTCTTGGACGATCCAGCCGGCGGCTTCGAGGGCCGCGTCAAGCTGAGTGCGGGCTTGCTGCTCCGGCGTCGGACTCATTCCCTTGCCCTCTCGGCCAGGAAGTAGCGCCGCTTCGGATCCTGTGGTCCGGTTCCGATCTCACGGACCAGTCCGCGGCCGACCAGGCGGGCGAGCCGAGTGCGCGTGGCGCGGGGCGTCAGAGCGATCGCCACGGCGATCTCGCTCGTCAGTCGCCCCTTGCCTCGGGCGAGGCTCGCCAGGATCGCCTCGTCCGTCTCGTCGAGAGTCGGACGGGTCACGCGCCCGGTGGCGAGCGTCACGCGGAAGCGCGTCGCCAGTTCTTCGAAGACGGGCGCGGCCAGCCCGGACTCGACGCAAGCCGCAGTCATGCGCTGGATTCCGCTGCCCCACTGCTCGATCAGGCCGAGCGCATGGAAGACGCGGCCGATCACCCGGTTGCGAAGCTTCGAGACGCCTCGCGGGAGGTCCTCGACCGTGAGCCCGAAGGGCAGGAGACCGGGATTCTCGATCTCGAGGCGGTCGTCGAAGATCGCCAGGCGCAGAGGGGCACCGCGCTGCGCGTAGTCGCCATGCGCAACCGCGTTGACGATTGCTTCCCGTACCGCGACGGGCGGCAGGCTCCAGCGCTCCTTGCGGTGTACGCGTCCGATGTCGGCGCCCCGCAGGATGTGCTTCTCCACGAAGGTGACGGCCTCTTCGATCGCGCGGACCGGGAGCGAGCGGATCTCCGCGTGGTCGACGATGCGGCTCCGGTCCGTCCCGGCGAAGCGGCCGGTCTGGATCCAGGCGTCCGGGAAATACCGCCCGCGCTCCGTACCGAAAAGGATCATGCCGCCGACGGTCGGAACCTTGCAACCCTGGTGGTCGCTGAGGAGCCGGAGCGTCTCGAGATCGCGGCGAGCGAGCTTGCGCGCGGGCGCAAAGAACTCGGAAGCCGCTCGGAAGTCCAGGGCTTCCGAGTCGAGTTCCGGCATCGGCTGCTCGTCGAACGCCTCACCCGAGCGAAGCGCCGAAGCTCCCCGACCATGTCGGCATCCGCCCGCCGGTTCGTCGAGCCCACGCGGACGTAGACGCCGCGATCCGATCCCTCGCCGATGAGGGAGCGGGTTGGACGGCACTCGGATACACCTGAACGGCGAGAACCTGTGTGCGCCGCCACCGAAGGATCTCCACCTCCGGCACGATCCGCGGAGAGATCCGGTCGCTGATCCAGTTGACGAGCCGTTCCTCGAGATCGAGCGGCTCCGGAACGCCGCGAACATGACGGCTTCGGTCCTCCACGCCCACGATCAGCGTTCCGCCGGCCGCATTGGCGAATGCCACGATCGTCCTGAGGGCGCCGGCAGGAGAGGAAAAGCGCGCTTGAACTCGAGCGTCTTTCCCTCCGGGCGCTCGAGAATCTCGACGAGGTCCATGACCTCGGAAGTCTACTCGGAAGCTGGCTGCAGGATCAAGCCTTGGAGTCGACTGCTGGAGAGGACCTGCGTCGCAAGGACTCGAGCAACTCCGCGCCGCCGTCCCTCGACATGGGCGTCTGCATCGGGTTCGCCGCCGCGCCGATCTCCTCGCTCACGTCCCGAAGACCCACCGCGACACCAGTACGCACTCGGGACGAACGCGGACCGCAATTGCAATCGTCGAGGGACGTCGTGTCCTGTCGACACCCGGAGCCTGATGGGTGTCATGCCGCTGCCTTCCGCTTCTTGACGACGACCGAGACTTTGCAGCCCAGGACGTGGAGCAGCGCGATCATCTGATTGAGCGACTTCGTGGTGTTCGTGGAATCCAACAACCGATAGAGCTGCGCAAGCGAGGTCCCCAGACGACGCGCAATCTCGCGCCGGCTGAGCCCGCTTTGCTCGATACACTCTCGCGCTTGGACCGTGAGCTCGTGGAGGAGCAGCTCGCTCATCGCGTGGGGATCCTGGTTGTACTCGAGCACGGCATCGACGTGCACCGAGCCTTCCGCACCGGATTCGAGCACATACGTGAAGGCTTCCTTGGCAAGCTCCTTGTCCGGATAGGCGTCGCGAACTCGGTTGGCGGAGGTGGGCCGGGGAGAGAGCTGCGAGAAGGGCAGAGGGAAGATCGTGCCGTTGGCGACGACGACCTCTAGCTGCGCCTTGCGCTGGTTGACGATGACGCGTCGAATCTTCAAAGAGCGCCATCCTCCGGGAGCTTCTGGATGAACCGGAGAACCCGGGCAGTGGCCTTGCCCTTCATCGGAAGCCAGTTCTCGAGGTCCCACTTCACGTCGAGGTGGCCATCCCTGTAGACGTGCACATGACGCGAGGAGTGGTCTCCCTTTCAGGCGAGGAACACGAACCCGCCACGCCGGATCTTGGGCACGGCTAGATGATACCACAGGAGGTAACGGTTGTCCTGCCGGGATCAGGGTGCCCGCGAGCCAAGGACTCTCGTGGCTTCGACACGACGGACTCGTTCTTCAGCTGCCGCGGTCCGGCCGTCGAGGCCACCCCGGGGCAACCGAGTGCGGCGCTCAGACGGTGCCAGGCCCGATCGAAACGTCAGATGGGGCCTGGACCGCCGCAAGCCTTGCGCGGCCCGCGGCGAGCTCCTTGTACCAGATCAGCTGGATCTCATCTGGGAGGTCAGGATACGCGAACCGGCGGATGCTTCCGAGAACACAGCCCTGGCTCGCGTAGAACCGACACGCGGGGACGTTGATGTTCTGGGTTTCGACCTCGAGCCATCGGCAGCCGCGCGTGATTGCCCAGTCCATAGCCGCGCCGAAGAGCTTCGCGCCAAGGCCGCGCCGGCGGGCTCGAGGGGCGACCCGGAGGTCCCAGAGAACGGCGAGATCCTCGCGATCCTCGAGCATGACCAGCCCGGGGGTGCGGAAGGCGACTGCCGCACCCCCGATTCGCTCACCATCGAGTGTCGCCGAAAGCAAGCCCCAACTGGAAAGATCGAATCGGCCTGGCCATGCGGTGGGGTGATTCCCGGGGATCGCGTCGTAGTCCTTGACCAACTTCTGGCGAAGCGGGCGCTCGAAAAGCTCGAATCCACCGAGACCGCCGTTGCGGCTCGACAGTTCGAGGACGGTCCAAGCCTCGAATGCGATCGGGACCCGGGCGTACTTCTCTAGATCGGTCAGCGATTCTTCGCGGATATCAGTGCTCATCCGGCCGTCCAACCACGACCAGGCGGTGCACCCAGACCCGTTCTGGATGCGAGCGCGTGGCGGAGAGTACCGAACGCTACCCCTCCCCCCCAGAAATCCGTTCCGCCCTCCCAGCCCACTCCCGCTCCCGCAACTTGAACTTCTGGATCTTCCCCGTCGAAGTCTTCGGCAGCTCGGTGAACTCGATCGACTTCGGGCATTTGAAGTGTGCGAGGCGCTCTCGGGTGAAGGCGATGAGATCCGCTTCGGTGACGCTCTCTCCGGGGCGGAGGGAGACGAAGGCTTTGGGGACTTCGCCCCACTTTTCGTGGGGCATCGAGACGACGGCGCATTCGAGGACGGCGGGGTGTTTGACCAGGGTGTGCTCGACTTCGATGGTGGAAATGTTCTCGCCGCCGGAGATGATGATGTCCTTCTTGCGGTCGCGCAGTTCGATGTAGCCGTCGGGGTGGACGACGCCGATGTCGCCGCTGTGGAACCAGCCGCCGGCGAAGGCCTGCGCGGTGGCTTCGTCGTCGCGGTAGTAGCCCTTCATGACGTTGTTGCCGCGCATGACGACTTCGCCGAGCGTCGTGGCGTCGGCCGGGACGTCGTGCATCTGGTCGTCGACGACGCGCAGGTGCGTCGCCACGTGGTACGGGACGCCCTGGCGCGACATGACGCGGGCCTTGGCTTCGACATCGAGGGTCTCCCACTCGGGCTGGAGCTGGCAGTAGACGTGGGGGCCGTAGGTCTCGGTGAGTCCGTAGAGATGGATGACGCGAACGCCGAGCTGCTCCATGCGCGCCAGCAGCGTCGGCGACGGGGGCGCGCCGCCCGTGGCGACGCGCACCGGCGGGTCGAAGCGCACGCCCTGGGCGTCCGGGTGTTCGGCGAGCAGCAGCAGCACGGTGGGCGCGCCGTTGAAGTGCGTGACGCCGTGCTCCCGGATGAGGCGCAGGATCTCCGGCGGGTCGACCCTGCGCAGCAGGACGTGGCTGCCGCCGGCCGCGGTGACGGCCCACGGGAAGCACCAGCCGTTGCAGTGGAACAGCGGCAGCGTCCACAGATACACGGAATCGCGTTCGAGGCCGTGGACGACGATCTCGCCGAGCGCATTCAAGTACGCGCCGCGGTGCGTGTACATGACGCCCTTCGGGCGGCCGGTGGTGCCGGACGTGTAGTTGATCGAGGTGATCCGGTCCTCGTCGTCGAGATCGTTCCGGATCGGCAGCACGTCGGCGCCGTCGGCGAACTCGGCCCAGGTGGGGCCGTCGAGCGGCGTGCCGGTGACTCCCGCCACCGGGTCTTCGAGATTCACCAGCGTGGGCCGCTCCTTCAGCGACGCGGGGATCGCCGGCGCGAGCTCCGGATCGACGACGACGACCTTGGCGCCGGAGTGGTCGAGGATGTAGCCGACCTCCTCCGCCTGCAGCCGCGTGTTGATCGCGACGAGCGCGGCGTGGAGCTGGAGCACGGCGAAGTGGGCGGCCAGCAGCTCCGGCACGTTCGGCGCGAGGAACGCGACGCGGTCGCCGGGGCCGACGCCGGCGCGGCGCAGCGCGCCGGCCATGCGGCCGATCTCGACGCCGAACTCGGACCAGGTCCAGCGGCGCTCGCCGTACGCGACGGCGTGTTTGTCCGGGAAGACGCGCAGCGTGCGCTCGAGCAGCGTCAGCGGCGTCAGCGGGTCCCGGTTCGGGGCGGGGCGATCGCGGCGGTCGGGCGCGCTCATGGGGCGGAATCATACCCGCCCGCGCCGGGTGCCGGAGCGCGGACGGGTCGATCCCGGCGGTCAGCGGCGCGCGGCCCGGCGCCTCCGGGTCGCCGCGGCGGCCAGCGCGCCCAGCGCCGCGAGGCCGCTCGCCCAGGTGCCCGGCTCCGGAACCAGGCGGTAGAGGTCGCCCCTCGCGTAGTCGATCGCGTACGCGCGCCCGCTGCCGTCCTCGCCGAACGACGAGAGGTACTCGATCTGGTCGATGATCTCGGAAGGCAGGTCCACCGCGACCAGGCCGCCGACGCCGTCGGGCTCGAGGGTGCGCAAGAAGCCCTGGCAGGGATCTCCGAAAAGGTACTTGCCGCGCAGCGCATCGACCGGGCCGCGGTGGACGAAGCCGCCGATCACCGAGCCGCTGCAGCCGAAGGCGAACGGATCGTGCTCGTAGTCGTGGACGGGCGGCGTGAGCGCCGGACTGCCGCAAGCCGGGGACGGCGCCGGGTTCGTCGGGTTGCACGCGCTGCCCTCTTCGACGTCCCAGCCGAAGTTCGGCCCGGCGCCGGCGAGCGCGGCAGCCGCGACGAAGTTGATCTCCTCGCGCATCGCCTCGCCGACGTCGCCGATCCACAGGTCGCCCAGCTCGCGGTCGAAGCTGAAGCGCCACGGGTTGCGCAGCCCGCTCGCCCACAGCTCGAGCCCGGCCGGCGCCGGCAGCGCGACCGTCGGGCACTGCGCCGCCGCCGCGACGATCACCGGACTCGCCGCGAGCACCGCCGGATCGAGTCGCAGGATCTTGCCGAGCGGCGACGCCGGGTTCTGCGCGCAGTTCCAGGGGTCGTAGCCCTGCCAACCGCCGCCGTCGCCGATGCCGACGTAGAGCGCGCCGTCCGGACCGAACGCGAGCGACCCGCCGTTGTGGTAGCCCTCGAAGGCCTCGGGGTCACCGGCCGGCGGGCCGGGCTTCGGGATCGAGAGCAGCACGGTGCCGTCCGGGTTCGCGACGTTCGGATCCCCCGACACCGCGTGGCGTGCGATCGTGATCCGCCCCGGTCCGTCCGGGTCCGCGGGATCCGGCGCGACGTAGTGGATGTAGAACGCACCGCTCGTCGCATAGTCCGGCGCGAACGCGAGGCCGAGGAGTCCGCGCTCGTCGAACGGATCGTCGAACTCGAATGCGACCTCCACCTCGATGAAGGTCGTCGCGACCGTATTGGCGGGCGCGTCGGCCGGACGGACCCGGACACGGCCGAAGCGCGTCCCGTCGAGCAGCGCGCGCGACATCTGCTCGACGACGAAGATCCGCGAGTCGCCGGCCGGCGCCGTCACGAAGACCGGTTTCTCGAAGTCCGTGAAGCCCTCGTTCAGGAGGTGCAGCGAGACGGGCGGCGCCCCGTCGAGCGAGGCCAAACTGAAGGTCCCGATCGTACTGGCGAGGCCGGGCTCCTTCCACGCGCCCGCCGTCGCCACGATGCCGCCGTTGACGCGCGTGCGGATCCAGCCGAGCGTGATCGATGTGATGAGGACGGGGCTCGTCTCGCCGGCGTCGAGCGTCTCGGTGTCGCTGAAGCGGAACACCTGGTTCGAGTCGGCGACGCCGCCGTAGGTCGGGATCGGCGCCGAGGGGTCCCCGCTCGGCAGGTAGCTGGCCTGGTTGCCCGGCACGTTCCGGCCGGCGACGACCTGGTAGAGCGGAGCCGATCCCGGGTTCAGCGTCACGCGATAGAGGAGCGCGTCCCGAAGCTCGAGCGGAACGCAGCCGGAGAGGCTGATGCACTCCGGCGTCCCGATCGCCTCGGCCGGCGACACCGGCAGGAGCGAGCCCGACACGCCGTCGAACTCGAACGGCAGCGGCGCCGCGAGCGTGAAGCGCTCGGCGGCGGCGGGGAGAGCCAGGCCGGCGAAGGCGATGGCCACGAAGACCGCGCGGGATCGGTGCATGGGGACCTCCTCGGGCTGGAGGTCACTATGGGGCGGGGGCGGGGGCGGGCGGTATCCCCGGAGTTGGGGACACGGGGGGGGCGGCGCTGGCGCGGGACGGGGGTTGCTGAGCGGGGCGGTTGGTTGCTGGGGTGCTGGCGTCCTTATGGACTTCGCTCGGCTGCGCCTCGCTGCGCGCGCCGGCGGACCGGCGCTTGCCGGACGCCGATTGGGGTTCGATGCGGGTGCGGGCGGCGCTGGAGCGGGACGGGGGTTGCTGAGCGGGGCGGTTGGTTGCTGGGCGGGAAGCGTCCTTATGGACTTCGCTCGCCTGCGGCTCGCTGCGCGCGCCGGCGGACCGGCGCTTGCCGGACGCCGGTTGGGCGTGGTTGCTGGCGCGCTGGCGTCCTTGTGGACTTCGCTCGCCTGCGGCTCGCTGCGCGCGCCGGCAAGGCCCGGCGCTTGCAGAAAACCCCGGAAGCGGACCTGGTCGTGGGTCGTGCACCCTGGCGGCTGGGTCCCGAGGGCGGCTACGGCTTCCGCGCTTCCGGGGTCGGTGGCGCTGGGACGTCGCGTCCCTAGCAGTTCACCGAGACTGCATCAGCGATTCGGAACGGCGATCAGGACGCCGCCACCTCACTCGCCGTAGTGTTGAGACATCTACTCACGAATCACCTCCTCGTCTCGGCGTAGGACGCACCCAGCAAGGCCCAGACCCTGCATCGGGTCCCGCGGTAGTGGCAGTCGCCGTGCCCGCCGCCGCGGGGCGCCCCGCACGACCGACCCCATGTCGATCGGGACGGAACTCGAGGGTGAGTGAGACCCTCTGTGGCCGGAAGCGTATAGGCTCCGCCGCGGCGTGGCCAGCGCCCTGCGCCCGCGCCGGGCGCGAGCGGCTAGAATCCCGCGCCATGCCCGGCCCGCCCGCGACCGCCATCGCCACGCTGCTCGTTTCGTGCCCGGATCGCCGCGGGATCGTCGCGGCGCTGGCGCAGCTCCTGTACGGGCACGGGGCCAACATCCTGGACGCGGACCAGCACACGGACCCGGTCGCCGGGATGTTCTTCCAGCGCATCCGCTTCGACCTCTCGGAGATCCGCACGGACCGCACCTCGCTCGAGGCCGCGATCGCGGAGGCGGCGGAACGCTTCCAGATGACGTGGCGGCTGGCGGCGGATGCCCGGCGCAAGCGGATGGCGATCTTCGTCTCGAAGTACGACCACTGCCTGTACGACCTGCTGCTGCGCCAGCGCGCCGGGGAGCTCGCGTGCGAGATCCCGCTGATCGTCAGCAACCACCCGGACCTCGCGCCGGTGGCCGCCCAGTTCGGCATCCCGTTCGAGGTGTTTCCGATCCGTCCCGACACCAAGACGGATCAGGAGAAGCGCGAACGCGAGCGGATCGACGCGCTCGGCATCGATCTCGTCGTGCTCGCGCGCTACATGCAGGTGCTGTCGCCGGAGTTCACCGATGCGTACCCCGCGCGCATCATCAACATCCACCACTCGTTCCTGCCGGCGTTCATGGGCGGCAAGCCGTACCACCAAGCGCACCTGCGCGGCGTCAAGCTGATCGGCGCGACGGCCCACTACGCGACGCCGGACCTCGACGAGGGCCCGATCATCGACCAGGACGTCTCGCGCTGTTCGCACCGCGACACGATCCCGGACCTGATCCGCAAGGGCCGCGACCTCGAGAAGCTGGTGCTGGCGCGCGCCGTCCGGCTGCACCTCGACGACCGCATCCTCGTCTACGGCAACAAGACGGTCGTCTTCGACTGAGCGACGCTCGGCCCCGACGCCCGGAGGATCCCCGCCATGCGCGGCCGTCTCGCCATCCTGTTCTTCGCGCTGTTCGCGCTGATCGCGAGCTGGTTCACGATCTGGGCGACGTGGCGCTACCAGGAGCTGGCGAAGGACATCGCGTGGCTCGACGACCGCGAGTTCGAGTCGCTGACGATGCTGACGATCGGCACCGGCAGCGCCTACGAGAACCCGAGTCGGCTCGGCCCGGTGTCGGCCGTGGGCATCGGCACGCGGATTGCGCTGATCGATGCCGGCCGCGGCGTGTCGGAAGCGCTGCGGCGCTGTCACATCCGCACGTCGCAGCCGGAGACCGTGTACCTGACGAGCCTGCTGCCGGAGAACGTCGTCGGCCTCGACGATCTCCTGTCGACCGGCTGGTTGGCGGCGCGGGAGACACCGCTGCGCGTCGTCGGGCCGCCCGGCACGAAGGCCGTCGCCGACGCGATCCTCGCCGCGCAGGCGCCCGGGACCGAGGCGCTCACGCGCGAGCTCGGGCTGCCGGCGGCAGGCGCTGCGCTCACCGTCGTCGAGGCGGACGACGGCTTCTCGGAGACGCGCGACGACGGCGTGACGATCCGCGCCGGCGCCGTCGGCGCGCGGCCGCTGCCGAGCCTCGCGTGGCGCTTCGAGACGGCGGCGGAGGGCAAGCGCGCGGCGCTCACGCTGGTCGTCGCCGGCAGCGGGCCGGATCCCGCGACTCTCGAGGCGTTCAGCCAAGGTGCGGGCCTGCTCGCCGTCGAGGGGTTCTTCCGCGCTGCCGTCGATGCGGTGATCGAGGCGGGCGACCCGGACGCCGAGCGGCTCGGCCGCGAGGCCGACCTGCATCTCGCCACCGGCGCCGCCGGCCGGCTGGCGCAGCGCGCCGGCGTGCCGCTGCTGGTGCTGACCCGGCTGCGCCCGCCGCCGATGTTCGATCAGCAGTTCAAGACGTCGGTCTCGGAACACTTCCAGGGCCGCGTCGTCATCGCCGAGGACTGCGACTCGTTCAGCGGCGGCGCGACCGGCGGCGGGTAGTAGGCTAGATCGCGATCCCCGGATCTTCGCTGTCGTCCCACGGCGCCGGCGGCTCCGGCGGCGTGCCCCAGCCGGGCGGAGCGGGGCGATCGTCGGCGGCGCGCTCACCGAGGAACCGGCGGCGCTGCTCGCGGAAGTACGGCTCGTCCGGCGCCAGCGCGATCGCCTCGTCGATGGTCTCGACGGCGGCCCCCTCGTCGCCATTGCGCCACTGCGCTTCGGCGAGCGTGTCGAGGATGTTCGGGTCGAGGCCCTGCGTCGCGTAGGCGGCGCGCTCGGCGAGCACGAGCGCGTGGGCGAGCGCTTGCCGGCTCGGCTCGTCGGCCGTCGCGATCAGCCAGGCGGCGTCGTTGAGGATCACCGCCGGGGAGCCCTTCGCTTGCAGCAGGCGCTCGGCGTGCCCCTCCCACGCGGCGCTGTCCACCAGGAGGCGCGCGGCGCTCGCGATCGACACGGTCGCGACGGCGAGCACGAGGCTGGCAGCGACCAGCGCATCGACGCGCAGGCGCTCGCGGCCGAGTCGTGCTCCAGTTCCCATCGCGGCCGCGACGACGCCGACGGCGAAGCCGGTGAGGTGCGCGGCACCGGCGATGAACGGCAGCGCGATCGGCAGCATGGCGTCGAACAGCAGCGCACCGACGAACAGACGCCGCGGCAACCGCCAGCCGGCGGGAAGCTGCTCGGGCCGCCGGAACTCGAGCCACAGCACGGCGCCGGCGAGACCGGCCACCATGCCGGACGCGCCGACGAGCGCGTCGTAACCGGCGAACCACGCGCTCGCCATCGCCGCGCCGCCCGAGAGCCCTAGAACGAGCACTGTCCGGAGCGCTCCGAGCGGCCACTCGACGAGCGCACCGAGCGCGATCAACCCGAGCACGTTGAACACCAGGTGCGCGAGGTCCGCGTGCAGCAGGTTGGCCGTCACCAGCCGCCACGGCTCGCCGTGCGCAGCGAGCAGCGGACTCATGAAGCCGGCGTGGTGCACGATCGGCCCGAGCAGCACCTCGAGCGCGTACACCGCGAGACACAGCCCGGCGATCACCGGCGTGACGCGGAGGCGATGCGGCTGGCGCAGCAGCGCCTCCGCCGCGGCCATCTCCGCGAGCTGCCGTGAGGCCTGCGGCTGCGGCCCGCCGGCGATCCGCTCGAGCAGCGCATGCGCCAATCGTTCGGGTCCGCCGGCCTCGGCGAACCACCGCCGCGGCAGCACGGTGATGCCGCGCCGCGTCCCGAAGCGGACCTGGCGCGTGCCGACCTGGAGATGAGTGATCTCGCCGTAGCCGGTGAAGCGTTCCGCACCGGTCCAGCGTGAGCTCGGATGCCGGAAGCCGCTGGTGTGGAGCGCGACCTCGCCGCGTCCGGGTCGCAGCGGGATCCGGACCTCGGCCGGGCGGGCGTCGATGGCATTCACGCGCCGTAGGCTAGCGCTGCGGCCGGCGCGCGGTCAGGACTTCTGCGGCACCGGCAGCGCTGGCATCCGGCGCGAGAAGAGCAGGAACACCAGCGCGAATGCGCCGAGGAAGCCGAGGGCGATGCCGACCTGGACGAACCCGAGGAACGCCAGCGTGTCCTTCGGCACCAGCGACGGCCAGATCAGCACGTTGCGCTCGAGCCAGAAGCCGAACAGGGAGATCGCCGAGACGCTGCCGAGGATGATCGGCGTGCGCTTCGGGCGTTGGCCCAGCAGCACCCAGAACGGGATGATCCAGCAGCACGCCCAGACCAGCAGCGACAGCTTCGCGTACGGCTCCTTCAGGCGCTCCCAGAAGAACTCCATCGCCCAGGTCTGCGACAGGTACAGCTCGCCGATCCCGGACTTGTCCACCAGGAACTGGCTGCCGAGGCGGGCCTCGAAGAACTGCGTCTCCTCGGGCAGGTTGCCGTACCAGATCACGAGGTACTGCGAGAAGAACAGGTACATCCAGAAGATCGAGAACGCGAAGATCATCTTGCCGAGATCGTGCAGGCGGTCCTTCGTGATCTGGCCCTCGAAGCCGACCGACCGCTGGTGCAGGATCGCGATCAGCGCCGTCGCGCACACCGCGGACAGGAAGCCGCCCCACGCGAAGTACGCGCCGAACAGGTTCGAGAACCACGTCGGCGTCAGCGACATCACCTGGTCGAAGGCGAGGAACGACCAGCCGAGCGCGAACGACAGGCACACGATCGGCGCCAGCACCTGGAGCTTGCGCGCGCAGCGCACGCGCTCCGCCTCGTCGCCCTGCCAGTTGGACGCCCACCGGCGCAGCAGGCCCGACCCGCCGCCGTTCTGCGCCACGCCGCCGAGCGCCGGCCGGAACGAGAAGTAGAGGTACGCGACCGACAGCGCGGCGAGCCAGACCAGGATGCCGAGGTCCATCCAGAACAGCCGCGTCGCGGTGAGGTAGGACTCCTTGCCGGGCGGCGGGTTGTGTAGCCACGGCGAGTAGATGCTCTCGCGGCCGAGGAAGCCGATCAGGAAGAACACGACGGTGAGCGGAACCCACGCGCCGAGCGACTCGGCGATATGGCGGATCGGCCCGGGCCAGCGCGCGCCGATGATCACGAACGCGGACGACACGACGAGCGCGCCCTGCGCCAGCGCACCCCAGTAGAGGTAGTTCACATGGAAGGCGAGCCACGCGGTGTCCGCATCGGCGGCCAGGCCGACGAAGAACGCGATGACTCCCAGCGCCACGAGCGCCAGACACGCCCCGAGCAGTAGCGTCGGGATCGGACGCGGGCTCACCTGCCCCACAGTGACGTCGGCGGGGGTCAATTCGCACCTCCGGAAACAGGAGCCGTGCCGTCGGAAGCGGGCGCCGCGGCAGCAGGCGCGGGCGGCGCTGCGCTCGCGGTCTGCGGGGCCTGCGTCGGTCCGGGCACCTGGCCGTTCAGGTAACGGACGTAGTTTACGATGTCCCAGCGGTCGCTCGGCGGGATGCGCTTGTAGTTGGGCATCCGGCGCACGCCCTGCGAGATCACGGAGAAGATGTGGCCGTCCGTGAATCCGCTGGTGAGCGCCTTGCCGACGGGACCCGCGATCGGCAGCACCGCGACGAACGGTCCCTTGCCGTAGGGCGGGCCCGCAACGGGGCCGTCGCCGAGACCGGCCATGCCGTGGCAGGCGGAGCAGTAGACGTTGTACTGCGCGCGGCCGTTCTCGAGCGACGTGAGCGACGGCGGATTCGGGTTCGCCAGCTTCTCGCCCTCGGCGAGCGTGATCTCGCTGGCCTTCAGCGGCATGCCGACCGGCACGGTTCCTTCGGGCGGCATGAAGTTGCCGATCGCCTGCTCCTCGTCGCCGGGCCGACCCTGGAGTTCGTACGCCTGGACGGCGCGCTGCCACTTCATCTGCGGCCACCACTCGTTCGACATCTGCTCCCAGCAGCCGGTCGAGACGAGCACAGCGACGGCGAAGGCGCCGGTCTGGAGCAGCGCCACGCGCTTGCGGGGGCTAGGCCGGAACAATGCCCACCTCCTTCGCATGGTTCGCGCGCATCAGCCCGTCCACTTCCGCCACGTCCCGGTCGGGGACTTCGACGGCAATTCCGAACTCGTCGCCGGAGAAGCGCGCGCTGTACGCGGGATCGAGGCGGACCGACGGGAGCCGGCCGACGACGAGCAGGCCGATCAGCGTGAAGATGCCGCCGAACAGGATCGTGAGCTCGAAGGCGATCACCGTGTAGGTGGGGATCGCCGCGTACGGCTTGCCGCCGATCACGATCGGCCAATCGAGCGACATCCAGATCGTCATCGCGTAGCCGGTGACGACGCCGAGCAGGCCTCCGATCAGCGTGAAGTAGCGGACCTTGCTGGGCTTCGGGTCGACGGCCTCCTCGACCTCGTCGAAGGGCGCCGGCGAATAGACCTCGAGCTTGGCGAAGCCGCGGCCCTTGAGCCTCGTCACCGTCTCGGCGACGTCGTGCGGATCGTCGTAGACCCCGAGCAGGGTAGGCATCTCAGTGGGCCTCCGAGGTGGCGTGCCCGTGGCTGCGCGCGTGGATCTCGAGCTCCTTGACCTCGGAGATCGGAATCACCGGGAACAGCTTCAGGAACAGCAGGAACGCGATGCTGAAGAACGAGAAGCTGCCGATCACGATGAGCAGCTCGGGGATGCTCGGTGTGTAGTGGCCCCAGACGGCCGGGTTGTACTCGCGAGACAGGCCCGTGATGATGATGACGTAGCGCTCGAACCACATGCCGATGTTGATCAACGTCGAGACGACGAAAATGGTCGGCACGTGGGTTCTCGCCCATTTGAACCAGAAGATGTGTGGGACCACCCCGTTGAAGATGATCATGCACCAGGTCGAGATCCAGTACGGTCCGAAGGCGCGCAACCAGAAGCTGGTCCGCTCTGCCTCGACGCCGCTGTACCAGGCGATGAAGTACTCGATCCCGTACGCGTAGCCGATGATCACCGACGTCAGCAGCAGGAACCGGGTCATGTTCTCGAAGTGGTAGTCCGTGATGATGTGCTCGAGGCGGAAGATCCGGCGCACCGGGATCATCACCGTCAGCACCATCGCGAAGCCCGAGAAGATCGCGCCGGCGACGAAGTACGGCGCGAAGATCGTCGCGTGCCAGCCCGGCACGATGGACACGGCGAAGTCCCAGGACACGACCGAGTGGACCGAGAGCACGAGCGGCGTCGCGAGGCCCGAGAGGTGCAGCACCGTCCGGGTGTGGGACTTCCACTGGCGGCTCGTCCCCTGCCAGCCGAGCGCGAGCGCGCCGTACAGGACCTTGCGCCAGCCGGTGGTGCGATCGCGCGCGATCGCCAGGTCCGGGATCAGGCCCACGTAGAAGAAGATCAGCGAGATCAGCGTGTAGGTGCTGATCGCAAAGGTGTCCCACAGCAGGGGGCTCTTGAAGTTGACCCACAGCGCGCGCTGGTTCGGATACGGAAGGATGAAGTACGCCTTCCAGATCCGGCCGACGTGGATGCCGAGGAAGAGCTGCGCGGTGAACACCGCGAAGATCGTCATCGCCTCGGCGGAGCGGTTGATCGCGTTGCGCCACCTGGCGCGGAACAGGAACAGGATCGCCGAGATCAGCGTGCCGGCGTGGGCGATGCCGACCCAGAACACGAACGTGACGATGTACGCGCCCCAGAAGATCGGATGCGAGTAGCCGGCGATGCCGAGACCCAGGTAGATCTGGAAGATCCACGTGAGGGCGCCGGCGACGAGGCCGGCGCCGCAGAGACCGATCAGGAGCAGCCAGCCGAGGCCGGGCCGCTCCATGAAGACGGCCATCACGTCGCGGTTGGTCTGCGAATCCGCCAGCAGCGGTGTCGGCCGGATCATCGCGGCGACCGATTCAGCGGGCGGCGGCGGCGGCGTCATCTCTACCCCTCGACCGGTCCACGCGTGACCTTTGCTAGGTAGGTCACAGCGGGCCGGGTGTTGAGCTCGTGCAGTGCGTGGTAGCCGCGCACGGGATCGTCGGACTTCCGGACCACGGCGCTGGCGCCGTCCTTCAGGTTGCCGAAGGTGATGGCCTGGGTCGGACAGGCCTGTGCGCAGGCCGTCGTCACTTCCCCGTCGGCGATCGGCCGCTGCTCGTCCTTGGCCTTCTGCCGGGCGAACGCCACTCGCTGGACGCAGAAGGTGCACTTCTCCATCACGCCCTGCCCGCGCACGGTGACGTCCGGATTCAGCATCAACGGCATCGGCTCGGGCCAGTTGTGGATCTGGAAGTCGTACCAGTTGAAGCGCCGGACCTTGTACGGACAGTTGTTCGCGCAATACCGCGTGCCGATGCAGCGGTTGTAGATCATGCCGTTGAGGCCGTCTTCGTTGTGGTACGTCGCGATCACCGGACACACCGGCTCGCAGGGCGCCGCGCCGCACTGCTGGCAGACGAGGGCTGCGTGTCGCACGTCGACGATGCTGCCCGACTCGTCCGGTAGGATCGGATCGAGACCGGCTCCGCCCTCGAGGCTGCCGTCGCCGACCCAGCGCTCGATGCGCAGCCACGACATGATGCGGCCACGCCGCACCTCTTCCTCGCCGACCACGGGGATGTTGTTCTCGATGTAACAGGCGGCGACGCAGGCCTTGCAGCCGGTGCAGCGGTCGAGATCGATCGCCATGCCCCAGCGGTACAGGCTGTTCGCGTCCGAGTCCTTGGCGGCGTCGAACTCGCGCAGGTGATGCTCGGCGTGGTCGCCGCCGTGCGCGTCGGCCTCGCCGTGCGCGGCCCCGGCGGCCGCGAATGCGGACAGCGGCGTTGCCAGGCCGAGCCGGCGGCCACGTTGGTCCTGGCTGTCCTGGTCGATCGCGAAGCGGAAGTGCCCGCCGGTCTTGCGGGCGTTCGCCCGCGCGACGAGCCACGCGCGTCCGCCCGACTCGTCGGTGAGCGACGGCAGCGCCGCGATCACGTTGACGCCGCGCGCCTTGCCGTCCAGCGAAGCCCAGCGACCGACCGTGTGCCCCTGGCCGGTCGGGATCGCGATGACATCGTCGCGCACGCCACCGCGCGGGAACACCGGCAGCTCGAGCGTGCCGGCGACGGTCTCGATGGCGACGACGTCGCCGTACTCGACGCCGAGCCGTTCGCAGGTGGCGAAGCTCAGCTCGGCCCACGAGGTCCACGTGATCTTCGTGACCGGGTCCGAGATCTCCTGCTGCCACGGAAGGTCCGCGGCACGGCCGTCGTACAGCTGCGGCGACGGGACGGCGAGCAGTACGAACTCGCCGTCGCCCTCGAGCAGCGGCTCGGCGACCTCGAGCTGCAACGCATCGCCGGCCAGCGACACGGCGGCGGGACGCGGATTCTCGAAACGGCCGCCGACCGCGAGCACCTGCCGGAACGCCTCGGGCGACGAGCTCCAGGCGGCCTCGACGAGGCTGCGGAAGCTGCCCTCGGGCATCCGCGCCGCAACGGCGCCGCCCATCGCGCGGCCGACGTCGAGCAGCGTGTCCACCATCGCGCGCGTATCCCGCAGCGGGCGAATCGTCGGCTGGACCAGCGAGCGCACGCCCGGCCGCGGCGATGCATCGCCCCACGATTCGAGCGGCGTGTGGTCCGGGAGGACCAGATGCGCGCGCGCCGTCGTCTCGTCGGGCGCCGACGCGAAACTCACGACGAACGGCACGCGTTCGAGGGCCTCGGCGAAGCGCGCCGCCGGCGGCAGCGAGTAGACAGGGTTGCTGCCGTGCAGCAGCAGCACGCCGACGTTGTCGGTCTTCATCAGATCGACGAGGGCCAGCACGGCGCGGTAGCTGGAGCGGCGGCGACCATCGTTCTCGGGAATCTTCACACCCTTGCCGACGGCGCCGAGCGCCCAGTCGAGCAGCAGCACGGCGCCGCAGCTCGCCGTCGCGCGGCGGCTCGCGAGCGCCGTGCCGGGCGGCAGCGCGACGGGCGCCTTCGCCTGCGCGAGCGCCCTGCCGATACGCTCGATCGACTCGGCCGGAACACCGGAGAGCTTCGCGACGCTCGCGGCATCGAAGCGCGCCAGCGACGGCGCGAGCGCCGCGCGGCCGGCATCGGTCCCACCGCCGCTACTGAGCGCGACGTTCGCGAGCGCGAGCGCCAGCAATCCTTCGGTGCCGGGCTTCGCGGCCAGCCACTCGTCGGCGTTCGAGGCCGTCATCGACAGGCGCGGACCGATGTAGACGAAGCGCGTCGCGCGAGTGCCGGCCTCACCGGCGTCGCGCGCGGTCGCGAGCTGGCGGGCGTGCTCGACCGGCGAAAGCCCGGTCTCGAGGAAGTCCGAGCCGAAGTCGAGGATCAGATCGGCGCCGGAGAGATCGAAGATCGGCTCGCTCTCGACACCGAAGAGCGTTCGCGTCGCGCCGACCAGCGCTTCGGGCGCGAACGGCTCGTAGACCACGCGCCCGGCGGCGCCGACGGCCTCGACCCAGCGATCGAGGAACTCGCTGGCGGTGGGACCCGTGGTCCCGCCCAGCACCCAGGTGCGTCCGCTGGCCTTGCCGAGCTCCGCAGCGAGCAGCGCGATCGCCTCGTCCCACTCGATCGGCGCGAGCGTGCCGTCCGCGCCCCGCCGCATCGGCTTCGCGAAGCGATCCGGGTGGTACGTGCGGCCGATCGACGTCTGGCCGCGGCCGCACAGCGAGCCGCGGTTGATCGGGTGGTCCGGGTTGCCCTCGAGCTTGATCGGGCGCCCTTCCCGCGTCTTCACGTGGAGACCGCAGGCGGCGGGGCACTCGAGACACGTCGACGCATAGTAGAGAGGGATGCCGGGCGTGATCTCCTCGGGCTGGACCACGTACGGGATCAGCTTCGACACGGGATCCGAGCAGCCGACGGCGGCCGCAGCGCCGGCGCTGGCGCCGACGATCTTCAGGAATTCGCGACGGTCGAGCTCGGGCATCCAAACCTCTCGATCCAGGGGACTCTCAGGATCCGACCCTCGTGATCCAGAGGGCTCGAGGGTCCAGCGGACGCGCGCGGCGGCGCGCCCGGAAATATCTAGTAGTGGCAGGTCAGGCAGTCCTGCGACGCCTGGTTCTCCCGATGGCAGTTGATGCACCAGCCCATTTCGAGCTTCTTCGACGGCAACAGCCACGGCCACCAGATCGTGTCGGACGTGAGATGGACCTTGTCCATCTCCTCGACGGGACCGTGACAGCGTTGACACGGCACCTCCGCGGCGACGTGTCGGTTGTGCTTGAACTGCACGTGCTCGGGCACGCGGTGGATCTGCTCCCAGGGGATCGGCTCTTTGTCGTCCCAGTACTGCTTCAGGATCTGGATGCCCTCGAGGTCCTGGCCGAACTGCGAATGGCAGCCCATGCAGCTCTCGACCGACGGCACGCCGGCCGCCGCGGACCGATCCGTTCCGGAATGGCAGTACAGGCAATCGATCTGGAACTGACCGGCGTGCAGCTTGTGGCTGAACGGGATGGGCTGTTTCGGCCCGGGAGCCGAGTCGTCCCAGGCGAGCTGCTGGGCTTCCTTCGCGGCGGCGCTGGATTCCGCCTGCGCACCGGATTCCCGCGGGCCGGGAAGGCCGAAGACGAGGCCGGCAGCCACGGCGACGGCCAGGGCCGCCTCGACGATGCGCCGGCGCAGCTGAATCGGGCTCACGCTCGAGTGCTCCCCTGGCCCGTTCGCGGGGAGTCGCCCGGGAACGTCCATCGCACCGGAATCTGCTCGTCACGAGCGCGACCCCGACGAGATCCAAGCTCACGAAATCCCAGCTTCAACGATCGACCCCAGTCAACGACCGCCTCTCGATCCCGTGCTACGCCGACGGTCCGCTCCCGCTCGTTCCTCGCACGGGCCGTGAAGAACGTGGCCGGTCGCGAAGGGCGTCACGAAGCAACAGCAACAGCCGAAATGCGTCGGATCCCCCGTCGGAAATGCACGGCTGCGCTTCTGCCGGGGAACGCGAGCGAACTGTCTTTAGAACGTTCCGATCGTCGCGTCAACGGCCCGCGCGGCCGTCGTCCGAGAGGATTTCGAAACGCGGTCTCCGATCCGGCGAAGCCGCGACCCGCCGGCTACCATCGCGCCGTTCGGGGCGGATCCGACCCGCTGCCAGCGAAGCGGAATGCCGGGAAGCGCCGCCCGGGCGAAGACCCGAGGCGTGTCCGGGACGTCGAACAGGACGGGGCCCTGGACGCAGCCGATCACGGAGGCAATACGCGATGGGCGACGCATGGATCCTCGATGCGGTGCGGACACCGCGCGGGCGCGGCAAGAAGGACGTGGGGGGGCTTTCGAGCATCCACCCCCAGGAGCTGCTCGCACAGGCGCTGGAGGCGTTGCGATTGCGCAACGGCTTCGATCCGAAGGACGTCGAGGACGTCATCGCCGGCTGCGTGTCGGCCGTCGGCGAGCAGGGCGCGTGCATCGCGCGCATGGCCGCGCTGGCGGCCGGGTGGGACGCGAAGGCCGCCACGGGAGTCACGCTGAACCGCTTCTGCGGGTCGGGCCAGCAAGCGGTGACCTTCGCCGCGATGGGCGTGATGGCCGGCCAGCAGGATCTGGTCATCGGCGGCGGCGTCGAGTCGATGTCGCGCCAGCCGATGGGCAGCGACGGCGCGGGCATCGACGGCCACAATCCGCATCTGCGCGAGCTTCATCCGCTGGTGCCGCAGGGCATCTCGGCGGATCTGATCGCGACACTCGAGGGGTTCACGCGCGAAGACGTGGACCGCTTCGCCGCGCAGAGCCAGGCGCGCTGCGCGCTCGCGCAAAAGGACGGGCGCTTCGACAAGAGCCTGATCCCCGTGCGCGATCGCGAGGGCAAGATCGTGCTCGATCGCGACGAGCACCCGCGCGCCGGCACCACGCTCGAGTCACTCGCGAAGCTCGAGCCGTCGTTCGCCGGACTCGGCCAGTACGTGCAGAAGGGCGACGCTCTGTCCTTCGACGAGAAGGCGAAGACCCGCTATCCGCAGGTGTCGGAGATCGCCCACGTGCACCACGCCGGAAACTCGTCGGGAATCGTCGACGGCGCCGCCGCCGTCCTGGTCGCTTCGCCGACCTACGCGCAGGCGCACGGTCTGAAGCCGCGCGCCCGCATCGTGGCCACCGCCACCGCCGCCGACGAGCCGGTGATCATGCTGACGGCGCCGACGCCGGCGTCCCAGCGCGTGCTCGCGAAGGCGGGCATGACGATCCGGGACATCGACCTGGTCGAGATCAACGAAGCCTTCGCGGCGATCCCGCTGAAGACGATGCGCGATCTCGACATGGATCCGGAACGCGTCAACGTGAACGGCGGCGCCATCGCGCTCGGCCACCCGCTCGGCGCCACCGGCGCGATGCTGATCGGCACCGTCCTCGACGAACTCGAGCGGCGCGATCTGGCGCGAGGTCTGGTGACGATGTGCATCGGCGGCGGCATGGGCATTGCCACGATCATCGAGAGGATCTGATCATGATCGACTTCGAGCCCACCGAGGAGCAGCAGCTCATCGTCGACACCGTGCAGCAGTTCGCGCGCAGCGAGATCCGGCCGGTGGCTCGCGAATCGGAAGAGGCGAGCAAGCTGCCCGAGAAGGTGCTGTCGGCGGCGCACGAGCTCGGGCTCGTGGCGAACTCGCTGCCCGAGTCGGCCGGCGGCAGTGGTGAGCGCAGCGCGATCACCGGTGCGCTGATCGCCGAGGAGCTCGCGTGGGGCGATCTCGCGATCGCGCTGGCGATCCTGTCCCCGGGGCTCTCCGCGTTGCCGGTCGCGGAGTGGGGCACCGACGCGCAGAAGGAGTCGCTCGCCCGCTTCGTCGGTCCGGACTTCGTCCCCGGCGCGCTGGCGATCGTCGAGCCGCGCTTCGACTCGGACCCGTTCCGTCCCGCGACGCTCGCCCGCCGCGACGGCGACGGCTTCGTGCTCGACGGCGCCAAGTGTCTCGTTCCGTGGCTCGACGGCGCGGATTCGGTACTGGTCGTCGCC
The DNA here is from genome assembly GCA_039794265.1 of Myxococcota bacterium. Classification (GTDB taxonomy): domain Bacteria; phylum Myxococcota_A; class UBA9160; order UBA9160; family PR03; genus CAADGG01. Next base: position 76,568 of record JBDIVR010000006.1, read on the forward strand.
AACGAAGGCGGCTCGTCGCAGCTGTTCCTGGTGCCGCGCGATGCCGGGGGCCTGAAGGTCGAACCCGAACGCTACATGGGCATCCAGGCGCTCCCGACTGCCGAGCTGACTCTGTCCGGTGTTGCCCTGCCCGCCTCGGCAAGGATCGGCGGCGATGCGGGCGTGGACATGCGCCGGTTGATCGCGCAGGGCCGCGTGGCGCTTGCGGCGATGGCGGTGGGCCTGGCGCGCGCAGCCTTCGAGACCGCGCGCGACTACGCGAAAGAGCGTCAGGTCTTCGGCGTACCGGTCGCCACCAAGCAGGCGATCGCGTTCAAGCTCGCCGACATGGCGCTCGAGATCGACGGTGCGCGGCTGCTCGCCTGGGAGGCGGCCTGGAAGCTCGACCGGGGCGAGGACGCCACCCGCGAGGCGCTGCTGGCGCGACGCCAGGCCAATCGCGTCGCGCTCGAGGTCGCCGACGGCGCCGTGCAGGTGCTCGGCGGGCACGGCTACATCCGGGACTACCTGCCGGAGCTGCACCTGCGCAACGCCCGCGGCTTCACGTCGTTCGAGGCGCTGGCGCTCGTCTAGGCGAAGCGGCGCAGCGGACCCAGAGAGGAATCCACCATGCCCATCTCCTTCGATCCGAATCCCGCAACCCTCCAGGGTCGCGACGAAATGCACGAGATCGCGGTCCAGCACATGCGTCCGTGGTCGCGCAAGTACGACGATCACGAGCACGAAATGCCGTGGGAGTACGTGAACCCGATGTGGGAGCGCGCCACCGGCAAGAGCGGCAAGGGCGACAGCGGACCCGGCGACGGCATGGTGACCGTGTGCGTGCAGACCGAGGAGCTGTGCTGGGGCGACGCGGGCCTGTACCTGCGCACGCCGAGCCCTCTGCTCGGCGGCTCTGCCGTGGCTGCCGCCGGCACGCCGGCGCAGCGCGAACGCTTCCTGACGCCATTCCGCGAGGGCAAACCCAAGTGGGGTGCGATGGCGATCACCGAGCCGCAGGCCGGCTCCGACGCCGCCGCCATCGAGACCACCGCGGTCTTCGACGAAGCGACCAACGAATGGGTGCTGAACGGCACCAAGATCTTCTGCACCGCCGGCGAAGGCGCGCTCGAGTACGAAGGCGGGCTCGTCGTCGTGTGGGCCACGATCGACAAGAGCGCGGGTCGCGCCGGCATCAAGTCCTTCGTCGTCACCGCCGGCACGCCCGGTGTCAGCGTCGTCGGCTGCGAGAAGAAGCTCGGGATCCGCGCATCCGACACCGCGACGCTGCGGCTCGAGAACTGCCGCGTCCCGGCGGACAACCTGCTCGGCAAGGCGGAGGTCAAGAAGCCCGGCGCGAACCCGTCCGGCGACAAGGGCTTCAAGGGCGCCATGGCGACCTTCGACGCGAGCCGTCCGATCGTCGCCGCGATGGCGGTCGGCGTCGGCCGCGCCGCGCTCGACTTCGTCAAGGAGGAGCTCGAACGCCAGGGCGTGCCGGTCCGCTACGACGCGCCGCCGCGCGAGCAGACCGCCATCGAACGCGACGTCATCGAGATGGAGGGGGAACTCCAGGCCGCGCGACTGCTGACGTGGCGAGCGGCCAAGATGCTGGACCGCGGCCAGCGCAACAACCTCGAGGCGTCGATGGCCAAGGCCAAGGCGGGGCTCGCCGTCACGAAGATCACCCAGAAGGCCGTCGAGCTGCTCGGGCCGCTCGGCTACTCGAAGAAGCTGCTGGTCGAGAAGTGGATGCGCGACGCCAAGATCAACGACATCTACGAGGGAACGCAACAGATCAACCAGCTCATCATCGCACGCCGCATCCTCGACTACTCGTCGAGCGTGCTTCGCTAGGGAGACTCGCCGTGGCCAACGTCAGCAGCGAACTCGTCGAGATCCTCGTCTGCCCGGAGACGAAGCAACCGGTGGCGCTTGCCGCACCGGACGTCCTCGACGCCATCAACGCCCGCATCCGCGCCGGCTCGCTGCGCAATCGCGGCGGCCAGCCCGTCCCCGCGGAGCTGGCGGAGGGCCTCGTCCGCGAGGACGGCAAGATCCTCTACCCGGTCGACGACGGCATCCCGGTCATGCTGATCGAGGAATCGATCGAGCTCTGACCGCTCCGGTGTCAAGAAAGGGGCCGGGTTCGTTCGTCAACTTTTCCCCCGGATGGGGGAAAAGTTGACGAACGAACCCGGCCCCTTTCTTGACGGCCCCCTTCTCGACGGCGGGTCACTGCGCGAACTCGCGGCGCTTGAGTTCGCGGACGTACTCCGACAGTTCGGGATCCCCCGTCACCATCGCCGAGCTGCGCTCCTCGCATTCGCGAGCCGCCTGCCGCAGCGGCTCGAGGTCGATGTCGAGGCCGAGGAACGGCAGCCCGCGCTCGAGCAGCGCCAGGGAGCCGCGTGCGTTCGGCGTGACTTCGATGTAGTGCGGCAGGCCTGCCCACAAGCCGGCCACCTGACAGCCGCGATCGCGCAGGCGCTGCCCGAGCACGCCGATCATGCCGGTCGGACCCGCGTAGCGGACCGGCTCGACCGCCAGCTCGCGCAGCAGCGCGGCGTCGCTCGCGACGCCCGTCACATCGACGGGCCGCGAGTAGAGGACGTCACCGAGAAACGCGCCGAGCAGCAGCACGCGCTGGATGCCGAGGGCATCGACGACGCTCAGCACATGATCCGACCAATCCCGCCAGCGCAGATGCGGCTCGACACCATGACACATGACGAGATCGCGGCCGGTGAGGCCTCCTTGCGGCCGCGCAGCAGCGAATCCGAAGTGCGTCGTCGGCCACTCGAGACCGCGCGCCACGCCGTCCTCGACGGTGGAGAACGGCCGCCGGACGGTGAAGTCGAAGTACTCCTCCGCGTCGATCTCCGCGAGCGGCGCCGCGCCGAGCGTACTCGCAACGAAGCGCACGGCGGTCGTGGCCGCCTCGCCAGCATCGTTCCAGCCTTCGAGGGCCATCAGCAGGGCGGCGTCGCGCAGGACGGGTCGCACGTGAAAGCGGAGCGGGCCTTCGGTCACAGCGGGAGAGTGGCAACCCGAGGACGCCGCGGCAAGGCGCGATTCAGCGCACGAACTTGTATCCGTGCCCGCGCACCGAGAAGATGTGACAGGGACGTGACGGATCGTCTTCCACGTAGCGCCGCAAGCGTGCGACGAAGCTGTCGACGACGCGGGTGTTGGTATCGGGTCGCAGGCCCCAGACCACCTCGAGCAGCTCCCCGCGCGTGACCGCTCGACCCTCGCGCTCGATGAGCGCGCGCAGCAGCGCGGCCTCGCGGAGCGTGAGCTCGACCTTCTCGCCGCGGCGCTCGATCTCGAAGCGATCGAAGCGGATCGTCACGTCGCCGAACGAGACCTCGCGCAGCTCGTCGCTGCCTGCCGCGCCGCCGTCCCAGCGCCGGCGCCGCAGCAGCGCGCGCACCCGCGCCAGCAGCTCGGGCAGCACGAAGGGTTTGGTCATGTAGTCGTCACCGCCCTCCTCGATGCCGCGCACCACGTCGCTGGCGGCGTCCTTCGCCGTGAGGATCAGGATCGGAACGAAGTTGCCCGCCGCGCGGACCCGGCGGGCGACCTCGAGGCCGCTCCGCTCCGGCAGCATCAGGTCGAGCAGCACCAGGTCGTAGCGGGGCTCGCTGCCGAGCAGCCGCTCGACGGCGGCGCGGCCGTCGACAGCGACGTCGACGTCGTAGCCCTCGGCTTCGAGGTTGAAGCGCAGCCCCTCGGCGAGATGCGCCTCGTCTTCAACGACCAGGACGCGGGACATGGGCCTCCAGTGCGAGCGGCTGCTCGCGCGCTTTCGGCGCGCCGCGCAGCGAGACGGCGAAGCGGCTGCCGTGTCCCGGCCCCTCGCTGCGCGCCTCGACGCGCCCGCCCTGCCGCTGTACCAGCCAGCGCACGATGAAGAGTCCCAACCCCAGGCCGGCGACGCGCCGCTGCACGTCGAGACCCGCCCGATAGAACGGCTGGAAGATCCGCCGCAGCTCCTTGCGGGGGATGCCGACGCCGCGATCCTCGATCTCGACGCGGACGGAGCCATCGGCGTTCGTCTGCGCCCGTACGCGCACGTCGACGTCGGGCCCGGAGTACTTGACGGCGTTGTCGATCAGGTTGCGGAACACCAGCGCGAGTTCGTCGGGCTGTCCGAGCGCCACCGGCTCGCCGGCCAGCTCGAGGCGCACGGACCCCGGCTCGAGGTGGTAGCGATCGCGCAGCTCGGACACGCACGCCTCGAGGATCTCGCCGACCGCCACCGGCTCGCGCAGGGGCCGGCGCGTCCACGCCGCCGCCCGCGCGGCCGCCAGCACCTGCGTCACGGTCCGCTCGAGCCGGTCGACGTCGGCGCGCATCCGGCCGAGGAACTCCGCGCGCCGCTCGGCGCCCGGATCGCGCAGCGCGAGCGTATCGACGTAGAGGCGGAGGGACGCGAGCGGCGTCTTCATCTCGTGCGTCACGGCATCGAGGAAGGCCTGCTGGCGCTGGCTGTGACGCATCTCGCGCACGAGCCACGCACACAGCAGCAGGAGACCCGCGATCAGCGCCGCAAAGAACAACGAACCGGCCACCAGCAGCGTCCAGTGCAGCGCCGACAGGCGCTCCGCCACCGGCCCGAGATCACTCACGACGATGACGTTCCACGCGACCGCCAGCGTGAGCGCGAGCACGACGAGCACGATCCCGATCGTCAGCGGCAGCCGGATCGAGCGGCGCAGCATGGACTGGTCTCCCCGGAAGCAGGATCGAAGGGTACGATAGGAAGCCCGACGTGCCGCTTCGAACCGACCCGACGCGAGACCGCGTCCCAGGAGAACCCCCCGTGGACCGCCCGCGCCTCTCGATCGTCCTGCCGTGCCGGATCTCCGCGGCGTTCGCCGGCGCGCTGTTCGCCTGCGCGCTGGCCGGCGGCCGGCCGGACGCAGCCCGCGCCGGCGAGCTGCCCGGCGAAGGGGCCTGTCCGATCATCGCCGGCGCCAGCGCCGGCGCCATGGACGATGCCGGCGGCGTGCCGCTGCGCGAGGGCACGGCCCTCGGGCTCGGCGACCTGACGCTGGTGCAACAGCTGCTGCCGCCGGAGATCTGGAAGTTTCGCGGCGCGTTCTTCTATGAGGGCATGCTGCTCGAGGTCGGCCCGTGCTTCCGGCGCTACCCGATCGGAGACTGGTACGAGGCCGTCACGCGCGAGCACGCCGGCAAGGCGCGCCTCGACGACGAGGGCAACCTGCGCGGCCACGAGGCCGGCCTGCCGTTTCCGATCGAATCGATCGACGCCGGCGACCCGCAAGCGGGGCTGAAGTGGGCCTGGAATTTCGAGCTCCGCTACCGCGGCGCCGGCCCGATCGGGCGCTTCCGGCTCCTCGACCTGCCAGACCGGCTGGGGAGCCCGGAAACCTACATCGGCACGTTCTTCCACGTGGCGACGAGCAATCGCGCGGATCTCGCCGCATCCAACTTCCGCGTTCCCGAGGCGAAGAACCAGCTGTGGGCGGCGGGCGGGCGCTTCGAACAGCCGTTCAACGCGCGCCACCTGGCGTGGCGCCAGCTCCGCTCACGGGATTCCCTGACGGATTACGGGCGACCCGACGATACCTTCGTCTACGTCCCGACGATGCGGAAATCGCGCCGGGCGGCGACGCCGTGGGTCGATGGACTCTACACCCCGCGGTACCGCGTGAGCGGGGACGACGGCGGCGGACCCGTTCCCTTCGGCTCGGACCAGTTCGGCCCGTCCGGGTCGATCCAGCCGACCGCGGCGCTGTCGATCGCGGCCACCGAGAACTTGCGGCGCGGCTTCGTCGGTCTCGCCATCCGGCCCAACGCATACGAGTGGCGGCTCGTCGAGGAGCGACCGGTCCTGGCGCCGCTCAACGCGAAGGTTCCCGGCTGGCCCGAGATCGAAGAGCGCAACTACGGCCCGAGCGGCCTCTCGGTGGCCACCGACACGTGGGACGTCCGCCAGGCGGTGGTCATCGAGGGCCGCGCCCGAAAGATCGTCGAAGACATCGGCTACGTGCGGCTGTGGATCGACGCGCAGACGGCCCAGCCGCTCTACGTGATGACCGAGCGCCCGAACCGGCTCGCGCTCGACGTCGGCCAGCTCGTCCACCGCTGGAGCGGAGAGGACGCGCAGTATCCGCTGTGGCCCGACGGCAAGAAGGCCAACGTCTTCGATCCGGTCGCCGCCGTGTTCTTCGACGTCGCGAGCGGCCGCGCCGGCTGGCGCCGGGAGTCCTACGACCTCCGCTCGGTCCCGGTCACCGACTCCGAGATCCGAGCCATGGTCGGCGTCGAAGCGCTGGACCGCCGCGGCCGCTGAGGGCCGGCCCCGCCTAGAACGTGTACCGCAGGCGCATGAAGAACTCGTCGCGCTCGCGTACGACGGCGAGGCCGTTCTCGACGCCTTGCGTGAATGCGGCGCTGCCCACCTGATTGCCGACGGTCCCGAGCCCCTGGATCGGGATGTCGGTGGTCTGGAACCGGCCCCAGAAGAAGTTCATGCCGATCGTCGCCGAGAACGCCTCCGAGAACCGGTACCCGATGCTCGTCAGCGCAGCCCCCGAGTTCGAGCGCCGGTCGTAGACGAACGTCACGCCGGGCAGCAGCCGGTCCTGGAAGTACCCTGTCTGGACCGTGAAGGTCCCGAGGATGTTGTACGGACCGTTGCTCGTGAAGCCCTTGTTGTACTCGGTGATGTACTGGAAGAACCACTGGCTGTTGAAGAAGAACGTGCGGTTCTGGTTCAGGAAGTTGATGAACGTCGGCCGGTCCACCGACACCGTGAGGTTGATCGTGCTGGACTCCGAGATGTTGTCGAAGCGATCGTTGTTGGTGAAGCGCTGGCGGCTGATCCACGTCAGCTCCGTGCCCCAGTTGGACTTCGTCATGTCCTCGGCGAAGTCGAACGAGAAGCCGAGCACGTTGCGCTTCGTGTAGCGCAGGATCGCTTCCCCTCCGCTGTGCCAGACGAAGTCCCAGCGCCCGAAGCCCTGGTTCCCGCCTGCCCGCACGTTGTTTCGCTGCGCGCCGCTGATGTCGAAGAACGACTGGACGGACGAGCAGAACTGCGGCTGCACGAACGAGCACTTGCCCTGGAAGTCCGCCGTGGTCGGATCGGTCGGATCGAAGGCCGCATAGGCGTTGTCCGGATCGAACTCGTTCTTCTCGGACGTCGTCGCGCCGTCCTGCCGCGACGAGAACGCGACCAGGATCTGCTGCAAGTTGAACGACAGCGCCGCCATCTCGCTGACGAACTGCTGCCCGATCGACGCGCCGAAGCCGACCGGATCGAAGCCGGGCGGGATCACGAGTCCGCCGATGCTGCCGTCCTGGTTCACGTTGTAGTCGGGGTTGGGCGTAACCCCATCCTGCAGGAACGGGCTGCGCGTGCCGGGTACCTGCACGAGGCGGCCCTCGAAGAAGCGCGCGGCCGGCAAGCTCGAGCCGTTCGCGACGAACCCGATCGTGCCGGGTTGCGCCTCGCCGTTCGCGAGGTTCCACACGGAGCGGCCGGAGGCGAAGAACTCCGGCGTGTAGTTCCCCTGGACGCCGACGAAGGACTGCATCAGCACGCCGGCGTCGGCGTTCAGGAGATCGATGCCATCGGCCTCGCAATCGGTTCCCCAGAACGGACCGCAGCCGAGCAACGCCTCCTGCTCGTCGGTCAGCGTCTGGTTCATCGATCGTCCGCCGCCGAACACGAGGCTGCCGGTGCGTGCGGGCTGCGCGGTGCAGCCTCCCATGCCGTCGGAGAAGAAGCCGTCGCACGGATCGATATTGAGACCGACGAGCGGCACCGGAACGCCCGCGAGCGCCGCCAGCGTGAAGCCGAGACCCGGGGCGCCGGCAATCGCGTTCGAGAGCAGTGACGCGATCGTGAACTGCAGATCCTTGGGATCCGACCGGTTCGAGCTTCCCCCTCCGAGCGGGTTGTTGAGGCTGTTGAAGACGCTCTGGCCGCACGCGCTCGAGTCGAGCGCGTTGAAGCCGATGCTGGTGGCGCAGATCATCGTGAACAGCTGCAGGTTGCTGCCGAAGTCCGCGAGCAGCTCCCCGCGATTGGCCGCGACGGCGACCTTGCCGGTCGGGTTGTCCGGCGTCGCGGTCGTACTGCCATCGGGGTTGATGTTGGAGACGATCGGGAGGCAGGCGGCCTCGGCGCCGGTCACGCACGAGCCCCGCGAGGTGGCGCGCAACGGCCGGCCGGTCGCCGGGTCGACCCGGCGCTCGAAGGTCTGGATGATGTCGGTGTACGGCAGGTCGTCGTAGCCGAGGAAGTCCGAGATCTGGAAGCTGAAGCGACCGAGGCGGAACTCCACGCGGGCGCCGAACTCGAGGCTCTCGATGTCCTGCCACGGGCTGTCCGGCCGGTCCTCGCCGGCCAGGCCGAAGCCGGTGAGCCCGTGCGCGAACAGGCCGAGCCGCTTGTTGCACGCCACCAACGCGGTGAAGGGCTCGCCGCACTGGCCGATGTCGGACGGTTTGAACTGGTCGAAGTTGAAGGCGATCTCGAGACGCACATCCGAGGCCGGACCGACGTCGTAGAACGACCAGACGCCGCGCGCCGACCACACGGCGATCCGCGCCTCTTCGAGGCTCGGCAGCGACGCCAGCGCGAGATCCACAGGGTTGAACTGGTCCGTCGTCCGGAACAGTTCCGTCTTGCCCCAGACGATGCTCTGCCGCCCGGCCCGGATCCACAGCCGGCTGTCGAAGAACTCCATGTCGAAGTAGGCCTCTTTGAGCTCGCGCTCCCAGCCCTGGCTGTCGCCGCGGTTCCAGGACAGCTGGCCCTGACTGAAGTTCTGCTTGGGGCTGTCGAGGTTCCGGGTCCGCTGCGTCCGCTGGAAGCCCCCGCTCGGCAGGAAGACACCGATCGAGCTCGAGCCGCCGCCGCCGCTCAGCGTTCCCTGCGCGAACTCGGATGCCACGCGGGCCGGGAGCTCGCCGGAACCGAACGGGTTGATGCCCGGAATGAGGGCGCCGCCGTTCGCGAGATCGGTGAGGATCGGGTTGAAATCGTCCGAGTTGAAGGGATTCGGCTTGCCGGCCAGGCCGCCGCGCTGCTTGGCGTCGCACTTCGGATTGATCGGGCCGATGATCTGGTTGCCGAATCCGTTGTCGCCGCCGGGGAACCCGCGGTTGCCGAACTTGCAATCCATCTGTTCGGAGAAGAAGAAGAACGCCGGGTCGTCGCCGCCGCGCTCGAACTGCGAGTTGATGCCGCGCACGACGAACAGCCCGCGGAAGCCCGGAAGCTGATCGATCCGGGCCGGCTTGCGGCTGTTGCGCGATTGGCGCAGCGCGATGATCGGGTTCGTGAGCGTCTGGCCGCCCTCGGTGACACGTCCGTCCACGGTGGGCTCGGCGCGCGTCTCGAGGAAGCGCGTCGTCCGGCGTCGCTCGTTGAAGGGGCCGTTGCTGTTGTCACCGATGTAGAAGGACCCGCTGTTCCCGCTCTCGCGCCCGTTCGCCTTTACACCGGGGAGGTGGTTGACGCGATTCCCGAAGGCATCGGCGGACGGAAAGATCCCGCACGCGCGGGTCCACACGCAGTCGTAGCGCGCCTCGAGGCGGAGGAAGCCCGACAGCACGTCGAACGGGCCCCATCCGTCGGGAGCGAAATCGTACTCCGTTTCGATGTTGAGGACGTGCTGCAGCGCCGCCAGATCCAGGTCGTCGGAGGCGCTGAAGTTGTTGCTGAGCGCGCGCGTCTGCTGTTCGAAGAAGCCGTGGATCTGCAAGCGCCCGTCGAAATACTCGAACGCTCGAGCCGACGGGGCCGCGAGCCCCACCAGCATTCCGACTGCAACCGTCGCCCGCACGAGATCTCCGACCGAGATCCCACGCCAGCCGCGAAGTCCGCGCATCACCCCTCCATGCGTCGTCGGTGGCCGCGCTCGGATCGCGCCACCTTTCGAACCCGCGCCGGACTACGCCGAGCTCTCCCCTCGGAACGTCGCGGCCACGAGTGTTTCCCCCACTTCGATCTTCAACCGGATCGGGACGGCACCCCGCTCGTCCCGGTCGCCTCGCGCAGCTCGAACCACTCGAACGTTCTTCGCATCGGGCTCACCGACTCCGGCGCGATCAGGCACCGATGCCGCGGACCTGGAGCCCAGACGGTAGGGGTCGCTTATACCCCCGAACGCGTTCGTATTGCAATTGTTTTCGGGAACCGGAGGGTCGGAAAGTCACCGGCACGGTGGCCACCGTGCGCGCCGCGCTCCGTCGATGCGGCATGCTGACGCTCGGAGCGGCGGATCGCGGCCGAAGTTGGCTCGCGACGGCTACTCGGGATCGGCGGGCGGGTCGCTCTCGGAGCCTTCGAGCGGACGCCTGCGCGCCGGCGCCTTCTTCCGGACCGTGGCCTTCTTCCCGGCCGCGGATTTCTTCCGAGCCGTCGCCTTCTTGCGCGCGGGGCGCCGCGGGCGATCCGCCGCCGAGGCGTTCGCCGCTTGCTCGCTCGCATCCGCGCTGGCTTTCGCTGTGCGCGGATCCTTGCGACGGCCACTCGCGGCGCGCTTGCCGCGCTTGGGCGCGGCCTCGGCAGCCCCGTCGGCGGCGGCGCCCGCGGCGTCCGTCGGCGCTGAATCCCCGGCGCCGCGCTTGCCGGCGCGCGGGGGAAACTCGAACCCGTGCCTGCCGTTCTTCCGCAACACCAATGTCGCGGAGAACGGACGGCCGTAGCGCGACGTGAAGTCCGTCAGCAACTCGGTCCTGCCGCCGGCAAGGTACACCTGCGCCTCGTCGCGCGTGATCTCGCGTTTACAGACGGTGCGAGGCAGCGCGAACCCACAGCTCTTCGGCCGTTCGACGCCCTCGCCGCCTTCGAGGTCCGCCTCCTTGAGCTTGCGCTCACAGAGGAAATGGGTGGCCGACTCGACGACGGCGCACTCCTCCTCGAACGGGCAGCCGCCGAGCGGCTCGGGATTCACTTCGTACTCGGGATCCGCGCTGATCTGGCCGTCTTCCCACGCGACGGCCCGGACCTGGACCTTCCACTCCTCACGGTCGATCTCGAGCGCGGCCTGATAGGTCCGTCCGTTGCGCGCGGCGAAGCCCTCGACGGGGCCCGTCTTGCCGTCGCGCAGCAGCACCGCGACGGTCGCGCGGTCGAGATAGCGGCCGGAGGTGTCCTTCCAGATCCGGAGCGGGCAGTCCTCCTCGCGCGCCGGCAGCTCCTGGCAGCGGTAGAACCACGGGCCCTCGACGACCGGCCGACCGCAGCGCGGGCAGTCGCCGAGCGGAGGATCGTTCGCGTACAGGTCCTCGTACTCGAAGGTCTTCGCGCGTTCGACGATCTCGCGCGTATACGACTCCATCTCGCGCATGAAGTCCGCGCCGGCGCGCTGGCCGGTTTCGACCTGGTGCAGGTGCAGCTCCATCTCGCCGGTCAGCTCGGCCGACGCGAGCCCCTCGATGTGCACGCGCTTCAGGATGTCGATCAGCCGAATGCCCTTGGCCGTGGGGCGCAGCACCCGGCCGATCCGGACGACGTAGCCCTTCGCGATCAGGTTCTCGATGATCTCGGCGCGCGTCGCCGGCGTGCCGAGGCCGCGCTCGTGCATCGCGGCGGCCATTTCTTCGTCGTCGAGATCCTTGCCGGCGTTCTCCATCAGCGACAGCAGGCGCGCCTCGGTGATGCGCGGCAGGGATTTGGTCTGCTCCGCGAGCAGCTCGATGCCGCGGTTCTCGACGGGCACGCCGCCTTCGGCCGCCGCGGCTCCGGCCTTATGACCCAGCGGGCCGGCGGCTGCGCCGGCGGGCCGCAACGGCGGCAGCACCGCGACGTCGTCGCCGGCATCCGCCGTGGCGCCGCCCTCGAGGACGGCGCGCCAGCCGGGCTCGGTGATCGTGCGCGCGCGGCTGCGGAAGCGCTGGCCGGCGACGGTGGTCGTGCGCTCGACGCGCTCCCAGACGGCGGGAGGATGGAAGGTCGCCAGGAAGCGGCGCATCACCAGATCGAAGAGCTTGCGGTCGTCGCCCGAAAGCCCGGCGCCCGGCAGGCGCCCGGTCGGCACGATGGCGAAGTGATCGGAGACCTTGCTGTCGTCGAAGGTGCGGGCCTCGTTCTGCAGGCCCTGCTCGAGCAGGCGCGCGGCGCCGACGCCGTACTCCCGCACGGGACCGCGCATGTCGCCGAGGGCGGCGTCGCCGCGGCGGCCGGCGGCGGCGAACGACTCGAGCACGCCGCGCACCGTGGCGCGGTAGTCGTTCGGCAGGCAGCGGGAGTCCGTGCGCGGATAGGTGAGCAGCTTGTGCTGCTCGTAGCAGCGCTGCGCGGCCGACAGCGTGCGCCGCGCCGTCCAGCCGAAGCGCCGGATCGCCTCGCGCTGCAGGCTGGTCAGGTCGAAGAGCGGCGGCGCGGACTCGCGCGACGGCTTGCGCGTCTCCTCGGCCGCGCCGGCCTTCCCCTCGACGGCCGCCGCGAGCTCGCGCGCGCGCGCTTCGTCGAAGATCCGGTCGTCGCGCGCTTCGTCGTCGCCCTCGCCGACGGCCGGGTCGTACCAGGTGCCCTGATAGGCGTTCCCCTGATGGTCGAAACTTCCGACGATGCGCCAATACGGCCGCGGCACGTGCGCCAGCACCTCGAGCTCGCGCGCCACCAGCAGCGCGAGCGTGGGCGTCTGCACGCGGCCGGCCGACCATGCGCCCTTCTCGCGCCGGCCCTTCAGCCGCTTGGTCAGCGCGCGCGTCGCATTCATGCCGATCAGCCAGTCCGTCTTTGTCCGCGCGCTGGCGGCCGCCGCGAGCCCTTCCAGCTCCTCGCCGGGGCGCAGCCGTTCGAAGCCGGTGCGGATCGCCTCCTCGGTCATCGACTGGAGCCACAGCCGCCGGATCGGCTTGGTGTCGTGGAAGTGCTCGACGATCTCGCGGAAGATCAGCTCGCCCTCGCGGCCGGCGTCGCACGCGTTGATGACGCCGTCCACGTCCTCGCGCTGCAACAGCTTCTTGATCAGCCGCACGCGCTGCGTCTGGCCCGCCTTCGGCTTGGTCTGGAACTGCTCCGGGATGATCGGCAGCACGTCGAGCGTCCAGCGCTTGTAGGCCTCGTCGATCTCCTCGGGCGGCAGCAGCTCGAAAAGGTGGCCGACGGCCCACGTGAGGACGAACGCTTCGCTCTCGAAGAAGCCTTCGTCTTCCCGGAAGCCTCCGAGGGCCGCGGCGATGTCGCGGGCGACGCTCGGCTTCTCGGTGATGATCAGCGACTTGGCCACAGAGTTTCCCCGCGGGATCATCCGCTCGGCCACCAGAGGGGCCACGGGCGGGTCCGAAGTCCGAGCATCCTTAGCCCGGGGCCTCCGGACTGACAAGGCGAGCGTCAAGAAAGGGGCCGGGTTCGTTCGTCAACTTTTCCTTCGGAAAAGTTGACGAACGAACCCGGCCCCTTTCTTGACGGCTTGCGGTCCGCGGGTTGCAGGAGGGGGGCTCCTTGCCCTACTCCGATCGGATGACGGATCGCGCGCTGGCCACTCCGGTCCTCGCCCTGGGTGCCGGCGACGTGCCGGCGTGATCCGAGTGGTCTCGGACCGCACGCGGTGGCGCCCGGGGGGAAACGCGCGATCTCGATCGCAACATGACCGCGGCGATTGCCGTGGCGCAGGACGCCGTCGCGCGGGTCGCCGCCGCCGACGAGCCGTGACGGGAGGACCCGACGCATGGGGGACACGATCTTCGGAAAGATCGCGCGGGGCGAACTCCCGGCGGACATCGTCTACGAGGACGATCTCTGCGTGGCGTTTCGCGACATCGCCCCGCGGGCGCCGACGCACCTGCTGGTGATTCCGCGGCAGCCGATCGAGCGCCTCTCGCGCGCGGCCGACGGCGACGAGGCGCTGCTCGGCCATCTGCTGCGCGTCGCGGCGCGCGTCGCCGGCGATGCCGGACTCGCGGACTTCCGAATCGTCGTCAACGACGGCGCCGGTGCGGGGCAGACCGTCTTTCACCTGCACGTGCACGTGCTCGGCGGCCGAGCGCTCGCGTGGCCGCCCGGCTGAGCTGCGCTCCGGCTGGACCGCGCTCCGTCCGATCCGCCCGCTACTCGACGAGATTCGCCGGCACCGGCATCACGTTCCACGTGAACGCGGAGCCGACCGGCTGGCGCGTGTGGATGACCTCCTTCGCCCACCGGCCGTCCTGCCAGACGTAGCGCCGGACCTCGCCCTGGGTGTCGCTGGCGACGTACAGCTCGTCGCGGCCGTCGCCGTCGAGATCCGCGAGGATCGCTGCGTGCTCGAAGCCGCCGGACGCGCCGTCGATCAGGCTCTTCGTCCAGCGACCTGTGGCCGGCGCCGGCCCGGGCCGCAGCAGCCACAGGCCGCTCCGCATGCCGGCCGCGACCATCTCCCGCTGGCCATCGCCGTCGACGTCACCGGCCGTCAGGAAGCGGGTCTGCGTGTCGTCGAGCTCGGCGATCACCGCGCCGTCCTTCGGGTCGGTCTCCGCGTCGTAGCGGCGGATCTCGACCTGGCCGCCGGAGACGGCCTCGACCGCCACGTACAGCTCGTCGCGGCCGTCTCCGTCGACGTCCGCGACGAGGATCTCCTTGGCGTGTCGGTCGCCCAGGTCCGCGACCTCCACGCGACCCTCACCCTTGGCGGGGATGTAGCGCGTCACCATGCCGTGCTGGGGGGTTCCGTCGAGCCGGTTCGGCTCGCTCGGCGTCGCGTAGACCTCGAGCATGCCGTCGCCGTCGAGGTCGCCGACCTCGATCTCGTGTACGAACGTGTCGGCCTCCGCGTCGATCTCGGTGACCTTCCACGAGCCGTCGTCCTGTGGCGCGACGATCGCGACGATGCCCTGGTCGTGCGTCGCCACGGCGATGTCGAGCTTGCCGTCGCCGTCGAGGTCGGCGATCTCGGCGTCGCGCATGCGGCTGAACTTGCCGCCGAAATCCCTCGTCCAGAGCGTTTCGGCGACGAAGCCATCGGGCGCTTTGCGCCACAACTTCAGCGCCGCGGCGCTGCCCCCGAGCGTGAGGATCCCGTCTTCGTAAGCCATCGCCTTGTGGAAGACGTTGCTGTCCGGGTCGTCGATCGCCGTCACGGTCCATGCGCCGCCGCGGCGCAGCAGGATCTCGAGGCGGGCCGCCTGGGGCTTCGGCAGCACCTTGCCTTCCGGAGACACCTCGAACGGCGAGAGCGAGAGCAGGAGCCCGTAGGGCAGGTCGTCGCTCTTGCCTCCACAGGCGAGAGAGAGCCCGAGCGAGAACACGAGCAGGAGGGACAGTGCGGGCGCGCGGAACGGAGCGGTCGGCGGACGGCGGATCATCGGGGCCTCCTCCAGAGAGCCCGGTTTTGTAGCGTGCCCGGGAGCGGAGCGGTAACGGTCCCGGCCATGGCCCAGTCGACGCTCCAGGCACCGCGCGGTACGCGCGATTTCTACCCCGACGAACTGCGCTTCCGCAGCTGGCTCTTCGACCACTTCCGCGAGGTCGCGCGCCGCTTCGGCTTCGAGGAGATCGACGCGCCGGTCGTCGAGTACGAGGAGCTGTTCACGCGCAAAGCGGGCGAGGAGATCGCCCGGCAGCTGTACCACTTCGAGCTGCATGGCAGGAAGCTGGCACTTCGGCCGGAGATGACGCCGTCGATCGCGCGCATGGTGCTGGCCCGGGCGGGGGCTCTGCGGCTGCCGCTGCGCTGGTTCACCGTGACGCAGAACTGGCGCTACGAGCGGATGACGCGCGGCCGCAAGCGCGAGCACTTCCAATGGAACATGGACGTGTGGGGGGAACCGGGCGTCGCGGCCGAAGCGGAGCTGCTGGCGGCGATCTTCGCTCTGCTCGATCGGATCGGGCTCGGCGCCGGCCAGGTCCGCGTGCAGGTGAACAGCCGCGCGCTGCTCGAGGAGACGCTGCGCGCCGGCGTCTTGCAGAACCGGCCCGCCGCGTTCGAACCGCTGTGCGTGCTCATCGACAAGCTCTCGAAGATCGGCGCGGACGCCGTCGTCGATCAGCTCGTCGATCCGGCCGGGGCGGTGGGGCTGGCGCCGTCCGACGCGCGCGACGTGGTGGCGCTGCTCGGACTGCGCAGCCTCGACGACGCCGCGGCCGCCGCCCCGGCCGACTCCCGGGCGATCACCGATCTGCGACGGCTGTTCGAGCTGCTGGCCGCGTATGGCATCGCGGATCGCGTCGACTTCGACGCCTCGGTGGTCCGCGGACTCGCGTACTACACGGGCATCGTCTTCGAGGCGTTCGACGCCGACCGCAAGCTGCGCGCCGTCTGTGGCGGCGGCCGCTACGACCGCCTGCTCCAGACGCTCGGCGGACCGGCGATCCCGGCGGTCGGCTTCGGCTTCGGCGACGTGGTGATCGCCGAGCTGCTCGCGGAACACGGCCTCGTGCCGGCGCTCTCGCGCGGCGTCGACGACCTCGTGTGCGCGCTCGGCGAGGCCCAGCGTCCGGCGGCGATCCGACTGGCGACGCGGCTGCGCGAAGCCGGTCGGTCCGTGGAGCTGGTGCTCGGCGACGTCCGGCCCAAGCGCGCGCTCGACGACGCCGATCGCGCCGGCGCGCGCCGCGCGCTCTTCGTCGGCCCGGACGAAGCCGCGCGCGGTGTCGTACGCGTACGCGAGCTCGGCGGCGACGAGCACGAGGAGCCGATCGACGGCTGACGGCGCCGACTCGCCTCGGAATCGCGCGCTGGCACGGCCCGGGATCTTTCGCGCGCGGACGAAAACGCTATTCAGAGCGCTTGGGAGCAGGTGCCTCCCGCGCGCCGCAACCCTCTCGTCTCCCCTCCTCGCCGCCCGCCTGCCTCACTTCGGGGGTCCCGCCATGCGTACCTGGACGATCCGCGACAGCGCCGAGACCTACCAGATCGCCAACTGGGGCGCTGGCTTCTTCGGCATCAACGGACAGGGACACGTGCAGGTGACGCCGCACGGACCGGACGGCCCGGGCGTGGATCTGCACGAGCTGGTCGAGGAGCTGCGTGGCAGCGGCATCCAGCTGCCGATGCTGGTGCGCTTCTCGGACATGCTCGCGACGCGCGTGAAGGGCCTCGTGCGCTGCTTCTCGCGCGCGATGCAGGAGTACGGCTACGAGGGACGCTATCGCGGCGTCTACCCGATCAAGGTCAACCAGCAGCGGCACGTCGTCGAAGAAATCGTGCGCTTCGGCGCGCCGCACCGCATCGGCCTCGAGTGCGGGTCGAAGCCCGAGCTGCTGATCGGGCTCGCGGTGCTCGATACGCCCGGCGCGCTGCTGATCTGCAACGGCTACAAGGATCGCGCCTACATCGAGCTGGCGTTGCTGGCCCAGAGGCTGGGCCGGACGCCGGTCCTGGTGATCGACCGCTTCCAGGAGCTGGAGCTGGCGGTGCGCTGCGCGCGCGAGATGGGGCTCCGGCCGCACCTCGGCGTGCGCGCTCGGCTCACGACCAAGGGCACCGGCAAGTGGGCGGACTCGACCGGCGAGCGCGCCAAGTTCGGGCTGTCGGCGGCGGAGATCGTCGAAGCCGTCGACTGGCTGCGAGCGGAGAAGATGCTCGACTGCCTCGAGCTGCTGCACTTCCACATCGGCTCGCAGATCAGCGCGATCCGCGCCCACAAGGATGCCCTGCGCGAGGCCTGCCGGATCTTCGTCGGCCTGCACCAGATGGGCGCTCCGGTGCGGATGCTCGACGTCGGCGGCGGTCTCGGCGTCGACTACGACGGCTCCCAGACCAACTTCCATTCGTCGATGAATTACTCCGTGCAGGAGTACGCCAACGACGTGGTGTCGTCGATCCAGGAAGCCTGCGACGAAACTGGCGTTCCGCACCCGGACGTGATCACCGAGGCCGGCCGCGCGATGACGGCCCACCACTCCGTGCTGATCTTCGACGTGCTCGGCGTGTCCGAGCTACGGCATTCCGATCCGCCGCAGGTCGTTGCCGAGGACGAGCCGAAGGTCTTGCAGACGCTGTTCGAGGTCTACGGGCAGATGACCCGGAAGAACGCCCTCGAGTCCTGGCACGACCTGCTCGCCGCCAAGGAGGAGGCGGGCACGGCGTTCGCGCTCGGCTACCTCGACCTGCGCGCGCGCGCGCGCGTCGAGAAGCTGTTCCAGGCGAACTGCGAGAAGCTGCTGCGCGTCGTGCGCGAGATGTCGCAGGTGCCCGAAGAGCTCGACGATCTCGAGAAGGCGCTCGCGGACACGTACTTCGGCAACTTCTCGGTGTTCCAGTCGCTTCCGGACCACTGGGGCTTCAAGCAGTTGTTCCCGGTGATGCCGATCCACCGCTTGCAGGAGGAGCCGACCCGCCGCGGCACGTTCGCGGACCTGACCTGTGACAGCGACGGCAAGATCGGCCAGTTCATCGACCAGCACGACGTGCGCGACGTCCTGCCGCTGCATACGTTCCGCGCCAGCGATCCGTACCGCATCGGCGTGTTCCTGGTCGGCGCCTACCAGGAGATCCTCGGCGATCTGCACAACCTCTTCGGCGACACCGACGCGGTGCACGTGAAGGTCGAGGAGGACGGACGCCTGCACGTGGCCCACGTGGTCGGCGGCGATCGCGTCCGCGAGGTCCTCGACTACGTCGAATACGACCGCGACGGACTGGTGGCGCTGGTGAAGGCGACGGTCGACCGCGTGGCCGAGCGCGGCGAGATCCCGCTCGAGGAAGCCAGCCGGATGCTGAAGCGCTACGAGCAGGCGCTGGAAGAGACGACCTACCTGTCGCGCGAGTAGGCGGGTCACGCCCGGACGCCGGTAGCGCGCGCTGGTCGTGGACGGGTTCGATCCCGGTGTGTTCGCTGCCGTCCGTGCGCTGCTCGCCGCCGACCCGCGGATCGCCTCCGCGATCGCGTTCGGCGCCGCGCTGCGCGGGCCGCCCGGCCCGCACTCGGACCTGGACGTCGCCATC
Organism: Myxococcota bacterium; assembly: GCA_039794265.1. Classification (GTDB taxonomy): domain Bacteria; phylum Myxococcota_A; class UBA9160; order UBA9160; family PR03; genus CAADGG01. The sequence continues at coordinate 95,410 of JBDIVR010000006.1, forward strand.
GGCCTCGCCCCGGGCGTGGAACTCGGCGCCCTCGAGCTCGGCGCGCTGATCGGCCGCCTCGAAGAAGCGGCGGGCCGGCCGGTCGACCTGGTGCTGCTCGACGAGGCACCGCCGGCGCTGGCCTACCGTGTCTTCCGCGACGGGCAGCCGCTCGCCGTGCGGGACACGGCCGCGCTGGCCGTCCGCAAGACCCGGGCGATCCTCGAGTACCTCGACTTCCAACCCTTCGAGGTCCTCTTCACCCGCGGCGCGCTGGCGGCGGCCGGCCGCCCCGCAGCGCCCCCCCACCCCGCCCCCAGCCGCTGCCGGAGCCATCAAGAGATAGGGCGGGCCGGCCGATCTCCTCTCGGGAACGGGTCCTCGGGATCGGGAGGGAGCGGTGCGCCTCGTCGCCTGTGGCGGATGCCACACGCAGTTCGATGTCAGCCACATCGACGAGCCCGTCTTCGAGTGCCGCTGCGGACAGGCGGTGCGCAACGAGACGCTGGCGGGCGTCGACGCGCGCATCCAGCGCTGCGGGTCGTGCGGCGCGATCCTCGCCGACGGCGCCGAGAGCTGCGCATACTGTCAGTCCGCCGTCGAGCGCGACGAGCGCCGGCTCTCGCTGATCTGCCCCGAGTGCTTCGCCCGCAACGTCGAGACCTCGAGCTTCTGCACCGGCTGCGGCGTCGCGTTCCTGCCGGAGGCCCTGCCCGACGAGCAAGAAGAGCCGCCCGTCTGCCCCACCTGCGAGGGCGCCGAGCCCATGGCAGTCCGCGGCATCGGCGGCGTCTGGGTCCGCGAGTGCGCGAAGTGCAACGGCCTCTGGGTGCCCGGCGAGCGGCTCGATGCGCTGATCCAGCGCGCTGTCGACGGCGCCCGCGAACGCGCCGCCAGCGGGCTCTCGCGCTCCGAGCTCCGGCCGCGGTCGATCGCCGTGCAGTTCGCGTATCGGAGCTGTCCGGTCTGCGGACACCACATGCAGCGCAAGAACTTCGGCAGGCGCTCCGGCGTGATCGTCGACTGGTGCGGCGCCCACGGCACCTGGCTCGACAAGGACGAGCTCGAGCAGATCGCCGCGTTCATCGCTGGCGGGGGCCTGCGCGAGGCGGGCGCCGGCGCCGGCCTCACCAACGGGGGCACGCTCACGTACCAGCAGGCGAAGGCGCTGGTGTCGGTCGAAAACGAACTCGAACGGGAGCGCCGCGAGCAGGAGCGACGCGGCGTCTGGGTGCAAACGGTTCCGAGCTCCGGGGTGGATCGCGTCCTCGGATTGCTCGGCAAGCTGCTTCGCTAACGCGCGGCCCTTCGCGCGCAGGAAGGAAACGACCCATGGGACTCTTCGAGAAGCTCCGCGCTGAACTCATCGACATCATCGAGTGGGTGGACGACAGCCGTCACACGCTCGTGTGGAGATTCCCGCGCTTCCACAACCAGATCAAGTGGGGCTCCCAGCTGATCGTGAGGCCCGGGCAGTCCGCGGTGTTCGTCCACCAGGGAAAGATCGCCGATGTCTTCGGACCGGGGCAGTACCGGCTCGAGACGAAGAACCTCCCGATCCTCTCGACGCTCGCCGGCTGGCCCTACGGATTCGATTCTCCGTTCAAGGCGGAGGTCTACTTCGTCAGCACGCGGCAGATCGCGGACTGCAAGTGGGGCACCCCGAACCCGGTGCTGATCCGCGATCCGGACTTCGGTCCGATCCGCGTGCGCGCGTTCGGCACCTACACGCTCCGCGCACAGGAGCCGAAGCGGCTGCTCGAGGAGCTGGTCGGGACGGACGCCGTCTTCGAGTCCGAAGAAGTCGCGGTGCTGCTGCGCTCGATCATCTCGAACGCATTCGCCGATCTCGTCGCCAACGCCGACCTCTCCGTCGTCGACCTGGCGGCCAACTACCGCGAGCTCTCGGAGAAGCTGCGCCAGCTCGTGCTCGAGCGCGTCGACGACGAGTACGGGCTCGACCTGCCGCAGCTGTGGATCGTCAACGTGTCGGTCCCGGAAGAGGTCGAGAAGGCGCTCGACTCGCGCAGCTCGATGCGCGTCCTCGAGGATCTCGCCGCCTATCAGCAGTACCAGATCGGCCAGTCGATCCCGACAGCGGCTGCCAGTCCCGCCGGCGGCCTGGCCGGCGCGGGACTGGGTGCCGGCCTGGGCCTGGCCGTCGCGGGCCGCATGATGCCGCAGCTGGTTCCCGGCGCGACGCCGCCGGGCCCGCCGCCGCCGCCGGCACCGCCTGCCTGGCACCTCGTGCAGGGCGGGCAGGCGACGGGCCCGTTCACGCTCGAGCAGCTGACCCGCTACGCAGAGGCGGGCGTGCTGCGCGCCGACACCTTCGTGTGGACGGCGGGCATGGCGAGCTGGTCGCCCGCGGCGCAGGTCCCCCAGCTGCTTCCGCTGCTCGGGGGTCCGACTCCGCCGGCACGCTGATCCACGCCTCGCGTTCGCGGCGGCAGCCTACTCGTCCCGGCTGCCGGCGATCCTCCGGACGTGCTCGGCGCGATGGACCAGCGCGCGCAGAGCCGACACGGCTCGGTGTGCGCTCGGGTGACAGACGCGCCCGGCGGCGCGCAGCGCCAACGGGCCGGCGTTCCCGTAGTCTCGATCGCAGTAGACGAGCTCGGTCGCGGACAGCACCGGCTTTCCGTGTCGCACACTCGCGTCGCGCGCAGCTTCGGCGTAGCGGCGCTCCTGGCGCTCGTGGAACTCGGCGATCCGCTGCAAGCCGTACTCTGGCCAGAACGGACCCTGGCGGAACAGGTGGGCCGTGGCGGCCTGGATGCCGAGGCCCAGGTGCAGGACGGCATCGACGCCCTGATGCGCACAGACGAGATCCAGCACCTGCGGCACCGTCTCGCGCGTCTCGCCGCCGGCCAGGTCGATCGGATTGTTGCGGCTCCAGCGCGCCGGCACCAGCGCGTCGATGGCGGTCTTGATGTCCGCTGGCAGCGGCATCAGCTCGAGCCCGGCCGTCGCGCAGGCATCGGCGGTGAGCACGCCCCAGCCGCCGACCGTAGTGAACACGATCGTGCGTCGCCCGCGCGGGAGCGGCTGGGTGGCCAGCGTCGCGGCCCACTCGAAGCCCTCCTCGACGGTCGGCGCGCGCAGCACGCCGAGCTGGCGGCACAGCCCGTCGAACACGCGGTCGTCGCTGGCGAGCGAGCCGGTATGGGAGAGCGCCGCGCGCTGTCCCTCCGCCGCCGCGCCGCCTTTCAGCACGACGAGCGGCTTGCGCGCGGTGAGCCGGCGCACCGCGTCGGCGAAGCGGCGCCCGTCGCCGACGCCCTCGAGGTATGCGAGCACCACCTTCGTCTCGGGATCCGCGGCGAGATACTCGAAGTACTCGGCGAGGCCGGTCTGCGCGGAGTTGCCGGCGCTGATCGCCTTCGAGACGCCGACGCCGGTCTGGACTGCGTAGTCGAGGAACGCCGACAGCAGGTTGCCGCTCTGGCTCACCACCGAGATCGGCCCCGGCGGAGGATTCGGCGCGACGATCTGCGCGCACATCGAGACCGTCGTCGAGAGCACGCCCTGCCCGTTGGGACCCGCCAGCACGATGCCCAGTTCGTCCGCCGTCGCGACCAGCTCGTCTTCGAGCGCCCGGCCCTCGGGCCCTGCCTCGCGGTAGCCGGCACTCGCGACGAAGGCCGCTCGCACGCCGACCTTCGCGCACGCGCGCAGCAGCTCGACGTTGACCTTGACCGGTGTACAGACGAACACGAGATCGGCGCGACCGGCCGGCACCTCGGAGACGTCGCGAAGGGTCGGAGCGCCGAGGATCTCCGCGCCGTCGCGGTTCACCGGGAACAGCTCGCCCTGGTAGCCGAACGCGCGCAGGTTGTGCAGCGTCACGAAGCCGAACTTGCCCGGGTGCGCAGACGCGCCGGCGATGACGATGCCGCGCGGGTGGAACAGTGGGCGGAAGCGCTCGATGAGCTCTTCGTCGGAGAGCGGCGCGCGTGACGGCGGCGTCTTCGCCGGCGCGCCGAGCTCGACCAGCGCATCGACGGCGATCGGCGCGCCGTCCGCGCGTACGATCAGCGGGTTCAGATCCACCGACACCACATCGGGTCGCTCGACGGCGAGCCGGCCGAGCCCGACCAGGACGTCCGCGAGCGCATCGGGATCGACGGCCGCTTCGCCCCGGAACGGCTGCGTCAGCAGATGGCTCGCGCGCAGCCCCTCCGCCATGCGCCGCGCGTCGTCGCGCGAGAGCGGCGCCAGCGCGAATACCACGTCGCGCAGCGCCTCGGTGAGGATCCCGCCGAGCCCGAGCACGACGCACGGCCCGAACTGCGGATCGCGCACGAGCCCTGCGATCAGCTCGCGCCGGCCGCGCACGAGTTCCGCAACCAGCAGCTCGACCTCGCCGTCCTCGGGCCGTCGCTTCGCCCATAGCTCGTCCGCCGCGCGCCGCACGGCGTCGGCGTAGCCGAGGCCGAGCCGCACCAGATCGCGTTCGGTCTTGTGCGCGATCGCGTCACCGCAGAGCTTCAGCACCACCGGGTAGCCGAGCTCGGTGGCCGCCACCGCGGCCGCCGCGGGATCCGCGGCGAGGCGCTCGCGCGCCAGCGGGACGCCGTAGCCGGCGAGCAGCTGCTTGGAGTCGTGCTCGGAGAGCGTGCGGTGGTCGTCGTGGGAATCGGACATGTCGGCCGGAGAACCTACCGGGCCGGGGCCGTGCCTGCCCGCGCGGCGCGCGGGTTGCAACGGACCGGCAGCCGATGCGCAGCGGGAATCCGTGGCCCCGGCTCAGCCCGCGCGGGCGACCGGCCGATCGAGATCGGCATGGCAACGATCGCGCCCCCGCCCGGAGCCCGTTGGCGGTCGCTGGCCGCGCGCCTCGGCGTCCTCGCCGGGGCTGCCGCCCTCGGCCTCGTGCTTCAGGCAGTGCTGACCGCCCGGCTCGAGACGATCGCCGCGCTCGCAGACTCCGACGTCCTCGCGGCACGGCGCGATCTCGCGTTCCTGATGCGCGTCATCGCACTGCCGGTGCTGGCGCTCACCGCCGGGCTCGGCGTAGCGATCGCGCATTCGTGTCGGCGCGCGCTCGCCGAAGGGCGGTTTCCGCCGACCGGCGGGCGGGCGTGGGGCCGCACGGCGCAGGTGATGACGGGGTCCCACGCACTGCGCGTCGCGCGGCTCGGGATCGGTCTCGGCGCGGCGCTGTTCGTCTGCTCGGTGGCGGCCGGCGGCCTGCTCTGGTGGATGACCTACGTGCTGCTGCTCTGCCGCACGACCTGAGCCCCCGGATCCGCCGCACGCGCTGCCCGAGTTCTGCCCCCCATCGGGCCGCGCGACTCGCCGCTCGCTTTCGACACTCGTGTTCCGGTGATAGGCTCCGGTCGATGGATCGCTCGCGCGCCGAAACACGCAAGATCACCCTGTCCGAGCTCGAACGAGCGCGCGGGATCGACGTCTGGGCGAGCCTCTCGCCGAGCGAAAGGATGGAAGAAGCCTGGCGCCTCTCCGAGGAGCTTTGGGAATTCTCCGGGCGGGGGATCGGTGAACCAGGACTTTCGCGATCTGTTGCGCGCGTTTGCCGACGCTGACGTTCGTTTCCTCATCATCGGGGCGTACGCCGTCGCGGTGCACGCAGAGCCGCGCGCCACCGGGGACCTCGACCTGTGGATCGAGCCGAGTCCCGAGAATGCCGCCCGAGCCTACGCGGCTTTGCGTCGGTTCGGCGTGCCCCTGCACGAACTCTCCGAATCCGATCTCGCGACCCCCGACGTCGTCTTCCAGATCGGTCTGCCGCCGCGCCGCATCGACCTGCTGACCTCGATCACCGGGGTCGCGTTCGCCGACGCCTGGCCCGAAAGGGTTGCCGTCCACTACGGCGACGTGCCGTGCGCGGCGATCGGGCGAGACGCGCTGATCGCGAACAAGCGCCAGCTCGGCCGCGCGCGCGATCTCGCCGACCTCGAGCTGCTGCAACGGCATCGACGCAGCGACTGATCGCGGGGCGCACACTCACGACCGGGAAGAACGCGGATCGATCCGAACCGTTCACGAGGCGCCGAAGTCCACCTGATAGCGGATCGTCCCGGCGGCGAGGCCGCGGCGCACGACCTCGATGCCGCCCGACTTCATCATCCACTCGAGCCGGTGGTCGCGGTACTGGCGCACGATCGGCATGGCGCTTTGCGTGCCGCCGCCGCCGAGGTTGTCGCGCATCCACGCCCCGAGCTGTTCGGCGTCGGCGCGCACGGCGGCCTGCTCGGCGCAGCGGGCGACCCACGCGCCGAGGCGCGCGTGCTTCGCGTCGAGCGGCATGCCGAAGAACGCGGAGCCGGTGATGTGCGGATACACCGCGGCGTCTCCGCGGCCGAACGACGCGCCGTTCATCCACGGGCGGCCGTCGAGCTCGCGATCGAGCCGCGCCCACGCGCGGCCGAGCTGTTCGCGCGCGGCGGACAGCAAGCGTTCGGCCTCCTCGCCCTCGGCGCGCCGGAAGAAGCGCACCTCCATCAAACCCCAGTTGATCGCCTCGAGCTGGGTATCGCACAGCTCCTCGAGCATCCGCACGCGCGCGCGCTCGGCCGGCGACGCCGGCAGCGACGGCGGATCCGGCCACTTCTCTTCGACGTACTCGAGCATCACGGTCGAGTCGAAGACCGTCGTGCCGTCGTCGTCGTCGATGAGGCACGGCACCTCGCGGCGCGGACTCGCCGCGAGAAAGTCGCGCAGCGTCGGGTCGTCTTCGGCGGCGGCCGGATCGACGAACAGCGGCTGGTACGGAACGCCCTTCTGCTCGAGCACGATCTTGACCTTGCGGGCGTACGGCGAGAGTGGGTGTTCGAAGAAGCGGAGCATGGCAATCCTCCTCGAGGCGACGGTGTACGATACCCTGGGCCGGCGGAAAGAGGAGGGGCTCGATGACTGCGCTGGGACCGAACGGACCGCTCGGGCGACTGGGGGTCTGGACGTGGGTCGATGCACTGGCGGCGCCGCAGGCGGCGGCCTTCGCGCGCGATGTCGAACGCTGGGGCTACTCGGCGCTGTGGCTGCCGGAGGCGGTCGGCCGCGATCCGTTCGTCACGATCGCGCATCTGGCGGCCCACACCGAGCGGCTGGTCTTCGCGACCGGGATCGCCAACCTCTACGCGCGCGACGCGATGACGATGAACGCGCTCGCGAAGACGACCGGCGAGCTGACCGGCGGGCGCTTCGTGCTCGGGATCGGCGTCTCGCACGCGCACCTCGTGACGAGCGTACGCGGCCACGAGTACGGAAAGCCCATCGCGACGATGCGAGCGTATCTCGACGCAATGGACAAGGCGCTCTATCGCGCGGTCCTGCCGGCAGCGCCGGTGCCGATCCTGCTGGCCGCGCTGCGCCCGAAGATGCTGGCGCTGGCGGCGGAGCGCGCGCAGGGCGCCCATCCCTACTTCGTGCCGCCGGAGCACACGGCCCGTGCGCGCGAGATCCTCGGTCCCGAGCGAATCCTCGCGCCCGAGCAGAAGGTGCTGCTGTGCACCGATCCGGCGAAGGCGCGCGCCGTCGCGCGCGCGAACATGAAGATCTACGCCGGGCTTCCGAACTACCAGAACAACCTGAAGTGGCTCGGCTACACGGATGCGGACTTCGCCGGCGACTGCAGCGACCGGCTCGTCGACGCGATCGTCGCGTGGGGCGACGAGGACGCCATCCGCCGCCGCATCCAGGAGCACTTCGACGCCGGCGCGAGCCACGTCTGCATCCAGCCGCTGCACCCGGACGGCAAGCCGGTTCCGCACCGCGAGGTGCTGGAGCTGCTGGCGCCGGCAAGCGGCCGCTCGTAGCGCCACCGTGACGACGCGGCGGCGCAAGTTCTGGGGCTGGGGCTACGAGGACGGCGGACCGACGCCCGAACAGGAACAGGGCATCGCGAAGACGCTCGCGCAGCGCTTCGGCGCGCCGCTCGAGCTGACGCCGCCACCTCGGGCCGACGAGATCGATCTGCGCGCGCCGCGCATCGCGGTTCCGGGCGCGCTCGGCCCGGTCGTGTCGCACGATCCCGCAGACCGGCTCGCGCACACCTACGGCAAGAGCTACCGCGACATCGTCCGCGCGCTGCGGCGGCGCTTCGATCCGGCCCCGGATCTGGTGGCGTTCCCGCACGACGAGGGCGATATCGCCGCGCTGCTCGACTGGGCCAGCAGCGCGCGCGTTGCGGTAATCCCGTACGGTGGCGGCTCGTCGGTCGTCGGCGGCGTCGAGCCGGACGTCGGCGACGGCTACGCCGGAACGTTGTCGCTGGATCTGCGGCAGCTGGATCGCGTCGTCGAGATCGACCGCGCCTCGCGCGCCGCGCGGATCCAGGCCGGCGTGTACGGGCCGGCGCTCGAGGACCAGCTGCGCCCGCACGGGCTGACGCTGCGTCACTACCCGCAGTCATTCGAGTTCTCGACGCTCGGCGGCTGGGTCGCCACGCGCTCGGGCGGACACTACGCGACGCTCTACACACACATCGAGGAGTTCGTGGAATCCGTGCGCGTGGTGACGCCGAGCGGCGTCATCGAGAGTCGGCGGCTGCCCGGCTCGGGGGCCGGGCCCGATCCGAACCGGCTCTTCGCCGGCTCCGAAGGCGCGCTCGGCATCATCACCGAGGCCTGGATGCGGCTGCAGGACCGGCCGCGCTTCCGCGCCTCGGCAGCGGTCCGGTTCCCGGGCGCCGACGGCTTCGCGCGCGGCGCCGGCGCGGTGCGTGCGCTCTCGCAATCGGGGTTGTTCCCGAGCAACTGCCGGCTGCTCGACGCCCAGGAAGCCGCGACGTCCGGCGCCGGCGCCGGCGACGTCGCGATCCTGCTGATCGGCTTCGAGTCCGCGGATCATCCGCTGGACGCCTGGATCGCACGCGCCGTCGAGCTCGCGCGCGACGCCGGCGGCGAGCTGCCCGATGGCGAGCCGCGGCTCTCGACGGGCGGCAGCGAGGGCGCGCGCACCGGCGCCGCCGGCGCGTGGCGCAGCGCGTTCCTGAATGCGCCGTATCTGCGCGACCTGCTGGCGCGTGCGTCCGTGGTGTCGGAAACCTTCGAGACCGCCATCCCGTGGGATCGCTTCGCCGGCTTCGACGCGGGTGTGCGCGAGGCAGTCGGCGAGGCGCTGCGAACCATCTGCGGCGCCGGGACGCTGTCGTGTCGCTTCACGCACGTCTACCCGGATGGCCCGGCGCCGTACTACACCGTGCTCGCGCCGGGCCGCCGCGGCAGCGAGCTCGAGCAGTGGGATGCCATCAAGGCGGCCGCCGGCGACGCCATCGAGAAGCTCGGCGGCACGATCACGCACCACCATGCGGTCGGTCGCGATCACCGCCCGTGGTACGATCGCGAGCGTCCGGACGGCTTCGCGCGCGCGCTCGCCGCCGCCAAGCGCGCGCTCGACCCGGCGGGCGTGCTGAACCCCGGCGTGCTGCTGCCCCCGCAGCCGGGCCGGTAGCCGCCACTCCATCCGCGCGCGGGAGCACGCGGTGCCCGCCCGCTAAGATCCGGCGCCATGGCACGCATCAACGAGCACTACCGCAAGCTGGCTGCCGGCTACCTGTTCCCCGAGATCGGCCGCCGCGTCGCGGCGTTCGCCGCCGCGCACCCGGACGCGCAGATCATCCGGCTCGGCATCGGCGACGTGACGCTGCCGCTGGTGCCGGCCGTCGTCGACGCGCTGCGCCGGGCGAGCGAGGAGATGGGGACAGCGGGCAGCGTCCACGGCTACGGGCCGGACCAGGGCTACGACTTCCTGCTCGATGCGATCCGCGACGGCGACTATACCCCCCGTGGTGTCGCCATCGAGCGAGACGAACTCTTCGTCTCGGACGGCTCGAAGCAGGACAGCGCGAACATCCAGGAACTCTTCGGCGTGGACCAGCGGATCCTCGTGACGGATCCCGTCTATCCCGTCTACGTCGACAGCAACGTGATGGCAGGCCGCACCGGCCGGATCGACGAACGCGGCTACTACGCGGGCATCCTGTACGTCGCCGCCACCGAGGCCAACGGCTTCGTCCCGGATCCGCCTGCAGAGCGCGCCGACCTCGCGTATCTGTGCTCGCCGAACAACCCCACCGGTGCCGTCGCGACGCGCGAGCAGCTCTCCCGCTGGGTCGCCTGGGCGCGCGCGAACGATGCCGTGCTGATCTTCGACGCCGCCTACGACGCGTACATCCAGGATCCCGAGCTGCCGCGCTCGATCTACGAAATCGACGGTGCCCGTGCCTGCGCGATCGAGATGCGCAGCTACAGCAAGCGGGCCGGCTTCACGGGGCTGCGCTGCGCGTACACCGTGGTGCCGCGCGAGCTCACCGGCGCCACCGCGGGCGGGGAACGGGTGGCGCTGCGCGAGCTGTGGGCGCGGCGCATGAGCACCAAGTTCAATGGCGTGCCGTACCCGGTTCAGCGCGCTGCGCAGGCCGTGCACAGACCCGAGGGTCGCCAGCAGACGGCGGACCAGGTGGCGTACTACATGGAGAACGCCCGCCGCTTGCGCGAGGGGCTCGGCGCGGCGGGCTTCCGCGTGTTCGGCGGAGAGCATGCACCCTACATCTGGATGCGTACGCCGGCCGGCATGACCTCGTGGGGTTTCTTCGACGCCTTGCTCGCCGAGGCGCATGTGGTCGGCACGCCCGGTTCTGGCTTCGGCCCGTCCGGCGAGGGCTACCTGCGGCTCTCCGCGTTCAACGACCGCGCCCGCGTGGACGAGGCGATCGAGCGGATCCGCAAAGCGTTCGGCGCCTGATCCGCGGGCTCCTGCGGCTCGCCGTTGCACGTCCGCTGCCCACGCGTGCGGGTCGCGCGGCGCGGGGGAACGCATCGCCCATGTCACTCCGAGCGGAACTCCGGCACCTATCACGAGGGACCGGAATGCGTCCCGGGGTCACCCGGAGACGCGCGGAGGCCTGCCATGGTGGGTGTGAACTCTCGAAGCGAGACGCGTGCGGGCGTACTTTCGCGCCAACGTGCCATCGAGATTGCGAGCGGCGCGGCGAGCCTGCTGCTCCTGTTCAGCTGGCCGCTCGCAGCAGCCGCACAGCAGAGCGGCGAATCCTGGGACGACCGGCACATGCAGAGCAACTCGGAGCGACGCTTCGACCCGAGCCCGCCGCGGCCGCCGATCCAGGGCAGCACCCGCTTCGAGCAGAGCGCCGCGGGTGTCACCGAGGCTCCCCCCACCACGGTCCCGGAGACGACGCTCGCGATCAGCCCCCACGAGTGGGCGCCGGGCGGAGCCGCCACCGGCGTGTCGCGCAGCGCACCTTCGAGTCCCAGCTCGATCTCCGGCGGTATCCGCGGGGGACCGGCCGCAACGGTCCGGAGCGGGATCTCGCGTTCGAGCTCCGGACGCTCGTCGTCGCTGCGCTCGACGTCCTCGGGCAGCGAGCGCAACCGGCGCCGCTGACCGCCGCCGCGCAGACGGGGACAAAGGGGACGCGGGAGAAAGGGGGACGTTCCTTCCGAGGTTTCATTACGCCGACCGTGAGGCTTGTTGGAATCCGTTCACCCCCGGTCGGCGTAATGAAACCTCGGAAGGAACGTCCCCATCCGCCGCGTCCGCGCTTACTCGCGCGTCGCCACGCCCCGGTACATGGTCGCGAGGACCGAGGGTCCGGGCGCTCGGAAGCGGTCCATCGACGCGAGTTGGAAGCCGCCCTGCTCGACCAGCGCGTCGATGGATCGGTTCATGTTGCAGCCGCCCGTCACGCGTCGCCAAAGCGGGTTCAGTCGGTCCTGCCAGCGCGTGGTGCTCGGCCGATCACTGCGGCCGTGCTCGATGAACAGGTAGCGGCCGCCCGGCGCGAGCACACGCCGCATCTCGCGCAGCGCCGCGAGAGGGTCCGGGATCGAGCACAACGTCCACGTCGTCAGCACGCAGTCGAAGCGCCCGGCGTCGAACGGCAGCTGGCCGTCGGCGCGCAGCACGGTGCGGCGGACCGGAAAGCGGGCCTCGGCGATCCTCTGCTCGACGACCTCGAGGCCGTCCGTCGCCATCGGATCTAGGCCGGTGACGGAGTGCACGGCCTCGCCGTAGTGCCGGAGATTCCGCGCGGTGCCGAAGCCGACCTCGAGCACCTCGCCGGCGGCCTGCGAGATCGTCTCCGGGCGCAGGTCGTCGACGGAACGCATCATCCAGTCCAGCAGCCGCGGAGCGATCCATTCCCGTAGGCTCACGCGTGCCCCCTTGGTGGACGACGGCTCCGAGTCGTTCGCAGCGTCGGGCGCCGGGAGCATACCGGTCAGCGCGCTCCGGCACGCGCAGATCCGGAGAGCACGATCCCCGGATCAGGGCGCCGGCGGAGGGCAGGCCTGGACGCAGAGCGGAAACTCGGCGCGGCAGGCTGCAAAGCTCGGGCGAGCCGCTTCTCGTGCCGTATCCCGACACTGGAAATTGGCTAGCTGCGCCGCGTCCACGCACGCGTCGCGTTCCGGCGAATCGTCAGCGGTCGTGGCTCTGCACCCCGCGACGGCCTCGTCTCGCGCCGAACGACATGCATCGATCGCGGCCGCGAGCGTCGCGTCGACAGGCGCGCGGCACGCATCCCGATCGTCGCGACACTGCTCGACGCAGGCATGGTCGAGGCTTCGGCAGGCATCGACCGCGAGTCGCTTCTCGGCCTGACAGGCCTCGCGGGCGGCTGCGAACTCGAGCCTCGCCTCGCCCCGACACTGGCGTGCGACGCCCGGAACCGGAGCCGGGCCACAGGCTCGCGCGCACGCAAGGAAGTCGCTGCGACACGCGCGCAACTCGCCTCGGTTGGCCTCGCGCGCATCATCCCGGCAGACGAAAGCGGCGAGCTGTGCCACGTCGATGCAGGTGTCGCGCTCGACGCTGCCGTCCGGCGTCGAGTTGCGGCATGCCTCGACGGCGGCAGCGCGTCCGTCCCGACAACTCGCGAGGTCGGCGGCGATCTGGCTGGTCTCGACGCAGTCCTCGCGATCCGCGCGGCAGACCTCGACGCACGCGTGATCGCGCTGGACGCAGCCGTCTCTCGCAACCTGGCTCGCTTCACGGGCGAGGCCCCGGCATTCCCTGGCCTCAGCCGTGGCGGAATCGACGCAGCTCCTGACGTCGGCGCGGGCGACGCCGGAGGCGAAGAAGGATGCAGAAGCGAGAACCAGGGCGGAAAGCACGATGCGCATCGCGAGAGACCTCCATCGAGTCCGCCTCCGGTTGTACACGGCGGCGGTGCGAAGTGTCAAATCGAGCTCTTGTGTTGGGACGATGCGGCCGGCCGCGGGGCGCGGCCGGCCCTCGGCCGCACGAAACCCGCCTTGCCTCCGTCTGAGGCGTTCCACGTGGGTAGCACTCTCAGCGGGCTTCCCGCCGCGTCATCCAGCGTTGCGCCTACGGCCGACGTGACGAGGAGGACATCCGCCTCCCCCCTCCGCCGTCAGTGCCGGATCTTCTTGTACTTGATCCGGTGCGGCTGGTCGGCGTCGGTGCCGAGGCGGCGTTTGCGGTCGGCTTCGTAGTCCTCGAAGTTGCCTTCGAACCACTCGACGTGGCTGTCGCCCTCGAAGGCCAGGATGTGCGTGGCGATGCGGTCGAGGAACCAGCGGTCGTGGCTGATCACGACGACGCAGCCGGAGAAACCGAGCAGCGCTTCCTCGAGCGCGCGCAGCGTGTCGACGTCGAGATCGTTGGTGGGCTCGTCGAGCAGCAACACGTTGCCGCCGCTCTTCAGCAGCTTCGCGAGGTGCACGCGGTTGCGTTCGCCACCGGACAGGGCGCCCATCAGCTTCTGCTGCTCGCCGCCCTTGAAGCCGAACGCGGAGACGTACGCGCGCGAGGGCACCTCGCGTTTGCCCACTTGCAGGACGTCCTCGCCGCCGGAGATCTCCTGCCACACGCTCTTCTTCGCATCGAGCGCGTCGCGGTTCTGGTCGACGTAGGCGAGCTGCACGGTGTCGCCGAGCCGGATCGCGCCGGTATCGGGCTTCTCCTCACCGACGATCATCCGGAACAGCGTCGTCTTGCCGGCGCCGTTCGGCCCGATCACGCCGACGATGCCGCCCGGCGGCAGCTGGAAGCTGAGATCGTCGATCAGCAGCTGCTCGTCGTAGCCCTTCGCCAGCTGGTCGGCCTCGACGACGACGTCGCCGAGCCGCGGACCCGGCGGGATCGCGATCTCGACGGTCTCCGGTAGCCGCGCCTCCTCCTCGGCGCGCAGCTCCTCGTACGCCCGCAGCCGCGCCTTGCTCTTCGCCTGCCGCGCGCGCGGCGACATGCGCACCCACTCGAGCTCGCGATCGAGCGTGCGCCGGCGCGCGGAGGTCTTCTTCTCGTCCGTCTCGAGCCGCGCGCGTTTCTGTTCGAGCCACGAGCTGTAGTTGCCCTGGAACGGGTAGTAGCCGCCGCGGTCCAGCTCGAGGATCCACTCGGCGACGTTGTCGAGGAAGTAGCGGTCGTGCGTCACGGCGATGACGGTTCCGGCATACTCCTTCAGGTGTCGCTCGAGCCACGCGACGGACTCGGCGTCGAGATGGTTGGTGGGCTCGTCGAGCAGCAGCAGGTCCGGCTTCGACAGCAGCAGCGCGCACAGCGCCACGCGGCGCCGCTCGCCGCCGGACAAGGTCTCCACCTTCGCATCGCCGGGGGGACAGCGCAGCGCATCCATCGCGATCTCGAGCGTGCGCTCGAGCTCCCAGCCGCCGGCGGCATCGATGCGGTCCTGGAGCTGGCCCTGCTCTTCGACGAGCGCGTTCATCTCGTCCTCGGAGAGCTCCTCGCCGAAGCGCGCGGAGACCTCCTCGAAGCGCCGCAACAGATCCCGCAGCTCCGCCACGCCCTCCTCGACGTTGCCGAGCACGTCCTTGCTCGGGTCGAGTTGGGGTTCCTGCGGCAGGTAGCCGACCCGCGCCCCGGGAGCAGGCCGCGCTTCGCCGAGGAAATCCTTGTCCTCCCCGGCGAGGATGCGCAGCAGGGAGCTCTTGCCGGTCCCGTTGGGGCCGACGACGCCGATCTTGGCGCCGGGCAGGAACGAGAGCGAGATGCCGTCGAGCAGCACGCGATCCGTGCCGACAACCTTGCGCAGATCGCGAAGCGTATAGATGAACTCGGCCACGCAGAAAATCCTCTCGGCGCCCTTGGCGGAAACGGGCTTCGTAGTCTAACAAGGCAGGACGATGTCCTCGACCCGCTCGTCCGTCGCTTCGCCCGTTGCCGCTCCGGCGCGCCGCGGGTGGCTCGCGGGAGCCGTGCTCCTGCCGTGGCTCGCGCTCCTGCTGCTGCTCCCGAACTGCAAGCCGAGGCCGAGCGGGGACGTGCTGGTGGTCGTCAACGGCAACAGCCCCCTCTCCGTGGCGACCGGCCAGTACTACGCCGCGCGCCGGAACGTGCCGGCGGCGAATCTCGTGACGCTCGACAACACGACGACGGATCCGGCGCTCGGCACCAGTGATCACGAGACGGTGTCACTCGCGCGCTTCGACAGCCAGATCCGCATCCCGCTCGAGACCCACCTCGTCGCCAACGATCTCGTCGACCGGATCCGCATCCTCGTGCTCGCACCGGGCGTCCCGCACCGCGTGGCGCCGGCGAGCTGCCCGCTCGACTCCGCCTATCTGCGCGATTGCCCGCGCGCCTCCGTGGACGCGGAGCTCGCGGTGCTGTTCTCGGACCTGGTCGGCGCCGGCGGGCTCGGTGCGAACGGCGAAGCCGCGAACCCGTACTACGACTCGGACCTGCCGTTCGCGGATTGGCGCGCCGCCCATCCCGAGGCCCCGCTGCGCTACCTGGTGGCGCGTCTCGCCGGCTACCAGACGGCGGTCGATCCGGAGACCGGCGTGCCGGCCGACGTGCAGGCGCTGATCGACCGCGCGCACGAGCACGTGCTCGGCGGCCAGGCGCTGCTCGACGAGGATCCGAGCCGCGGCCTCGGGCTGCAGCCGGGCAACCTGCTGATGCTGCGACCGGCCGCCGCGGCGCTCGGCGCGCTCGGGATGCTGGTGCGCCACGACGTGCAGAACCTGTTCGTGTCCGACGCGCCGAACCTGGTCGCCTACGGCTCCTGGGGCAGCAACGACGGCAACGATGCCGGTCCGCCCTACTACGGCCTGATCGACGGCAAGCTCTACCCCGGCCACTTCCTGCCGCAGTCGGTCGCCGTCGACATCGTCAGCACCAACGCGCGCAGCTTCGTCGAGCCGACGACGTACGGACAGTCGCTGGTGGCGGACCTCGTCCGGCTCGGCGCGACGGGCGTCGCCGGCAACGTCTTCGAGCCGCTGCTGTCGGGCACCGCGCGGATGGACGTGTTGTTCCGCCACTACTTCGTCGGCGTGCCGGCGATCGAGGCCTACTACCGCAGCGTCCCGTACCTCGGCTGGATGAACGTGTGGGTCGGCGATCCGCTGATGCGCTTCGGCCTGCCCCGCGTGGCGGGTGACGACCGCGACGGCGACGGCATCCCGGATGCCTTCGACAACTGCGTCCACGTCCCGAATCCCGACCAGCGCGACACGGATGGCGACGGCTTCGGCAACCTCTGCGACGCCGACGTCGACGACGACGGGCGCGTGACGACCTCGTGGGGCGTCGTCTTCCCGCCCGCGCAGCGCGGGGATCTGGAGCAGATCCAGCTCACCATCGGCGCCGGTGCGTACGACCCGAACCACGATCTCGACGGGGACGGCGTCGTCGACGAACGCGATGCGTCGCTCGCGTCACTGCTGCTCTACCGGCCGCCGGGACCGAGCGGCCTCGTGCGCTGATCCGCCGCGTCGAAGAGCCGGATCAGGCTGGAGGTGTCGTCGCGGCCGGCGCCGCGCGCCTGCAGCTCCGCGTAGCGCTGATCCACTAGCGCCGTCACCGGGAGCCGCGCGCCGTTGCGGCGCGCTTCGGCGAGCGCGATGCCGAGATCCTTGCGCATCCAATCGACGGCGAAGCCGAAGTCGAAGCGCCGTTCGATCATCGCCGGCGTGCGCTGGCGCATCTGCCACGAACCGGCAGCGCCCTCGGCCAGCAGCGGGAACACCGCCGCCGGGTCGAGCCCGGCGCGTTCGGCGAAGTGCAGGCCCTCGGCCAGCGCTTCGAGCAGCCCGGCGATGCAGATCTGGTTCACCATCTTCGCGAGCTGCCCGGCGCCCGAAGGACCGAGCCGGACGCTCGTCTTCGCGTAGTGGCCGACCAGCGGCTCGATCCGGGCGAAGGCGCCCGCGTCGCCGCCGGCCATCACCGTGAGCTGCCCGCGCCGGGCCCCTTCCTCGCCGCCCGAGACCGGCGCGTCGATCCACGCGATGCCGCGCCCGGCGGCGACCGCCGCGAGCTCGCGCGTCGCCTCGGCAGACACCGTCGTGTGATCGACGAAGACGGTTCCAGGCGCCATGCCGGCGAGCGCGCCGCCGGGGCCCGTTGCGATCGCGCGCAGCGCGGCATCGTCGCCGGTGCAGGCGAAGACCACCGCCGCGCCATGTGCGGCGTCGGCAGGCGTCGCGGCTACGCGCCCGCCGTGCGCGGCCGCGAAGGCATGCGCCGTCTCGGCGTGGCGGTTCCACACGCTCAGCGCGTGGCCCGCCCGCGCCAGATGCCCCGCCATCGGCGCGCCCATCGCGCCTAGACACAGGAATGCGACGCGCTCGGCCGTCACGACGGGCAGCCGCCGTCCCCCGCGTGATCGGGATCGAGCACGGACGGCGCCACGATGTCGCCGAGCGCGAGTCCCGCGGTCGCGGCGAAGGGCTCGTCGCCGTCGTGCAGCAGATCGACGCCGTTGCGCGCCAGCCGGCGCGCCGCGGCGGCCGTGCGCCCGTCGCCCTGCGCGAGTTCCCAGTCCGCGTGCTCGATCAGCAAGGCCAGGGCGAAGCTGCGCCCGACGGTCAGCGCGAAGCGCCGCAGGCCGGCCTCGTGCAGCGCGGCGCCGCGCACGGTCCCGCTGGCCCACCACGCTTCGAGGTGGTCGGCGGCGGACAGCGCGGCGGACGCCGGCGCGTGCAGCACCGGGCTCTGCACGGCCCGCGCGCGCCGGCGGAGTTCCTCGAGCGCCGGCGCCAGCGCATCGGCGCGCAGCACCGCGCGCACCGCCTCGAGCGCCAACACGTTGGTCGTGCCCTCCCAGATCGGATAGACCTGCGCATCCCGCAGCAGCTCCGGCAGCCCGGTGTCCTCGACGTAGCCGGCGCCCGCAAACGCTTCGAGCGCCTCGCTCGCCCCGGCGACGGCCTGCCGTCCGCTACACAGCTTGGCGATCGGGTGGAGCAGCCGCAGCAGGGCCTCGCTGCGCGCATCGCCGTCTCCCGCCTCCTGCTCGCCCAGACACGCGACGGTGTGGAACGTCAGCGCGAAGGCGGCCGCGGACTCGGCGGCCAGATCGGCGAGCGTCTCGAGATGCAGCGGCTTTTCCGCGAGCGGCGCTCCGAACGCGACCCGGCGTCGAGCATAGTCGCGGGCCAGGGCGAGCGCGCGGCGCAGACTCGACGTCGCGCAGACGGCGTTCCACGTGCGCGTCAGGTTCAACATGGGGGCCATGTGGCGGATCCCGTCGCCGAGCCCGGCGACCGGCTCCGCCGGCGTCCCGTGCAGGCGGAGCTCGGCGGTCGGCAGCTGGCGGGTGCCGAGCTTGTCCTTCAGGCGCAACACTTCGATGTTGCGGAGCTGACCCGCCGCGTCGCGCAACTCCAGGTAGAACAACGCGAGCCCCTTGCCGCCGGGCCCGTTGCCCTCGGGTCGCGCCAGCGTGAGCGCCATCTGCGACGTCACCGCCGACGTGAACCACTTGATGCCGTAGAGCCGCCAGCTGCCGTCGTCGCCACAGCGGGCGATCGCCTCGGACAGCCCGACGTCCGAGCCGCCGGTGCGCTCGGTCATCCACTGCCCGCTGGTCCAGGCGCGCGCCGGGTCGCGGGAGGTGAGGTGGGCGATCGCGCGATCGCGCGCCGGCCCGAGATCCTTGCCGAGCAGCTCGAGCGTGCGGGCGGCGCCATCGCTCATCGCGAGCGGACAGGTGTAGAACTGACTCGACGGATGGAACAGATGGACCAGCGCGAACTGGTGCACGCGCGAGAAGCGCCCGTGCCGGCGCTCGTAGCCGCAGGCGACGAGACCTCGCTCCGCCGCCACGCGCGCGTACTCCTGCCACGCGGCATTGACCGTCACCTCGTCCGTGCGCCGGCCCCAGGCGTCGAACGGCACGTGCTCGGGCTCGTCGCGCCGGTGCCGGATCGCGAGCTCGTGGAGTCGTCCGCCCGCGAGCGCCCCCATCTCGGCGAGCTCGGGCTCGATCTCCCGGCGGACGTCGGGATCGACGCTGCGCGCCAGCCAGCTCCGCAGCAGCGCGTCGTCCTCCCACTGGTCGGCGAGGCACGGCGGGGCCTGGACGAAGAACGGATCTCGGAGGTCGCTCGAAGCGCCGGGTCGAAGGGGGGTCGTCATGATGCTGCCGAGGATACCGCGCGGGCCGCCCCGCTCGGGATCTGTAGCGGGGCCAGGCCTCGTCGATGCCGTCCTGCACATGAGCCGACCGGGGCTGCGCATCGCGAAGTCGCTCGCGATCCTGGCGGAAATCCTGCGCGCGGACGCACCCGGACTCGCCATCGGTTGGCGCGGGCGGGGCTGACGGGAACTC
This sequence comes from Myxococcota bacterium, assembly GCA_039794265.1. Lineage (GTDB taxonomy): Bacteria > Myxococcota_A > UBA9160 > UBA9160 > PR03 > CAADGG01. The sequence continues at coordinate 114,920 of JBDIVR010000006.1, forward strand.
GGGACCTGACCAAGATTCCGTCAAGAAAGGGGCCGGGTTCGTCTGTCAACTTTTCCGTCCGGAAAAGTTGACAGACGAACCCGGCCCCTTTCTTGACGGCCCTTTTCTTGACGAGACGGACTGGGTCGTGGTACAAGCCGGTCGTGATCGATCCGACCGTCGAGATTCCGACCAGGTTGCTCGTGTTCGGGATGCTCGACGAACGCGGCGCCGTCGCGAGCGCCGAGCTGGCTCCGGTGGCGGCCGCCTGCGGCAGCGGCGCCGAGCAGCTCCGCTCGTGCCTGCGCCGGCTGGTCGCGGAGGGCGTCCTCGAGCGCGCCGGCGCGGGGCGCGCGGCGCGCTACGCAGCCACGCCGGCAGGACTCGCCGCGCTCGCGCGCCAGCGGGAGCGGATGCGACGAGCCTACGCGCTCGACGCGGGCGTTCCGCCGTGGGACGGCGCGTGGCACCTGGTCGGCTTCGCGATCCCCGAGGCCGAGCGCGCAGCCCGGGATGCGCTCCGGGACCGCCTCGTCGGCCTCGGCGGCGCCGCGATCCAGGGCGGACTCTACGCGTCGCCGCATGCCTGGGAGCCGGCCGTCTCCGCCGCCGCGAAGGAGCTCGGCGTCGAAGGCGCGGTGACGATCGCCGCGACGACAGATCTGCGTGTCGGCGGCGTCCGCGAGCCGCGCGAGCTCGCGCGTCGGCTCTGGCCGCTCGCCGAGCTCGGCGCGCGCTACGACGCCTTCGTCACCCGGTTCCGGCCGGCGCTCGCGGCGCTGCGCTCGATGAGCGCGCGGCGCGCGGCCCTGCCCGACGCCGCGTTCCTGCCCGGTGCACTCGCGATGGCCGTGGCCTTCCAGCCCGCGTTCGATCGCGACCCGCTGCTGCCGCGCGAGCTGCTGCCTCCGCGTTGGCCCGGCTCGGCAGCGCGTGCGCTGCTGCTCGACAGTCGCCGTCGCGCGCTGGCGCTGCGCACGGCGCAAGGGCGCCCGCGTCTGTTCCAGATCTTCGACAGCGACACCCCCGATCCCCGTCCCGAGGAGGGCACCCCGTGAAGTTCGGCGTCTTCTACGAACACCAGCTCCCGCGTCCGTGGCAGCCGGACTCCGAGCATCGCCTGCTGCAGGACGCCCTCCAGCAGGTGGAGCTCGCCGACAAGCTGGGCTTCGACTATGTCTGGGAGGTCGAGCACCACTTCCTCGAGGAGTACAGCCACTCGTCGGCGCCCGAGGTCTTCCTCGCCGCCTGTTCGCAGCGGACGCAGCGGATCCGGCTCGGGCACGGGATCGTCGCGCTGCCGCCGGCCTACAACCACCCGTTCCGCGTCGCCGAGCGGATCGCCAACCTGGATCTCGTGTCGGACGGCCGCGTCGAGTTCGGCACCGGCGAGACGTCGAGCGAAGCGGAGCTCGGCGCATTCGGCGTCGCTCGCGACACCAAACGGGAGCAGTGGAGCGAAGCGCTCGACGCGATCACCCGGATGTTCGTCGAGCAGCCCTTCGCCGGCTGGGACGGGCGTCACATCCCGTCGATGCCGGTGCGCAACGTGGTGCCGAAGCCGCTGCAGAAGCCCCACCCGCCGCTGTGGGTCGCGTGCAGCCGCCGGGAGACGATCCACATGGCGGCCGAAAAGGGCATCGGCGCGCTCTCCTTCAGCTTCATCGAGCCCGCGGAAGCCAAGGCATGGGTGGACGACTACTACGCCACCCTCGCCAGCGCGGCGTGCGTTCCAGCGGGCTTCGCAGTGAACCCGCAGATCGCGCTCACGATCCCGATGATGTGCCACGACAGCGAGGAAGAGGCGATCGCCCGCGGCCTCGATGGCGCGCACTTCTTCGGCTACTCGCTCGGCCACTACTACATCTTCGGCACCCAGCACCCGGCGAAGACCGACATCTGGAAGGAGTTCCAGGAACGGCGCGCGCGGTTCGGCTTCGATCGCAGCATCGCGGCGAGGACCGGCAGCCCCCTCGGCGCGACGGTCATGGAGCGCGGCCTCGGCGCGCTGCGCGGCGCGATCGGAACGCCCGCGCAGATCCGCACGCTGCTGCGCGGCTACGAGGAGATCGGCATCGACCAGATGATCTTCGTGATGCAGGCGGGCCACAACCGCCACGAGCACATCTGCGAAGCCATGGAGCTGTTCGCGCGCGAGGTGATGCCGGAGTTCGCCGAACGCCACGACGGCTTCGAGAAGGCCAAGCACGAGCGACTCGGGGGCATCGTCGAGGCCGCGCTCGCGCGCCGGGCGCCCGCGCGCCGGGCACCTGCGGACGCCGTGATCCGGGCTGCGATGAAGGCGTAGAACCGGCCGCGCGAGGCGAAGCGGAGCGCCTACGGCTCCAGCTCCTCCTGGTCGCTCGGCTCGACGACGGCGAGCCGCTCCGGTCGCGCGCCGGTGACGACGAGATCCACCGCCTGGTCCGCCGCGTCGTGGAACGGCAACAGCACGAGATCGGCGCCGCGCGCGCGCAGTCGCTCGCCGTCCTCCTCGCGATGCGCCGTCACGGCGATCCGGCCGGCGTATCCGTGACCGCGCAGCGCCTGGATCAGCGCCACGCGATGATCCTCGTGCGTGACGCCGGTCGCATGGTCCGGCACCGTCGAGACCACCCAGCGCGCCCTTGCCAACGGGAGGGTCGCGACGAACTCGGGATCGCTGGCGTCGCCGTAGGCGACCGCCAGCCCGCGTTCCCGCCAGCACTGGAGCGCCACCGGGTCGAAGTCCACACCGATCACATGCGCGCCGCGCGCGGTCAGCCGCTGCGCGATGGCGCCGCCGAAGCGCCCGAGTCCGAAGACGATCGCGTCGACGTCGCTTCCGAGCGGCGAGTCGAAGCCCTCCTCCCGGCTCGGCGATCCCAGCGTCACGAATTCCAGCCACGGCTCGATCCATCCGTAGATCTGATGCGAGAACGTGATCATGTACGTCGAGAGCGCGATCGTCACGAGACCGACCAGCGTGACCAGTCCGAGCACCGGCGACGCCACGTGCCCGAGCGACACCCCGAGCGCCGTGAACACCAGCGAGAACTCGCTGATCTGCGCCACGGTCAGGCCGGCCAGGAAGCCGGTCCGCGCCGTGTACCCCATCGCGGTCATGATCAGGATCACGATCAGCGGGTTCCCGACCAGCACGAAGGCCGAGAGCACGACGGCCGCCAGCGCCTGCTCTCCCAGCGTGCCGAGCTCGAGTCCCGCGCCGAGCGCGATGAAGAAGAACAGCAGCAGGAAGTCGCGCAGCGTGGCGAGACGCGCAGCGATCGCCTCGCGGAACGGCGTCGACGCCAGCGACACTCCCGCCAGCAGCCCGCCGAGTTCGCGGGAGAGCCCGACGTAGCCGCCGACCGCGGCCAGCAGCGCGGCCCACCCGATCGCGAACGCCACCAGCAGTTCGGGCGCTCGCGCGAGCCGCTCCACCAGCGGCGTCGCCAGGAAGCGTACGAAGACGCCGACGATCGCCAGCATTGCCAGACCGCCGACGACGATCCGGGGCACGCCGGCATCACTGCTTGCTCCGCCACCGGCACCGGCGGCGGAGGTCACGACCATCGCGACGATGACCACGAGATCCTGCACGATCAGGAAGCCGACGGCGATCCTTCCGTGCAGGGAGTCGATCTCGCGCTTGTCCGACAACAGCTTCACGATGATGATCGTGCTCGAGAAGGTGAGCGCGACCGCGACGTACAGGCTCGCCATCGGCGGGAGCCCGAGCGCGAGACAGAGGCCGAATCCGATCCCCGAGGTGAACAGCACCTGGCCGAGTCCGGTCGCCACGGCGACCGGGCCGAGCGTACGCACGAGCTGCAGATCCAGCTTCAGGCCCACCAGGAACAGCAGGATCGCGATGCCGAGCTCCGCGAGCAGATCGATGGACTCGCTCGAGCGCGCAATGTCGAGACCCGCCGGACCGGCGAGGATCCCGACGGCGATGAAGCTCACGATCAGCGGCTGGCGCAGCAGCAGGCCGAGCAGCCCGACCGCCGCAGCCAACACCAGCAGAGCCGCGACCTCGTAGAACAGGGATGTCGCGATCAGGTCCGCCATGGCTCCTGCGCGCGGAGTTCCAGAAGGAGCTCCCGATGAGTCAGGAGTCGCGAGGATGCCCGATCCGCGGGGTCGCATCGACCCGTGGGCGACGAACGACACCGAGGGACGGAACGCGCGACCTCAGCCGATTCCGGGCAGGCCCTCCGCTGCGCGGATCTCGAGGCCGGCGGCGTCGACGGCATCGTCCGGGAACACCGCGGACCCGACGCGCAGGTCGACGCTGCGGCCGGACTCCGCGAGCGCTTCGCGCGCGCGGCGGCTCAGATCGCCGAGCAGCGCGGGCGCTTCCCGTTCGGGTTCCGGAACCAGCGCGACGAAGCGCTCCGGCGCGGGACGGGCGAGCACATCGAAGGGCCGCAGCCCCGCGCGCAGCGCCTGCGCGAGCGCGGCGGCCGCGCTCGCGTGGGCCTCGAGCGGGAGCCCGGCCACGCGCAGCTCGAGCAACACCAATCGGTGACCGCGGAAACGCGAGCGCGCGAGCTCCTCCTCGAGACGCTCCCGCAGCAGACGCGCGGTCGGCAATCCCGTCGCCGGATCGACATCGGGCCGCTCGGGCTCGCGGAACGCGGCCAGCGCTGCCAGCACGTGCTGCGCCAGTCGCTCGAGGACGGCCTCGTCGGCCGGCCCGAAGCGGTCGCCGAGGAGGGGCTCCTCGGCGACCTTGCCGAGGGCCGAGAGGCTTCCGAGCGGCTGCCCGTCGCGCACGAGCGGCAGGATCATCGCCGTCGTCACGCCGACGGCGTGCTCGGCGAGCGCCGGATCGGCTGCGAGATCGGGAATGCGGACGATCTTGCGGCTGCGCATCGCCTCGGTCGCCAGGCGGCGCTCGAGTTCGGCGAGGGGCGCGCGGCGCCACTGGCCCACGCCGCTCCACGCCGCGATCCGGAAGCGTCCGCTCTCCGGATCGCGCAGCCGCAGAACGGCATCCTGCGCCTCGAGCAGCGTGACGACCGACGACGCCGCGAGATCCCACACCGTGCGCGCATCCTCCCCGCTGGCCAGCGCGGCGGCGGCCGCCCCGAGGCGCTCGTTGCGCCGGGCCTCGCGCTCGAGACGCGCGGTCCGCAGCTGCAACGCGAGTTCCTCGGCCAGCGCCAGGGCGGCGCTCGCCAGCCGACCCGGGAGTTCGCCGGCCCGATCGCCGCTCCCGCTCACCTCGAGCGCGCCGAGCAGGTCCGCGCCCGCGAGCAGGGGGATCGCGGAGCTACATAGATCCGTGTCGGCTCCGAGCCCACCCAGCCAGAGCGCACGCCGCTCGGCGACCGCCCGCCCGGGCAGCCCCTGCCCCGGCGCGAGCCGCTCGCGGCTCCCGAGCGGATCGAGCCGCGTCGACGACGCGTGCAAGGCCAGCCCGGTTCCGGCTTCTGCCGCCGCATCGGCAGCGCCGGCGCCGCCGGCCTCCGACCCGTCGCGCAGCCACAGCCGCGCGACGCCGCCGCGCAGGCTGTCTGCGAGCAGCTCACAAGCGGCGGTCAGTCGCGCGGACAGCGGCTCCGGACGCGCGAGCACGCGGCGCAGCTGCGCCTCGACGCGCAGCGACGCCGACTCGCGCAGGATCCCGTGCAGCTCTTCGGCGCGCGCGATGATCCGCGCGTCGAGGCGCGCGAGCTCCTCGACGAATGCCAGGTCTTCCTCGGCGAACTGATTCTGGTGTCGGGCGTGGGACAGGTTGAGTACGCCGAGAACGCGATCCTGGTGCACCAGCGGCGCCGAGATCGCAGACTCGACATCGTCGCGCTCGCGGACGATCTGCCAACGCGTGTGGTCGGCCTTCCCGTTCAGCAACACTGCGCGCTCGGCCGCGAACGCGCGTCCGGCGATCCCCTCCCCGGCCCGCACGCGAATCTTCGCGATCAGCTCCTCTTCGATCCCGAGCGCCACCGCCACGCGCAGCGCCCGCTCGTGTTCGTCCCACAGCATCAGTGAACCGCGATCGGCGCCCGTCGCCGTCACGGCGACCTGCAGCACCAGGTCGAGGACGCTGCGACGATCCCGGGTCAGGTCCGCCGAGTCCATGATCTCGCGCAGCGCCGCGAGCAGATCCGGCTTCGAGAACGCATCGGCCGGGCCGAACGCATAGAGCATCCGCGCGAGCGCAGGCGTCGTGACCGGCACGCCGCGCGCGGCGACCAGCCGCTCGCGCAGGCGCGGCGGCGCACCGGCGTCGATCACGGCGACCAGCCCCGGCAGCGACAACGCGCGCTCGACTTCGACGGTGATCCGCCCGGCCAGGTGCTCTGCCGTGGCCGGGTCGATCTCCTCGAGCACCGCCCGGGCCGCGGCGGGATCCTCGACGACGATCGCGCACACTTCGACGGCGGGATTCGCCTCGAGGAGCGGCACCAGCTCGAGGCCCTCGCGCGAGTGACCGGCAATGACGAGGCGTTTCCGCACGACCAGCATCTCCCCACGCCGGCGACGCAATCCGACCCGGACCCGAATCCGCTGAATCGGGCAACCCCCCCAACGACTTGAAGCCGCCCGTCAGGAAAGGGGCCGTCAAGAAAGGGGCCGGGTTGGATCCGTCAACTTTTCGCGGGTCGGCTCGCCGGCGTCGCCTTCCCCCGATCGGCAGCCAGGCGGACCGGCGGGTGACCGAGGGCGCGCTGGAGCCGCGCCAGAGCCAGGCGCTGGGAAGCCAGCTCCTCGGCCTGCGCGTGGGTCGTGCGATCCATCTGCTCGACGCGCTCGCGCAGCCCACCGAGCAACGCATCCCCCTGCGCGGCGCGATCATCGAGGCGTTGGATCATCCGCAACAGATCGCCGGCGAGGGACTCCCCGTCGTCGCGAGGCGCCGGGAACGACGGCCCGGAGGACGCCTCGGTCCCCGCGGACGCCGTGTCGCCGTGCCGCGTCTCGACGCTCGGTTCCTTCGCCCGCTGCTCCCTCGACACGGCCCGGTGCGAAGCGACCGCCTCCTCGTCTCGCGACGCGACCGGCAGGATCTCGTCGCGAGGTGCCTCCGGCTCCTCCGGGGGCTCGAGGGCCCGAGTCTCGCGTCGACCTTCACTCCGGTTCAGGAGCGTCAGTGCGACGCCGAGCACGAGACCGGTGACGGCTCCGATGACCAGCGAGCGCCCGTCGAAACGCGCGGCGATCGCGGCGGGGGGGGCACCCGATACGGGCGGAAGCGGCAGCTCGACCGGCGGGGGCGGCGTGGGCGGCGTGGGCGGCGGCGGCGGTTCCGGTAACTCGGCGAGCAACGCCGCAACGGCATCCTCCCCGTCGTCTTCGATCTCGTCGCTCGGTGCGCCTCGCTGCGCGCCCTCGCGTGCCGCGTCCGGACCCGTCGAGGGCGGCGCGCCGCTCTCACGTCGCGTCGCGTCCTCCTCGTCGCCTTCCTCGCCCTCGAGCGGGGACTCTGCCGCCGCGCTGGCCCGACGCAGATCGAGCACGACGCGGGGCGGCTCGTCGAGCACCTGGCTCTCGACGCGCACCGGCACCGTCGCGCGGATCCTCGCGAGCGTCCCGCCACCGGGAAGCGATTCGACCAGCACCTCGGCGCCCGACGCGCCGGCCGCGGCCCGCAACGCGACCGTCGGCGCCAGCTCGGCATCGAGGCGCACGAGCGTCTCGCCCGGCGTTCCTTCCGCCTCGATCGAGAACGCGGCCGGCGCGTCCGTCTCGAACACGACCCGGACGAACTCGGGATGCCGTCCGACCCGGACCTCCACGAGCCGCGCCCCGTCCGCCGTCGCCGCCGCACTCGCCGCGAGCGCCGCGAGCGCGAACGGGAGCAGGCGCGCGGACGGGACGCGCGTCGAGCACCGCCCGTGAGCCTGCTTTCGGGTCGCAGCTTCGATCACGACGTGCCTCCGGAATCCGGCCTCGGGCCGCTGCGCAGGGCTTCCGAAAGGAGGGTGGCGCAAACCCGCTCGGCGTGGCGGGAAACGCAGATCCGTGTCGAACGGAGCTCGCCATCGGCAGCTCGCCGGCAACGGCCCGGCAGACCCCGAGCAAGTGGGACGCACCCGGTCAAGCAAGCCCCCGCGGCAGCCGATGTGCAGGTTCGGGGAAATGCCGCCTTGAACCCCTACCTCCTGCTACCGCTCGCCGCCTGCGTCACCTGCGCGATGCTCGCGGTCGGCATCCTCGCTCGCGATTCCCGGCATCGCACCAACCGCATCGGCGCCGCGTTGATGGCCGGCGCCGCTCTGTGGGCGGCGTGCGAGGTGATCTGGAACGCCGCCGACGATCCGGATGTCGTGCTGCAGCTCGTTCGGATCTCCGCGATCGGGTGGGTCGGCATCGGACCCGTGGCGCTCCACCTCTTCTCGGACCTGACGAGATCGAAGACCAGCCGCGTGTACCGGCTCCTTCCGATGCTGTACGGCATCTCCGCGCTGTTCCTCCTGATCGACCTCACGACGCCCTGGATGCACGCGGCCGTCGTGCGGACGAGCTGGGGCTGGGGATACCGCTTCGGTCCCGCGTATCCGCCGTTCTATGCGTTCACCGTCGCGTGTCTGGCGGCCGCGATCGCACTCGGTCTCCGCGATCTCGCAGGGGAAGGCGCACCCGGCGAGCGCCGCCAGGCGCACGTGCTGATGGCGGGTATTGCGGTGCCGCTGGTCGTCGCGTCCCTCACCGATGGGCTGCTGCCGCTCCTCGGCTGGCAGCCTCCGCGCCTCGGCACCGCCTCGTTCACGGTGCTCGGAACCGCCGTGGCGTGGGGCGTGTATCGACACGGGTACTCCCTGCTCGCGCCTGGCGACTTTGCATCGGAGATCCTCGAGGCGCTCCCGGACGGTGTCGCCCTGGTGCGCCTCGATGGCCGCGTCCGCAGCGCGAACCGGGGTCTCGGTCGTCTGGTCGGGCTGGCGCCGCAGGAGCTCGAGCAGCGGCAGATCGGCGAGTGGCTCCACGGATCCTCCCTCGCGACCCATACGGAACACGAGGCCTCGCTGCAGACCGCCGAGGGAGTCATTCCAGTCTCGGTCTCCAGCGCGCCGCTTCACGACAAGCAGGGCGAGCCGATCGGCCTCGTCATGGTCCTCCGGGATCTCCGCGAGGTGACGGGCCTGCGCAGTCGCCTGATCACGTCGGGTCGGCTCGCGGCAGTCGGTCAGCTCGCCGCAGGGATCGCCCACGAGATCAACAATCCCATCGCCTACGTGAACGCGAATCTCTGCGCGCTGCGGGGCCTCGTCGAGGGGATGGCAGAGAAGCTGGCGGAGCCGCCCAGCGAAGCTAGGGAGCTGATCGACGAGTCTCTCGAAGGTGTACAGCGCGTCGCCGCGATCGTGCGAGACGTGAAGAGCTTCTCCCACGCTGGCATCTCGGAGCGTCGGGCGGTCGACATGGCAGAGCTGCTGGACGCCGTTCTGCGCGTCGCAGCGCCCCAGCTTCGCTATGGCCGGCGGGTCGAACGCCGCTATGGGTCGGACGTCGCTCCCGTCCTCGGCGATCCCCAGGAACTCAAACAGGTGTTCCTCAATCTGGTGATCAACGCGGGCCAGGCCGTGCGCGGCGATCAGGAGATCCGACTCGTCACACGGCAGGAAAAGGACCGCGTGGTCGTGCTCGTCGAGGATGATGGCTGCGGGATTCCGGGCGAGATGCTCGAGAGCGTCTTCGATCCGTTCTTCACCACCAAGCGGGTCGGCGAGGGCACGGGGCTCGGTCTCTCGATCGCCTACGAGATCGTACGGCGCCACGGCGGGACATTGTCCGTTCAGTCCGCGCTCGGGCGCGGAACCCGCTTCCGCGTCGAACTCCCCGCGGCCGAGGTCTCGGGCGTCGCTCCCGAGGTCAGTCTGTACGAAACCGGAGATCGGCGGGAATCACCAGATCGTTGACCCCGGCCTCTTCGAGCGCGCGGCGCAGCGGCTCGGCGAGCTGATCGAGACGCAGCCGCAGCTCGAGGGTGACGATGCGAGCGGGCGCCGCCGCCGAACCGAGGTCCTGCAACGAGGCCGCGCGGGTGGAGCCGCGCGGCTGCACGGCCGCCAATTCCTTACGCGAGTCGCTCGTGGCCATGAACGGCAGATCGTCCAGACCATCCTCGAGGTCGCCTTCCTCGCTGGCGACCGGCGTCGCGATCGCATCCGGGCCGCCGGGCAGGCCCGGGAAATCCTCCTCGAGCATCACGTTGGCGATCGTGGCATCGCCCCCGGCCGGCGTGGCCGTGTCCTCGGCCAGCGACACGACGCCAACGCCAGGGAGCGACGAGGCCCCGTCGTCGACCGCCAGCGCGTCGACCTCCCAACAGGCGTCGTCCTCCGGAGTCGCGTCGGGCGGCTTCGGACATGCGTCGGGCGATGGCTTCATCGCACCGGCGATCGGTTCGCGATCGAGCACGAAGGTGAGTTCGAAACCCTCGATCGTGATCACATCCCCGACCACGAGGGCGTGAACGTCGACGCGGCTGCCGTTCACGAGCGTACCGTTGACGGAGCCGAGATCGTGGACTTCGTAGCGATCGCCCGTGCGTACGAAGCGCGCGTGCTTGCGAGACACCTCGTCCTGCGGGAGCACCAGATCGGATTCACTCGAACGACCGACGGTGAACGCATCGCCCTCCCACGGTACGACCCGTTCGATCCTCCCGTCGCGCTGCACGATCAGACCTGCGAACAGCTCCGCAACGGCGGGCACCGGCGGTTGTGGCGCGGAGGAGCCCGTTTCCCCATCCGTCGCTTCGTCGCCCACCCATGCGGCCACGAGCACCTCGTCCTCGTCCGCGCCCTCGGGACGGTCCTCGGGATCGACGAACTCGGTCGGCTCGAAATCGAACTCGCCGCGGCTGGAATCGTCGAGGACGGCGACGGATGCCGATTCCCGATCGGCATCGTTTGCCGCTCGCAGCTCGTCCATCGCGCCCTCTGCAGCGTCCTCGCGTAGCAGCTCCGGCGGCGCCGTCTGCGCATCGACCAGCGCCTGCTCGTCCAGACGGCGCGAGCGAACACGAAGCTCGTGTTTCCCGAGGAGGATGCGATCGCCGGGCGCCAGTTCCTGACGACCGCGCACGCGCCGGTCGTTGACGAGAGTGCCGTTCTCGCTGCCGCCGTCTTCGAGGAACACGCGGCCGGCGTCGAGCTGCAAGCGCGCGTGGAATCGGCTCACGGCCGGGCTGTCGACCACGATGTCGTTCTCGCGCATGCGCCCGATGCGCAGCGCCGGTCGGTCGAAGGGCACCGTCCGAAGCAGCTCTCCCTGGAACAGAAGATCGACGACGAGACCGCTCATGGCGGTCCTTTTCGGCCGGCCGTGGGGGCGGACTTGAAGCGGCGGGGTGTCCGAGTCGACGGGCGCCCGGCCCTCACCCGAACGGGGGAGTCTCCCCCCTCCGAGATCCCCTCCGCCGATCGCGCGCGGCGCTCGACGGCGTTGCTAGGCTGCCGCCCCGTGCAGACCCGGATGTCGCCGACGCGTCGCTTCGCCTACGCACTCGGCGCCGCCGGCTTCCAGATCACCGACCGGATCGTCGTCACGATCGCCATCTTCTACTACCTGCCGCCCGGCGACTCGGATCTCGTTCCGCAGCTCGCGAGCGAGCAGTTCCTCGGCGTGCTCACCGCGTACGGGGCGGCGCGCCTGCTCGGCGGGCTGATCGATTCGCTCGCGGATCCGCTGGTGGGATGGGCCTCGGATCGCTCCCGCTCGCGCTTCGGCAGGCGCCGCGTGTTCCTGCTGGCCGGCGTCGGGCCGATGGTGCTGGCACCCGTGCTGTTGTTCTTCCCGCCGGACGCACCGGGCAGCGCGCTGAATTTCGTCTGGCTCACCGCCCTGCTCGCGATCTACTACACGTTCTTCACCGCCTACGTCGGACCCTATCTCGCGCTGCTCCCGGAGATCGCCACCAGCGAGCACGAGCGCGTGCGCCTGTCCACGTTGATGGCGATCGTCGGCGTCGCCATCGTAGGCCTGTATGCGTCGGGTTGGCTCGCCGGCGTCGAAGCGGGGCGGCGCTGGCTCGGACTCGATACCGAGCAGTCGCTGCGCCTCGTCGTCGTGGCCTCGTCGGTCGCCGCGCTCGCGTTGTGCTTCGGCCCGATCGTCGCGGTCGACGAGCGACGGCTGGTCCGGACCGCCTCCGCCCTGCCGATGCGCGCCGCCCTCACCACGACGCTGCGCAACCGTCCCTTCCTGGTGTATCTGGGCGCCCAGATCCTGTTCGTGTTCGGCATTACCATGATCGGACCGATGGGGCCGTACTACGCCATCGCCATCGCAGGCCGAGAGGAAGGCTTCGCTGCGCTGCTCGCATTGGTCGGCGGGCCGGGGGTGTTCCTGGGACTCTGGCTGGTCGGCCATGCGTCGAGGCGGTTCGGTCCGAAGCGCTCGCTGGTGGGCTGTGCCACGGCGCTGGGCGTCCTGTTCTCGCTGCAGGGACTGCTGGTGCCGGACGTTCCGGGCGGGCCGAGCGACCGACGCAATCTCCTGATCCTGTTCGGGGTCGGCACGCTCTGGGGTCTCCCTGCTGCCGGATTCCTGGTGCTCCCGCACGTGGTGCTCGGGCAGCTGATCGACCTCGACGCCGCCCGCACGCACTCCCACCGGGCCGCGATGTACTTCGGCGCGCAAGGACTGCTGACGAAATGGGTGTACGGCCTCGCGACCGCCCTGCTGTCGTGGCTCTTCATCGCGTTCGGCAACAGCAGCGAGCGTGCCACAGGCATCCTCCTGGTCGGACCGATCGCCGGCGCGCTCTGCCTCGCCTCCGCCTGCGTCTACGCGCTGTATCCCGAGCGCCGGGTCCTCGCCGAGCGGGTCGCGCTCGAACGAGAAGACGCGCAATGAATCGGCTCCCCGAGGGAAATAGAGCCTCCCTTCACCGTGTGTGGACGTCGCCCAAGATGACATCCCTGTCACTTCGCTCGAAAAGGGGCATCCTACGGGCCGGTGGGGGAAGGAGGTCCAGATGCTTCGCTACCGAACGGATCGCTACGGGATGATCGGGTCCTTCGACATCGTCGATGCACTCCGCCGCGCCGAGCTGCGGCGCGGGGAGCGCGAGCGCCGCGAACTCGCGCGCAAGAAGAAAGCGGCAGGGCGCGTCGGACTGATGACGCGGCTCCGGGCGCTCGTCCTCGCGCCGCGCGGCCAGGCGGCCGCCTGACGGATCGCCGCACGCGACGCGCGGGGGCCGATGGTGAGGCGGATCGACACGCGAACCAGGCCGGCGAGACCGGGTCCGCGGGATAGAGTGGGCCTGTCACTGATGGAGGCCCGGGCGTGCGCGGTGCCCCGGTTCGTATGAGGTCCGCTCCCGCGGATCGACTTCGACACACTCGACTCGACTGGTTGCTCGCGCTGCTGACCGCAGCCGGGGTCGCCTGTGCCCAGGGACCGCCCCCGGAGACGTCGCAGGGGCCGCGCGTGACCCATGGCATCGCGGTCGGGGAGGTCGGCGCGCAGCGCGCGGTCCTCTGGTCGCGGACGGATCGGCGCGCGCGCATGCGGCTCGAGCTGCGGGCGAGCGACGACCCGTCGGCGCAGCCGGTCTTCGCCGGCGAGGTCCCCGTCGACGGGGAAACGGATTTCACCGGACGCTTCGTACTCGAGGATCTCGCGCCGGGAACCCGCTATCAGGCCGTCGTCTGGTTCGCGGATGCGGAAGGACCGGCGGGGCCGCCCGAGATCGCGACCTTTCGCACGGCGCCGGGGGCCTCCGACTCCGAGCCGGTCCGCGTCGTCTGGGGCGGCGACCTCGCCGGACAGGGGATCTGCCGCGATGCCCGGGATGGCTTCCCGATCTTCACCCGGATCCTCGCCGAGCGTCCAGACCTGTTCGTCGGCCTCGGCGACATGATCTATGCGGACGACGTCTGTCATCCCGTCGGCCCGCTCGGCAATGCCCAGGTCCCGGGCGAGTTCGGCCCCGCCACCGATCTCGACGGCTTTCGCGCGCACTGGCGCTACTCGCGCGAGGACGAGGGATTCCGCGTCCTGCTCGCGACCACGCCGTACGCGGCGGTCTGGGACGATCACGAGGTGGTGAACGACGCCGGCCCGCATCACGACACGCGCGCCGAACCTCCGTACCGCGCCCATGCCCCGCTCCTGCCGCTCGCCCGCCGTGCCTTCCTGGAATGGAATCCGCTCGCCGATGGCCAGATCCTCCATCGCCGCCTGCGCTGGGGCCGACACCTCGAGCTGTTCCTGCTCGATACCCGGCAGTACCGCGATTCCAACCTCGCCCCGGACGATGGTCCGGAGCCGAAGACGCTGCTCGGCGCCGGGCAGCGCCGGTGGCTCGAGCACGCCGTCGCCGGCTCCGACGCGACGTGGAAGGTCATCGCTTCGAGCGTCCCGATCTCGATCCCGACCGGTTCGCTCGAGACAGGCCGCGACGGATGGGCGGATCTCGGCCAGCACGGCGGATTCGAGCGCGAGCTGCGCGGGATCCTCGAACATCTCCGGGACCACGGCGTGCGCAATCTCGTGTGGATCACCACGGACGTCCACTTTGCCACGGCGTTCCGCTACCGACCGTTCGCCGACGACCCGTGGTTCCGGTTCTTCGAGGTCGTCGCGGGTCCGTTGAACGCCGGGCTCTTCCCGAACCCCCTCGTCGATCCGACGTTCGCCCCCGAGCGGCTCTTCTACTTCGCGCCTCCGGAGAAGCACACGGTCGCGTCGTTCGCCGAGGCGCGGCGCTGGTTCAACTTCGGAGTACTCGATGTCGGGGCGGACGGAACGCTCGCCACACGGATCGTCAACGGCGATGGCGACGAGGTGTTCCGGCTGACGCTGGCCCCCCGGAGACCCTGACGGCGCGGAATCTCGCGAGTCGCTATGCGGACCGCGTCCGCAGGCGCTCGATGCGCTCCTCGAGCGGCGGGTGGCTCGCGAACAAGCGCATCCAGTTGGCGCGACCACCGCCGCTGATGCCGAAAGCGCGCAGCGCATCCGGCAGCGGCTCGTTGCTGCCCGCGCGCAACCTCTCGAGCGCGGCGATCATGTTCGGCGCGCCGGCCAGCCGTGCGCCTCCGGCATCCGCGCGGAACTCGCGTTGCCGGGAGAACCAGAACACGATGATACTGGCGAGGATCCCGAACACGATCTGCGCGACGATCGTCACGATCCAGAAGCCGGGCCCGTGGCCCTGCTCCGTGCGGAACACCACGCGGTCCACGATGTGCCCGACCACGCGCGACAGCACCAGCACGAACGTGTTCACGACGCCCTGCACGAGCGCCAGCGTCACCATGTCGCCGTTCGCGACGTGACTGACCTCGTGCGCGAGGACGGCCTCGACTTCGGCGCGGTCCATGCGCTCGAGAAGTCCCGTGCTGACCGCGACCAGCGATGCGTCGCGGCGCGCGCCGGTGGCAAAGGCATTGGGCGTCGGCGACGGGAAGATCGCCACCTCCGGCATCCCGATGCCGGCCGCCTGGGCCTGCTGGCGCACCGTCTCGAGTAGCCAGGCCTCGACGGGGTTCCGGGCATCCGTGATGACCTGTGCGCCGGTGGCTCGCTTGGCGACGAACTTCGACATCGCCAGCGAGATGAACGAGCCGCCGAAGCCGAACACGGCCGCGAACAGGAGCAGCTGCGGCAACGCCAGGTCGACGCCGTTCTCGGCCAGGAACCCCTGGAAGCCGAGCAGCCTCAGGGCGATCGAGAGCACCAGAAGCACCGCGATGTTGGTGGCGAGGAAGAGCAGGACACGCTTCACGGATGGATTCCTCCTGGCTGCGACTGACGTGATGGACGAGCGGACCGACGAAACGATCGACGAAAAGTTCAGCCGAGAGTGCCCTGCCTCGCTCCCCCTGTCGAACCCCGGCGACCCGTCGATCCGACGGACTTGGGACGCGCACTCGTCGCCTTTGGCCCCCGCGGGGCCACGCGTCGACGGCCTCGAAAGGCGCCTCTCCCGACGAAACCCGATCCCGCCGTCGCGCAGGCGGCTTGGACTCCGCGGCTGCCAGCGGCGGAAGGCCGGCAGGTGTTACCTGCGCTGTTCTCCGGCCACTCACGATCAGCGCCCGCTTTCGTGGACGCCCTTTCGTGGAGATGCGGAGTCATGCCGATCCTGTCGCACTCGTCCACCCGTGAGATCCCGAACGCCTTCCTGATCCGCGCGCTCGCTCGCAGCGAATCCAGGCGCTGCGAGGGCTGTGGCAGCCGCATGTTCGTCCCGAGCGTCACCGGCAAGTGCCCCTACTGCCGCGCCGGATTCCCGCCGCAGGCGCCTCCGGTCGCCCAGGCGGAGCCGCGACTGCTCCCGTTTGCACCCCGCGTCGGCGAGCGCATCGTCCTCGACGGTCTCCTCTCGCGCTTGTTGTCGCGCGTGCTGGCGTCCCTGGCGCGCCGACATCGTCACGCGCCGTCGCCGCAGCGACTGGCGCTGCGCGCGGGAGACGAAGCGCACGCCCATCTCGCAACTGGCTGAGCGCATCGGAGCGGGACACACCGTGCCATACTGCCGGGATGCCGACGAGCCACCGGACCCCGCACGGCACCCACGTCGTGCACCCGTTCACGGATCCGCGCCAGGTCCATGCCGACGGCGCGCACGTGTTCGTGCGCGGCGAGGGGATCCACGTCTGGGATGCCGATGGCAACCAGTTCATCGACGGACTCGCCGGCCTCTGGTGCGCCGCGCTCGGCTACGGCCGTCCCGAACTGGCCGATGCCGCCGCGCGCCAGATGCGCACACTCTCCTATGCCAAGAGCTTCTTCGGGCAGGCGACACCGCCGCTGATCGAGCTTTCCGAGACACTCGCGGAGCTGGCGCCGGCGGGCCTCGACGTCGCGTTCTTCGCCAGCTCCGGCTCCGAGGCCAACGACTCGATCGTGCGCCTGGTGCGCCGCTTCTGGCAGCTCGAGGGGAGACCCGACAAACGGGTGCTGCTGACGCGCGAGTTCGCCTATCACGGCTCATCGGTCATGGCGGCCTCCCTCGGCGGCATGGCGGCGATGCACGCGATGTCCGGCATCGAGACCGGCGTCGAACACGTCCTGCCGCCGTATTGGTGGCGCTACGGCGCCGGCGAGTCCCCGGATGCGTTCGGCCGGCGCGCCGCCGATGCGCTCGAGGAACGCATCCTGGCGATCGGGCCGGAGCGGGTCGCCGCGTTCTTCGGGGAACCGCTGCAGGGGGCCGGCGGCGTGCTCGTACCGCCAGCGAGCTACTGGCCGCGCGTCCAGGAGATCTGCCGGCGCCACGACGTCCTGCTCGTCGCCGACGAGGTCATCACCGGCTTCGGTCGCACCGGCCACTGGTGGGGTTGCGACACCTTCGGCATCGAACGGCCGGACTTCCTGACGCTGGCCAAGGCGATCACGTCGGGGGCGATCCCGCTGTCGGCCGTGCTGGTGGGCGAGCGGGTCGCCGCGAGCCTCGAAGCCGGCGGTGTGCTGGCGCATGGCTACACGTACTCGGGTCATCCGGTGGCGTGTGCGGTCGCGCTCGAGAACCTGCGCATCCTGCGGGACGAGGGCTGGATCGAGCGGGTCGCCGAAAAGACTGCGCCCTACTTCCAGCGCCGGCTGCGCGAAGCGTTCGCCGGTCATCCACTGGTCGGAGAGCTGCGCGTGTCGGGCCTGATCGCCGGGATCGAGCTCTCGCCGGATCCGGATACGCGGGCGCGGTTCGAGCCGGAGGGCAGCTTCGGCGCGCGCATCCTGCGCGCCGCGACGGCGCGCGGCGCCCTGTTCCGCGCTGTCCGCGACTCGCTGTGCCTGTGCCCCCCGCTGATCATCGATGCCGGTCAGATCGACGAGCTGGTCGGCCGCGTGCGCGAGAGCCTCGACGAGGTGGCGCGCGCAGAAGGACTTCCCACCGGCTGACACGACTGCCGAGCACAGGCCGATTGCGAGCGCTTCGCCGGGCGGGAATACGACCGCGGATCTGCGTCAGCCAGGCGACGCCGGCGGCGCGCCCGCCACGCGCTCGAGATCGGCGCGCAGCTGCTTCGGATCGTGCCCGTCGAGTCCGATGTAGCGCTGCACGATGCGGCCCTCGCCGTCGATCAGGAACGTGACGACGAGGTGCGCGATGGTGCCGTCCGCCTGGCGCGCGGAGCCGACGCCGTAGTCCTTCAGCACCGCGTCGATGGCCTCGCGGGCACCGGTGAGGAACGACCAGTTGGCGGTATCGGCGCCGCGCACGCGAGCATATTCGCGCAGCGCCGTCGGCGTATCGGTCAGCGGGTCGAGCGACACCGACACGAGGCGCACGCGATCGCGGAGCGCGGGATCGATCCCGCGCTGCACCTCGACGTGGAGTCCCGTCAGGATCGGGCAGGGTCCCGGACAGGTCGTGTAGATGAAGTCCAGCAGGACGGCCTTGCCGCGCAGATCCGCGAGCGAGAGCGGATTGCCGTCCTGGTCCGTCAGCGCGAACGGCGGCGCCGGGTCGCCGCTCGGCACGACGCTGTCGAGTGACGTCCCGGCGCGGTGGCCCGTCTCCGCGGCGTCTCCTCGTGGTGTCACCGAGATCACGTGGTAGGCCCGGCCGGTGAACTCGAGCTGGAAGTCGATCACCTGCTGCGGCTGCATGCCCGCCAGCACGTCCGGATCGGGGACGTCGAAGCTCATCGTCATCTCGGGCATCAACCCCGGGATGTCGTCGTGATGGATCACCACCTGGCCGTACTCGTGGTTCACGGATTCGACGACGCCGTGGGCGTCGTAGACACCGGGCCCGCCGTCGGGACGACGACAGGCCCCCGCGATCAGCAGCGCGAACAGCAGCATCGCACCCAGCGGAAGAGCGAGGACACGGGCCATCGGGATCATCCCATCGGGTAGCGGATCTCGCGGGAGATCCGGTCCACTTCGGCGAGCACGTCGGCCGAGAGCTTCGTCTCGGCGGCAGCGAGCAGCGGATCGAGCTGCTCCGGCGACGTCGCGCCGATCAGCGTCGAGCCGACGAAGTCGCGCGTCAGCGTCCAGGCGATCGCGAACGTCGGCAGCGCCAGACCGCAGTCCGCTGCCAGCCGGGCGACGCGCTCGACGGTCGCCAGCGTGCCGGGATTGACGAAGCGTGCCGTCATCACCTTGGTGCGCGGATTCCAGTCCCGGTAGCGCGTGAAGCGCGCGCCCTCCGGCCAGGCGCCGCCCTGGTACTTGCCCGAGAGCACGCCGCCGCCGAGGGGGCTGTAGGCCAGCAGGCTCACCTGCTCGCGGCGACACACCTCGGCCAACTCGTCCTCGAAGCGGCGGTGCAGCAGGCTGAAGTTGTTCTGGATCGTCTCGTGGCGCGCGAAGCCGGAGCGGTCCGAGGTCCACAAGCTCTTCATCAGCCCGTACGCCGACTCGTTGCTGCAGCCGAGCGCGCGCACCTTGCCCGCTTCGACGAGCCGCGACAGCCCGTCCATCGTCTCGTCGTACGGAAGGCCCGGCTCCGGCCAATGCGTCTGATAGAGGTCGATGTAGTCGGTGCCGAGCCGGCGCAGACTGTCCTCGCACGCGCGCTCGATCGAGTGGCGATCGAGCGACGTCCGCCCGCCGCGCACGGGAGCCTGGAACCAACCGCCGCTGGGACCCGCGATCTTCGTCGCCAGCAGGACGGCGTCGCGCGGCTTGCTCTTCAGCCAGCGGGACAGGATGTCCTCGGTGCGTCCGGCCCACTGCGGATCCGGCGGCACCGGATAGACCTCGGCAGCATCGAGGAAGAAGAGACCGGCATCCCACGCCTTGTCGAGGATGGCGAGGCTCGCCGCCTCGTCGGCCATCGAGCCGAAGGTCATCGTGCCGAGGCCGAGTTCCGGAACGACGAGGCCACTGCGGCCGAGCCGGCGATGATTCATGGCACCTCCCAGGTCTTGGATGGGGGACGACAGGCGGTCGACGGACGGCGCTACTCGACGACACCGGCCGCGCGCAATGCCGCCCGCAGGGTCTCGACGCGTTTGCGATTCGCGCCGAGATCCGAATAGCCGACGCGCGACGCCGACCGGACGTCGATACGACGCCCGTCGCCGGCGAGCGCGAGCTCGACATCGTCGACGAAGCGGAACAGCAGGCTGGTCGCCTCCGCGCGCAGATAGCCGGGGCGATCGTCGACGATGCGGGTGCGGGGCATCGCCTCGACGGCGCGCTTCGCGGCGGCCCAGGCGTCGGCGCCCGGCACGCGCAGCGCGAACGGCTCGACCCGATGACCGGCGTCGCTCGCCTGGCTCGACACGCAGTTGGGCGAGCTCGGGCACGCCGCGAGCGGCGGGTTGCGGGTCTCGCTCATCGCACCTCCTCTCGCACAGGCGAACGCGACGAGCACGAGACTCGCTGCGAACCCCGTCCGCGTCACTCGACGACGTCGACGCCGCGCCAGAACGCGAACCAGCCCTGGATGTCCTTCGCCGCCGGCTTCGGATCCGGATAGGTCCAGCACGCATCGGCATTGCGCGCGCCGCCGACGACCACGTGCTTGTAGCTCGCGACGCCCTTCCACGAACACGTCGTGTGCGTCGCACTGTCCTCGAAGTACTCGGCGCGCAGGCTCTCCGGTGGAAAGTAGTGATTCCCTTCGACGATCTGCGTGCGCTCACTCTCTGCGAGTACCTGCCCGTTCCAGACGGCCTTCACGGGATCCTCCCCTGTCGTTGCACGTGCTGAGGGCCTCTAGCGCCAGCCGAGCACGTCGTGGCCGCGCTCCGCAAGGCAACGCTCGGTGTAGCGCCGCAGGACGGGATCGTCGCCGGAGCGCGAGCGGAAGACCGTGCGCAGCAGGCCGCTCGTGGCCCCGACGGCGGCGCCGGTGGCGGCGCCGCGACCGGCGCTGCCCCAGATCGCGCCGCCGACGGCGCCGGTCGCACCACCCACCGCGGCCCCGCCGACGGTGTTGCGCGCGGCCTCGCGGCCGAGCGCGCTGCCCTCCCGCGCATGCCGGCGAGCCAGCGTCAGGCATTCGTCGATGTCCCGCTCGACGCGAGGATCACCGGCGCTGCTCGTCCGCGCATCCACGTAGACCACCGGGCGCGCGGCACAGCCGAGGGAGGCGAGCGCGAGAGCGACGCCGAGCGACGTGAGGATCGGTCGTCGTCGGGGCACCATCGTTCCTCCGAGCGTCGCCACGGGCCGCGTCCCGCTACGCCTTCGCGCTCGGCCGCGCCGACACCGCTTCGTACCAGCGCGTCAGATGTTTGCAGTCGGGTGCGATCCGGATCCCTGTCGGCTTGCCGAAATCGATGCCGCAGAGCGCCGTGATGTCCGCAATGGTGTAGTCCTCGCCGGCGACGAACGGGCGACCCGCGAGCTCGCGATCGAGCCATTCGAGCCGCTTGATCGCCGTCGTCCGGCACACTTCGCCGTATTCCGGAACCTGCGGGATCCGGCCCTTGAAGAAGTCGTGCGTGTTGCGGAACACCTGCATGATCGGAAGCGCCAGCTCGAGCTCCATCCGGCGCTGCCACATTTCGACGACGGCCTCGCCCTTCGCGCCGACGCCCAGCAGCGGCGGCTCGGGCTGGCTGCGTTCGAAGTAGCGGCAGATCGCGACGGTCTCGGCGATGCAGGTGCCGTCGTCGAGCTCCAGCACCGGGAGCCCGCCCATCGGGTTCTTCGCGAGGAACTCGGGTTGGCGGTTCTCGGCCTTCCCGATGTCGACGGGGACCGTCGGGACGGTGATGCCCTTCTCGGCGAGGAAGATCCGCACGCGGCGGGGGTTCGGAGCGAGCTTCGAGTCGTAGAGCTTCATGGGGATCTCCGATCACGCGGTAGGGATCCGGAGGGTATCCCTTTTGGCGCGCGTGAGGAGGCCCGCAGCACTCGGCGGGAACGGCGGAGCGAGGCCGCGGAAGGAGATCTCGCTACAGCAAGCCCCAGGTGTAGAGCTTGGTGGCGATCCGCGCGGCGGTCTTCAGCATCTTCAGCAACTGTTCGCCGGCCGGCCGCTCGCGGTACTCGGGGCACAGCCGCGCGCGGCGCTCCGACAGCCGCCCGATGTGCCGGAGCGTATTCTCTTCCCACTGCGTGGCGTTGCGATCGCGAGCGCGGTCGACCACGGTCGCATAGTGCGCGATCTGGCGCGTCATCTTCGCGCATTCGCCGCGAGAGACGCTTGCCTGCTGCTGCTGCGCCCCGGCGGTCGCGGGCACGGCGAACAGCAGCAACAAAGCCAGCAGAATGGATCGGCGCATCGGCGGAGTCCTCGCGGTCCAGGCGGGTCCGTACCAGAGGCCTATCGGCGCTCCCCTCCGATCAGTGAAGCCGAACCGGGATCCCCGAGGGGACGAGAGCCGGTGCGCCCGGGGCCCGGGCCCGGCGCTGGATCAGACGCGGCCGGCCAGCGCCAGCGCAGCGCGCCGTGCGAGCGCCATCCCGGTGAACATCGGGTTCACCGCCGGCGACATCGGGAAGACGCCGGTGTCGACGACGTAGAGGTTGTCGAGGTCGTGGGTCTTGCAGTCCTCGTCGACCACGCCGCAGCTCGGATCGCCGTGCATGCGCGTGCTGCCGAAGACGTGGGTCGACGCGACGACGAGATCGCCGGCGCGCGCCGGTCGCCGCTCGAGCACGCGCGCCTCGTCGAGGGAGTGCATCTCGTCGGGCAGACCGGCGACGCCCGGCAGCACGCGCTCGGCGCCGGCGGCGAAGAAGATCTGCGTCAGCGCCCAGACGGCGCGGGCCAGGATCTGCGCGTCCTCGGGATGGAAGCGCCAGCGCACGGCCGGCTGCTGCGAACGGCCGCGTTCGCGGACGCTGCCGAGCGAGCGTTTGCAGCTGGCGATCGCATCCCAGATCGCCGCGCGCTGCATGTCGAGGAGCTTGCGCTTGAACCCGAGGCCGACGCCGGGCATCCGGACCGCGAGCACGCTCGGCGGCGCCCACAGCGTCTCGAGCTTGAATCCATCGCGCAGGAACTCGAGGCATTGGTAGCCCTGCGTCGCGCCGAAGACGGCGTCGACGGCGTCCGGGAAAACGCCCATCACGGATGTGCCCGGATGGAACTGGACGTTCTCGCCGACCTGTTTCGACGCGTTCGCGAGATCGCCGCTGCGCTGCAACAGCAGCGGCGTCGCGAGCACGCCGGCGGCGAGCACGACGGCCTTCGCCTCGATCCGCACCGCGGCACCCGGCGCCCCGGTGAATGGCGCGACCAGGCGCCCCTCGATGCCGGTCACGCGACGGCCGGATGCCAGAACTCGCTGCACCTGCACCGATGTGTAGACCCGCGCCCCGGCGCGGATCGCCGCCGGCACGTACGAGATGTCCATCGACTGCTTGGCCCGCGCGCGACAACCGGTGAAGCACTCGCCGCTGCCGCGGCAGCCGACGACGTTGCGCGAGCACGGCTCGCTGGTCCAGCCGAGGGACTTGCAGCCGTCTCGGAACAGCAGATTGCGCGGACCCTGCACGTCGTCGGGCGTCGGCGCGATGCCGAGGAACTCGGCGATCGCGTCGTAGTGCGGCTCCAGCCCGCGGCGCGACGTGTGGTCGAGGTCGGCCGCCTCGGCCCATTCCTGCAACCGGAACTCGGGACAGCGACCGCAGATCGCCGAGTTCACCAGCGAGCCGCCGCCGAGCGCGATCACCTGCATCGTCGGCATCACGAAGCCGGTCGTGAAGCGCAGCCCGCCCTCGCGCATCGTCCGCGCCATCGAGATCGGGCCGTCGAGTTCGAAGTCGGCCGGCGTGAAGGGAGGTCCTTCCTCGACCAACACGACGTCCTTGCCGGCCCTCGCGAGCTCGTAGGCCGCGACGGCGCCGCACGGGCCCGAACCCACGACGACGACGTCGGCGCGGTCGGTGACCGGCCCGGTGTAGTCCGCGAACACTCCGACGGACCCGCTCACGCGCGATCCTCCGCGAGCGTCCCGGCGGCGCGAGGGCCCCGATAGTCGGGATGCAGAGGTCCGCGTGGATCGAGCGGCGTCCGGGGGACCGGGCGCGCCAGATCTTCGGCGGTCCAGCGGATCGACGAGCGCGGCTGACCGACGCGCGGGAAGAGCAGATCCGCCGCCACGACCGGGCTCTCGAGCGCGAGCGGTGCGAGGCCGAGCTCCCGCAGGACATCGGGACTCGCGAAGTAGGACGAAGTCAGGATCGTGCGCAGACTCGCGAACACGAGGCGGCGGAGCCGCAGCGGGCTGTGTTCCCACCCCTCGAGCAGCTCGCTGCGCTGCGGCAGCGACAGCGAGCTGAAGCGCCGGCGGCCGCCGCGGCCCGGCGCCGGGAACAGCAACGTCACGTGCTCGAAGAACACCACGAGCAGCCGGATCAACACCCGGTTGCGACGCGTCATCAGCGCGAGCCAGCGGTCGATGTGACGCACCGCGCCGGCCTCGACGCCGGACAGCGCCGGTGTACCGCCGGGCGGGAAGACCGCGTCGGCCGCCGCGCCGAGGAAGGCCGCTTCCCGAGCCGACAGCTGCGACAGCGAGGAATCGCGCGTCCCGTAGCCGAGAAGAGCGCGGGAAACGAGCCACAGCAGAACCGAGATCCCGAGGGCGGAGAGGAGCGCAGCGATCACGGGCCGGAGCATAACGGCGGACCAGCCGCTGGGTAGATGCGCTGCGGCGGGCGGTGCTGCTTCCGTGCCGGAACGTCTACACGAGCCCGTCCCACACGCAGCGCTCGTCGCCGAAGGGATCGGATACGGGCGCACAGTGTTCCCCGAGCTCCTGCGTCGTCCGCTTGACATCGTCGTAGGCGGGCCAGCCGGGATCGCCGCCGCGCGCGAAGGCGAGCCAGGCATCCATCACGCGCTCCGAGAGCCGGCGGGCCGCCGGCGTGTCGCCGATCAGCTGCGCGGAGCGCGGCTCGTCGAGAGTGCCGAACACGAACGGGATCTCGACGCCATGGCAGCTGCCGAGCTGCCCCTCCATCGCGGCGGCGGCCCACGTGAAGAGATACGCGTAGCAGCGCGGTTGGTGCGGCAGCTGCGCCTCGAGCAGCCGGAGCGCCGGGAGTCGGAACACGCGGTCGCTCTGCATCGCCAGCCACAGATCGCGGGCGCCCGTCGAAAGCGGGTCGGGACGCACGCTGCGGGCGCGGCGGTAGATCGCGAGCGCGCGGCGCGCGAAGGCTTCGGCGTCCGCGACGCCGCGTGGCGGCGCGCGCAATACGCGCCGCACGAGGCCCTCGTCATCGAGCGCGGCGAGCTTCTGATCCGCCAGCCCGAAGAGTCGCCACTCGTCGAGGTTGGTCCCGACGAGCAGCGACACGTCCGCGACGTCGCCGGCCGCGACGACTTCGAGCGGACGGAGCGGCAGGACGGCGCCCGGAGTCCGGCCCTCGCAGACCGGTTGGAACGCGAGCCCATCGACGTGCCGCCAGCTTTCGTCCGCCGCGTGCTGCTGCGCGTCGAGGATCCTCACGACCGGCAGCTTGCGCAGCGCTTCGAGATCCCGCGCGTCGTCGCCGAGCGCAGCGCGGAACAGCTCGGCGGTACGTAGCGCGCCGTCCTTCGGCGTCACGTTGTGGGCGGCGCCGCTCTGCAGGATCGCGCGCTGGAAGCGACCGCGGGCCGCGGGGGCGCCGAGCAGCGCGCCGATCGACATCGCACCGGCCGACTCGCCGAAGACGGTGATGTTGTGCGGATCGCCGCCGAGGCGTTCCGCGTGTTCGCCGACCCATGCGAGCGCAGCGATCTGATCGAGAAGTCCGAAGTTCGCGCCCACCTCGCCGCGCTCGAGGAGCTCCGGCACGACGAGGTAGCCGAGCGCGCCGAGCCGATACTGGATCGTGACGACGACGACGTCGCCGCGGCGCGCGAGGCGCGTGCCGTCGTAGACCGGCATCGAACCCGAGCCAGCAGAGAACGCACCGCCGTGCAGCCACACGAGAACCGGCCGGCGGGCCGCGTCCGGGGCGCTTCCACCGGCGCCGAGCGGCGCCGGCGTCCACACGTTGAGCGTGAGACAGTCCTCGTCCTGTTCGACACCGTCCATGCCGAGCATCCGCATGATGACGCTAGGACGCTGCGGTGCGCTCGCGCCGAAGTGCAGCGCCTCGCGCACACCGGACCACGGCGCTTCGCGGTCCGGCGGGGCCCAGCGCAGTGGCCCACACGGGGGGCGCGCGTAGGGAACCCCGCGAAACACGCAGATCGGCTGCTCGTCGACGCCGTCGACCCGGCCCTCGATCCAGCCGCTGCGTGTTTCGAGCCGCGCGCGCGTGCGCATCGTCACCTCCACGAATCCCTCGTAGCATAGGCTCCGCGTGCGCAATGGGGAGAGCGGGTGGCGCGTCTGTGGCTGGCGTTCGGGACGGGCGTGGCGGGGCTCTCGTTGGCGGGCCTGTTCGTTCGTTGGGCGCTGCCGG
The DNA here is from genome assembly GCA_039794265.1 of Myxococcota bacterium. Lineage (GTDB taxonomy): Bacteria > Myxococcota_A > UBA9160 > UBA9160 > PR03 > CAADGG01. The sequence continues at coordinate 141,116 of JBDIVR010000006.1, forward strand.
CGCCGCCGCTCGTGACGGGCTTCTACCGGGTCGGGGTCGCAGCCCTCGCGCTCGCCGCCGTGCTGGCGTGGCGCGGGCGCGGGGCCCTCCCGGCGGCTCGCAACGCGCGACTCGCCCTGGCGGCCGGCCTGTGTTTCGGAGCCGACATCGCCTTGTGGCATCTGGCGATCGTGCGCACCTCGCTCGCCAACGCCACGCTGCTCGTCAACACGACGCCGCTCTTCGTCGGGCTGACCCTGCTCATCCTCCATCGCGAGCCGCTCGGGCGCCGCTTCTGGGGGTCGGCTGGACTCGCGCTGACCGGCGCTGCGCTGCTGCTCGGTTCGAGCCCCTCCGAGGGCCCGGCGCGCAGCGGCGATCTGCTCGCGCTCGCAGCCGCCGTCTTCTACAGCGGCTACCTGATCCTGGTGAAGGATGTACGGCGGAGCGCGGACACCGTGACGGTGCTGACGCTCACGAGCGCCGCGGCCGCCGCACTGCTCGGCGCTGCCGCGCTGGCCGCCGGCGACCCGCTGCGCGGCTTCCCGGCGCACTCGTGGGCGGCGATGCTGGGCGCGGCTCTGCTCGCGCAGATCGGCGGCGTGCTCGGCATCGTCTGGGCGCTGCGTTGGCTCCGGACGCCGTTCGCTGCCGTCGCGTTGCTCGGACAGCCCGTCGGGACCGCGCTGCTCGCGTGGTGGCTGTTCGACGAAGCGATCGGAACGCTGCAGGCCGCCGGCGGTGCGGCGGTGCTGGCGGCGATCGCGCTGGCCTCGCGCGATGCGCTCGACCCGGGCGAGGCGCGCGGCTAGCTTGGCCGGGCTTTCGCGGAGGATCCCATGGCCAGCGCCAGCGAGCCCCAGACGTCTCCGGCCCTCTCGACGGCGCCTGCGCAGCCGCTCTGGAAGAACTGGGCGGAGATCCTGCGCACGCAGAATCTCGCCAGCCTGCGCGCCGGCCGTCCTCCGGACCTGGTGTCGCGCTGGCTGCTGATCGTCCGCGCGAGCGTGTTCCCGATGACTCTCACGTCGGGCGTGCTGGGCGGCCTGCTCGCCGTAGCCGGTCCGACGCCCGTCGCGGCCCATTGGGGTCTGTTCGCGCTCGCGCTGCTCGGGCTGCTCGTCGCCCACGCCGCCAACAACATGATCAACGACTGGTTCGATCTCGCGGGTGGCGTCGACTCCACCAGCTACGTCCGCGGCCAGTACGCGCCGCACCCGATCCTCTCGGGACTGATCTCCAAACCGGGGCTGGTGGCCGCGATCGCGATCGCGAATGCGATCGATCTGGCGATCCTCGCGTACCTCTACACGCAACGCGGTTGGGTCGTCGTCGCGTTCGCACTGGCTGGTCTCTTCATCAGCGTGTTCTACGTGGCTCCGCCGCTGAAGCTGAAGCACCGGGGACTCGGCGAACCCGGCGTGTTCCTGGTCTGGGGTCCGCTGATGATCGGCGGCACGTACTTCGTCACGACGGGGCAGATGCCGGCCTGGGTGCTCGCGGCGAGCCTTCCGTATGCGCTGCTCGTGACCGTCGTGCTGTTCGGCAAGCACATCGACAAGCTCGAAGCGGATTCCGCCAAGGGCATCCGCACGCTCCCGGTCCTGCTCGGCGCGAGCCGGGCCCGCACGACCGCACAGGGGCTCGTACTCTCTTACTTCGCGGTCGTCGCCGTGCTGGTGCTGACGGGCACGTTCGGGGTCTGGACGCTCGCGACCTTCGGCGCGCTGCCGCGTGCGATCCAGGTGATGCGCACGATCGGCGCGCCTCCCCCCGACGCTCCGCCGCCCGGCTACCCGCTGTGGCCGCTCTGGTACGTGGCGTGGGCCTTCGTACTGACCCGTCTCGCCGGCGGGTTGCTGGCGCTCGGGTTGGTGGCGAACGCCGTGTACCCGGTCTTCCTGTAGTCGCCCTCGCCGTCTCTCACTCCCGGAACGGCCGATCCTGCCACCACGGCACGAACGACGGCAGGTCCGTCGAGACCTTCATCGAGAAGCGCGGCGGGCGTTTCTCGAGGAAGCTCTGCACGCCCTCGTAGGCGTCCGGCGATCGGCCCATCGCGAAGATCGCCTGCGAATCGATGCGATGCGCTTCCATCGGGTGGTCGGCGCCGAGCATGCGCCACAGCATCTGGCGCGCGAGCGCGACCGAGACCGCGCTCGTGTGATCGGCGATCTCCCGCGCGATGCCCTGCGCCACGGACAACAGCTCGCCGCCGGGCACGACGCGCGACACCAGGCGGCCCGCCAGCGCCTCCTCGGCGGAGAACACGCGACCGGTCGCGACCCATTCCATCGCCTGCGAGATGCCGACGACGCGCGGCAGGAACCACGAGCTCGCAGCCTCGGGAACGATGCCGCGGCGGCAGAAGACGAAGCCGAAACGCGCACTCTCGCTGGCGATGCGGATGTCCATCGGCAGCGTCATCGTGGCCCCCACGCCGACGGCAGGACCGTTGATCGCGGCAATCACCGGCTTGCGACACTCGAAAATCCGGAGCGTCACGCGGCCGCCGCCGTCGCGATGCACTTCCCGCGACTCGTCCTGGCTCGAATCGAAGGTGGCGCCTCCGCCACCGAGGTCCGCACCCGCGCAGAAGCCGCGGCCGGCACCGGTCACGACGACGGCGCGAACGTCGTCATCGGCGTCGATGGCGTCGAACAGTGCGAGCAGATCGTCCATCATCTGCGGCGTGAACGCGTTCAGCCGATCGGGACGATGCAGCGTCACCGTCGATACCCCGTCCTGCTGTTCCGTCAGCAACGTCTCGTAACGCACGAATCCTCCTGCGATGACTTGGCCGTCAAGAAAGGGGCCGGGTTGGATTCGTCAACTTTTTCTCCTGCGGAGAAAAAGTTGACGAATCCAACCCGGCCCCTTTCTTGACGGCGGGGCGATAGAGGGCGGTGGCGCCGGCGGCGCGCAGGGCGGACTCGAGGGGGCGCGTGTCCGGATCGGGCCACAGTGCGACGATGGTGCCGCCGCCGCCGGCTCCGGCGAGCTTGGCGCCGGGTGCCCCGGCGCTCCGCGCGGCGGCGATCAGGCGTTCGTTCGCCTCGCCCGAGCCGCCGAGCTCCCGGGTGAGCGCGTGGTTCTCGTCGAGCAACGCGCCGAGCTGCTCCCAGTCCGCGTGGAGCAGCGCGCGCTTGCCTTCGCGTGCGATCGCCGTCATGCGCTCGTACGCCGCCACGACGGCCGGCTCGCCGCGCTCCCAGCGGACACGGATCGGTGCATGCACGGAGCCGGAGTGATGCGCCACACCGGTGAAGGCAAGCACGAACGGAAGGCTCGGCACATGACCGCTGAGATCCTCTACCGTGGCGTACGGCGCCATCGGCAGCGCCTCGTCATTCTGCTTTCCGCGCAAGTCGACGTAGCGAAGGCCCCCGAAGCTACACAGATAGTGATCCACCCAGCCGCAGGCGACCGCGAGCCACCGACGCTCGGTGGCGCGCGAGCGTTCCGCCAACACGTACGGAGAGAGCCGCTCGCCCCGCCACGACGCCAACCCGTACAGCAACGCCACCAGCAACGCGGTCGAGCCGCCGAGACCGCTCCCGAACGGAATCTCGCTGGCATAGCGGATGCGCAGCGACGGCAGGCTGTCGGCCTCGCCCGCGTCTCCGCTGTGGGAATGCCGCTCGCGGTCGGCTGCCAGCGCTGCCCTCGCCACATCGAAGCGGTCTCCGCGCAGCGCCAGATCCGCGGGCTCGACGATCGACAGCCGTTCGTCCCCGCATTCGAGCGCGAGCCCGTCGCAGGCTCCGATCTCGACGTGCGCGCGCAGCGGCAACGAGCAGGCGAGCACGGCGCCACCATAGAGATCCGATGGGTTGCCGAGCAGGTTGGCGCGCGCCGGAGCGCTGGCGACGATCGCGCGTCTCGGACTCATCCTGCCGTCACCTCGAGCCGAAGCCAGCCGCTCTCCCCGACCGCCACCGTACAGCTCCAGAGCGACCCCTCGGCGTCCCAGTCGAGCGGGGCCGCGGCGCGGCCACCCCCGACGTCCCAGCGCGATGACGCTGCCGGCGTCCGCGCTGCCCAGCCGACGACGCGCACCTGCTCTCCCGGCGCACCGAGCACATCCAGAGCGACGCCGTTCGGCGTCGCCCACACGCCCCCGATTCGGCGATCCCCGACCGTGGCGTAGCGATCCACGTCGCCGATCACGGACAGATCGCCAGGCAGCAGCGGACAGAGCACCCGGTAGTCCCAGTCGAGCGGCGCCAACGCGAGGTCGAACGCGTGGTCGGCTGCGATCCGCTGCGCGCGTCGACGTCGCCAGTCCCAGGCCACGATCGCCTCGGTCGGAGCCAGTGGCCCCAGATCCGCGAGCGGCAGCGCGAACCGCAGTGTTTCTTCCCCTCGATACGCATGCATCGAGACCAGGTAGGTCCAACGACCGGCCGCGTGTACGGTATGGGCCTCGCCGACCAGCGGATTCGGCTCGAGCGCCGCGTGTCCGCGCCAGCAGCGATCGAGCGCGGCCACCGGAACGTCGGGCCGCACGATTACGCCGTCGCTGCGACAGGTGCGCAGGATCAGCGAGCGATCGCTGCGTCCGACGCGATCTCCGATGCCGACAGGGCCGGCCGAGAGCGCCGACAGCAGAGCCTCCACCTCGGCGTGCGGATCCCCGTCACGAGAGCCCTCGCCATCGCGACGCGACAGGAACACGTCCTTGAACGGGTGGAGACCGAGCGCCCGCGCCAGCGCGTTGCCGTGCAGGAACCAGGTCCACAGCGCACCGGATCCGATCAGATACTTGTAGTCGCCACTGGTCCGGATCGACGTGACCCGTTCCAGCGTCACCGTCTGGAAGAAGTCCGCCGGCGACGCCATGCACCATTGGAGAGTCATCCCCTGGGCCGCAGCCGCACGGTCCAGGCCCTCCTGCCACGCGCGGGCGCGACCGGGAATCGCCCGCAGCCCCCGGACCCCGACGAAGCACTCGATCAACCAATCGTGCTCGAAGGTCTCGACGCCCCAGCTGGCGGCCTGGTGCAACAATCGTTCGTAGAGCGTCGCGTCCTTCGGATGCGCGCGATCGCCATCGCGCCAGGCCTCGTGCGTCTCGAAGTACGGCGAGTCGCTCGCGAAGTGCCGGCAGTGGGTGGCGAGCGGCGGATTGCCGAGCGCTTGCCGCAACGCCTGGATTCCCGCGGGCAGGATGTCCGGGCGCGCGTCCCAGCGCAGCAGCCCGGTCGGCGGCACCGACACGTCGGGATCATCGAAGGGCCGAAGCTGGGCGTGCGGGTAGAACCACGAATCGAGCTGGAAGACGTCGAACGGAATCTCCTGCTCGCGCAGCGAGCGCGCCGCGGCCGTCAGCGTCCCGACGACTCCGCCACAGTCGGGCTCGCTGCGATACCAGTAGGCAGCGCCGTTGTCGGTCCAGTACGAGAGCTTCGCGGCGAGCGCGTCGGCGTAGCGGCCGGGGCGGCGGGTGCCCGCCCGCGCCATCAACACCTGCGCGTGTCGTTCGAGCGCACTCCGCGGTCCGTCCGCCGACCACAACGCCAGCTCGGTCGCGAAGCCGGCCGGGATCTCTTCGAGGTCGCCATGCCAGCCGCAGCGAACGCCCTCGCTCGCTTCGGTCGTTCCGCGCGGCACCGCGATCACCTGCTCGTGGAATGCGTCTAGGGGGGCCAGCAACAAGGCGTGTCCATCGGGAGCGACGAGCCACAGCGGCGCAACGACGGCCGGGCGGAACGGAAGCAGGAAGAAGCCCGCGCAGCCGGGATCCGATTGCGTCGGCAACGCGAACTCGGTGTAGGCATGGGCGAACGCGCGCGTGCCGGACGGGAGCTCGTCCGGACCACGCAGATCCGGCCGGCACCACGGCCAGGCGATGGAAGGCCGATCCAACGTGCCCGTCGCGACGCCGCGCACGGTCGCGGTCGCCTCCAGTCGGAACACCAACAGCGGGTGCTCCCGATAGGCGCGAATCGTCGTGCGAATCGGCTGCGATGGCGACGGCGACCACGAGAGCAGGAGCCCTTCGAACGGACCGAGATCGTCGGACCCGGCGAAGCCCGACGCCTCGAGAAGTCGCGGTTCCTCGACGTCCTCGCCGCAGCCGAGGCGCAGGCCGACGGGCCCCAGTGCGTTCGGCGCTCGATCGCTCCAGGCGATGCGGCCGGATCCGGCCGCATCGAGGACGAAGGCCAGTCCACCAGCAGCTTCGATGCGAACGACCGGTGCCATCGGCGACTCTCCCGGGCAGCCCGGTCGGGAACCGGGAAAGGCGCCGATCGTAGCGCCGCAGACACGCGACCGCGGGGTTGCGGGTCGCCGTCCTCAGGACGAGGGCGAAGCGACGGGAGTCAACCACTGCACGCTGAACCAGTGGCGCTCGTCCGTCCACACCCGGCGTACCGCCAATCCGGCGGCTTCCGCCAGCCTGGCGAAGCCGTCGAGCGTGTACTTGTACGAGTTCTCGGTGTGGATCGATTCCCCGGCGGCGAACCGGAAGCGGCGACCCGCCACGCGCACGTCCTGGTCGACGTTCGAGACCAGATGCATCTCGACGCGGCCCGCGTCCTCGCTCCACACCGCTCGGTGCTGGAAGCAGTCGAGGTCGAAATCCGCGCCGACCTCGTCGTTCAGCCTCACGAGCAGATTGCGGTTGAAGGCCGCCGTCACACCGGCCGCATCGTCGTAGGCAGCCTCGAGCAGGGCGGGATCCTTGCGGAGGTCCGCACCGATCAGGATTCCCCCGGCGGCGCGCGCCATCCTCGCCATGCGCGCCAGGAAGCGTTGCGCGTCCGGCGGCGTGAAGTTGCCGATCGTGGATCCCGGAAAGAACACCGCGCGCCGCGCCGGATCGACGCTCGGATGCGGCAGCTCGAGGGAGTCGCCATAGTCGGCGCAGACCGGCAGGACTTCGAGCGTTGGATAGGCATTCGCCAACACCTTCACGGAATCCGCGAGGGACGCGCTCGAAATGTCGATCGGCACGTAACCCGCCGGCTCGCGCAGACGGTCCAGCAGCAGCCGGGTCTTGCGGCTGCTGCCGCTGCCGAGCTCGATGAGCAGGCAGCGCGGCCCGAGGCACTCCGCCATCTCCCCGGCGTGCGCCGCCAGGATTCCCAACTCGGTGCGGGTCGGATAGTACTCCGGGAGATCGCAGATCCGCTCGAAGAGCGCCGAGCCGCGCGCGTCGTAGAAGTACTTGCACGGCAACGCCTTGTTCCGCGCCGCCAGCCCGGCCCATGCGTCGTCTCGAAGCTGTGCGGCATCCGGGCCGAGATCTCGAATCGCGCTCTTCGCGTTCCGGTGCCGCTGCGCCTCACGAACCGCCCTGGCCTGCAACCCGCTCACGCAGCGTCCCTCGCGAGCCGCAGCCCGCTGAACTGCCAGCGGGCTGCGGCGGGAAAGAAGTTCCGGTAGCTCGCGCGCAGATGGTCGCGCGGTGACGCGCAGGAGCCTCCGCGCAACACCCATTGGTTGCACATGAACTTTCCGTTGTACTCGCCGAGCGCTCCAGCCGAAGCTCGATACCCCGGATAGGCGACGTAGGGGCTGGCCGTCCACTCCCAGACGTCACCGAACAGGCGCGCCGGAGCCTCGCGACCCTCGTCCGGGCGGAGCGGCACGGGATCGAGCACGTCGTCTTCGACGAAGTTGCCGGCCACCGGAGGCGAAGCGGCCGCCGTCTCCCATTCCGCCTCCGTCGGGAGCCGGGCACCGGCCCATCGGGCGTAGGCATCGGCCTCGTAGAAGCTCACGTGACACACGGGCGCGTCGGAACGGAGCGGCCTCCGGCCGGCCAGCGCGAAACTGTGCCACTCGCCATCGCAGCGCTCCCAGTAGGCGGGCGCCTGCCATCCGAATCGGTTCATGGCCGTCCAGCCGTCCGAGAGCCACCACTCGGGCTGCCGGTAGGCCCCCGAGTCGACGAACGCGGCGAACTCACGCTGTGTCACCGGCCGCGACGCCAGCTCGAACGCCGGAACGATCTGGTGGTGCCGAGGGGCTTCGTTGTCGAAGTGGAAGCCCGGCCCGTCTGCGCCGAGCGAGCGGACACCCGCTTCGAAGCGATGCCAGGACAGCGGAGCGCCGCCGCTCGCGGCGGGTGTCGAGAGATCCTCCCGGTCGATCGTTGCCAATGGAGTCTGGGACAGCAGATGCTTCACGTCGGTCAGGAT
>JBDIVR010000007.1:0-141094 GCA_039794265.1 Myxococcota bacterium
GACCTGCTACCCGGCGCTCCAGCGCCTACCGGGACCGGACTCTCACCGGTTGGAGACGCGCAGCAAGCCGCCCAATCCCGCACAGGGAAGCCCAAGCGGAACTCGGAGACGTCACGGCGCACCATGCCCGGATCGTACCGGACGCGCGCCTCGTGCAGCCGCGGCTACCCGCGGCGACGCAGACGATCGCGAGGGATCGAGAGGCGCTCGTCGAGTCGGTATCGTCTCGCCCATGAGCGAAGCGACCCCGACCGGGAGCACAGCCGCGAACGAGACGACCGCCTCCACCGATCCGGGCCCCGCGAAGGGCGTCACGTGGGACCTGTCGGATCTCTACGCCAGCCCCGACGACCCGCGCATCGAGCGCGACCTCGACGATGCGCTCGCCGCCGCAAAGGCGTTCGCCGAGCGCCATCGCGGCCGCATCGCGGAGCGGGACGCCGCCGGCCTCGCGGCGGCGCTCGACGAACTCGAACGCTTCGAGGAGCCCGCCCATCGCGCCGCGTCCTACGCGCAGCTGCTGTTCGCCAGCGATACCGCGACACCGCGCCACGGCGCGCTGCTCCAGCGCGTACAGGAGCGGAGCAGCGAGATCCGCAACGCGCTGGTGTTCTTCGAGCTCGAGTGGGTCTCCGTCGAAGACTCCCGCGCCGCCGCGCTGCTCGACGACCCCGCCCTCGCCCGCCGCCGCCACCTGCTCGAAACCATGCGACGCCACCGGCCGCACCTGCTCAGCGAGCCCGAGGAGAAGCTGCTCGAGGAAACCGCCAATACCGGGCCGCGCGCCTTCATGCGCTTCTTCGACGAGACGCTGGGCGCCATGCGCTTCCGCTACGACGGCCCCGAGGCCACGTCCGAGAAGACCGAGGAGGAACTCCTCTCGCTGCTCTACGAGCCGGATCGCAGCGTCCGCCGGCTCGCCGCCGACGCGCTGACCCGCGGCCTGCGCGAGCATGCGCATCCACTCGCGTTCGTGTTCAACACGCTGGTGCAGGACAAAGCCACCCGCGACCGGCTGCGCCGTTACCCCGATCCCGCCGCCGAGCGCCATCTCGCCAACGAGATCGAACCGGAGACCGTCGCCGCGCTGCTCGAGGCCTGCGAGGCGCGACACGATCTGGTGCAACGCTACTACCGGCTGAAGCGCCAGCTGCTCGGCGTCGACGAGCTCTTCGACTACGACCGCTACGCGCCGATCGCCGCCGCCGAGGGCCAGCGCACGTGGGACTCGGCGCGCCGGATCGTGCTCGACGCGTACCGGGACTTCGCGCCGGAACTGGCCGAGACGGCCGCGCCGTTCTTCGAGAGGCGCTGGATCGACGCCGAACTGCGCGCCGGCAAGCGCGGCGGCGCATTCTCCGCGTCGACGGTGCCGAGCGCGCATCCCTACGTGCTGCTCAACTACACCGGCAACCTGCGCGACGTCATGACGCTGGCCCACGAACTCGGCCACGGCGTCCACCAGTCGCTGGCGCGCCCGCGCGGCCTCTTCGAGCAGGACACCCCCCTCACCACCGCCGAGACCGCGAGCGTGTTCGGCGAGATGCTGGTGTTCCGCCGGCTGCTGCGCGAAGAACAGGACCCCGCCGTCCGGCTCGGACTGCTGTGCGGCAAGCTCGAAGACGCCTTCGCCACGGTCTTCCGGCAGGTCGTGATGACGCGCTTCGAGGAGGCCCTGCACGCGGCGCGACGCCGCGAGGGCGAGCTGCCGATCCCGCGCATCAACGAGCTGTGGATGGCCGCGAACCGCCCGATGTTCGGCGACGCCGTCCAGTTGCGCGACGACTACGCGTGGTGGTGGCTCTACGTCCCGCACTTCGTGCACAGCCCGTTCTACTGCTACGCCTATGCGTTCGGCGAACTTCTGGTGCTCGCGCTCGTGCGCCGCTACGACGAGGAAGGCCCCGCGTTTGCGCCGCGCTACCTCGAGATGCTCGCCGCCGGCGGTTCCGAAGCGCCGCGGGACATCGTCGCCCGCACCGGCCTCGACATCGCCGACCCGGCGTTCTGGAGCCGCGGGCTGTCGCTGCTGGAAGAGCTGCTCGCGCAGGCAGAGGAAGCCGCCGCGGCACTGCGCGGCGCCTGAAGCGTACGTCGAGAGGGGGCTCCGCTTCAGCGCGGCTCACAGACGAAGATGGGAATGTCGCGCGTCGTGCGCTGGCGATACTCGGCGTACGGCGCGTAGTGCCGATCACAGATCGGCCACAGCGCCGGCTTCTCCTCCGCCGTCGCCTGCCGCGCGCGCAGCCGCATGCGACGGCCGCGATGGTTCACCTCGATGTCCGGGTGCTTCACGAGATTCCCGTACCACACCGGGTTCTTCGGCATGCCGCCCTGCGAGGCCACGAGCAGCACGCCGTCCTGGTACGGCACGTACATCAGCGGGATCGTGATCGTCCGGCCGCTCTTGGCGCCGGTCATCGTGACGAAGCAGACATCGTCACCGCCGAGCTGGTTGAAGAAGCGGCCGCCGGTGAGACGGTGCAGCCACACGTGCGTGCGCGTCACGGCCTTGACGATCCAGCGCGGCGGGGGCTTCCGGGGACTCTTCGGTTCGGTACTGGTCATGGTTTCCTCCGTGGAACGACTCGGGGAGCGCCGAGCTCGCGACGCCGACGGTACCGGCCTTGCGGCCCCGCAGCCCGGAAGGGGATGGTATCGTCGCGCGACAGACGTGATGCACGACCTCCCCGGATCCCGGCGCCCCGCTCTCGCGACCCTGCTGTTCGCCTTCGTCCTCGTCCTGGTCGGCGGTGCCGCTCTCGCGTCGCAGGCGGCGCCGGCGGAGATTCCCGGCCAGGCACTGGCGGCGCGCGTCGAGGCCGAGCTCGCTCGCCGCCCGGACCCCTTCGCGAACGATCCTTCGCACCAGGTCCTGGTCGCGCCGGTTTCGCAGCCAGAGCTGCTCACGTTCATGCGGCAGATCCGGGTCTTCGGCGCCCGCGGTGAGCTCGTGCTCGGCACGGCGTACGGCCTCGAGACGCACGGGGCGGGCGTACTCCACCTGCTCCTCGCCGCGTGGCGGCCGGAGGGGCGCGCGGCCCGGATGCTCGACCCGTTCCGGTTCGAACACGACCGCGCAGACATCCCGCTGGCAGTCCTCTACACGTCGCACCGTCACCAGGTCTTCCTGCCCGTCCCGGGCGTCGCCACCGAGGACCTCGACGGCGCGCTGCCGGACACCCCGCAGCTCCCGCGGATGCGCCTCTCGGTCTCCGGCCTGCCGCCGACGGAAGTGGATGCGTACCACTTCCTCGCCCTGGCGACCGGCCACGAGCCGGACCTCGCCGCGCCCTTCGACAACGCGCTCGGACAGCGCCTGACCGTCGCCCGGCTGCTCGACCACGCGCGCGACTTCTACCTCGCGAGCCGCGACACGCCGGCCGAGCCGGAGGACCACTCCCGCTTGCACCTCGTCGACGTGCTCCTGCAAGCGAGCCGCCGGCGCGAGCAGGATCCCGACGCGGTCAAGCGACACTTCCTGGATGTCGAGCTACGCCGCGAGCACTTCGATGCGGCCGACGAGACGCTGCTGCTGGGACACTACGCCGAGTCCCTGGGCCTCCTGCTCGCGGATCCGCGCACGCGCTGGAGCGAGGACGAGCGCCGGCAGGCGCGAGCCTGGCTGGATCGGCTCGACGCGCGCTTCCCGGCGCTCGAGGACGTGCCGGCGCGCCGCCTCGCGCACCTGCTCCGCGGACTCCGGCTGCTCCAGCAGCATGCCGACCGGCTCCGCTAGGGAACAGCGCGAAACTGCTTCTCTCCCTCGTGATACAGTGCCCCCATGTCAGACGAAAGCGCGATGACTCGTCGCCGTCTCCTCTCGGAGATCTACATCTTCGCCGGGATCGGCGATGCCGAGCTCGACCTGCTCGCCACGCGCTCCGTTCGCAAGCGGCTCGCCCTCCGCGAGGAGCTGTTCCACAAGGGAGACGAGAGCGACGAGGCGTATGCGATCCTGCACGGCAGACTGAAGGCGGCCGCCACGTCCGAGGACGGGCGCGAGATCACGTTCTCGATCAGCAAGGCGGGCGAGATCGTCGGAGAGGTGGCCATGCTCGCGGGTGGGCGGCGGACGGCCACCGTCACCGCACTCACGCCGGCCGAAGTCCTGGTGATCCGACGCCGGGATCTTCTCGACGTGATCCGCCGGCAGCCCGAGATCGCCATCGCCTGCATGGCGGCGCTGGCCAGCCGCCTCGCCCACGTCAGCAAGGCGATGGAGGACGCGCTGTTCCGCAACCTGCCCCATCGCCTCGCCCGCCTCCTCGTGACACTGGCCGACGAGTACGGCGTCGAAGAGCCCGAAGGAACGCGCATCGACCTGCGACTGTCGCAGACGGAACTCGGAAACCTCGTGGGCGCCACGCGGGAGGCAGTGAACAAGCAGATGCGGGCGTTCGAGCAGAACGGGGCGTTGGTGAACCGGAACGGGAGCGTGTGGATCCTCGACCGCGCGCCTCTCGAAGCGCTGGTCGATCCCGCCCGCTGATCGCGCCTGCGTCCGCGGGGTCGGGTCGGGTCGAGGCGTGCGGGTCGCTCAGGCGCCCTCGTCCGCCAGCGCCTCGCGCGCCGTCGCGAGCTCTCGGCGCTTCGCGGAGTCCAGCTTCGGATACGTGAGCGAGAGATCCTCGAGCGCATCGATGACCGCCGCCGCGACGGCCAGCCGCGTGAACCACTTGTTGTCCGCGGGCACCACGTACCACGGCGCATGCGCCGTCGTGGTGTGTCGGATCATGTCCTCGTAGGCGTGCATGTACGCATCCCAGTGCGCGCGCTCCTGCACGTCCGACAACGCGAACTTCCAATGCTTCTCCGGCTCGTCGAGGCGGCTGAGGAAGCGCTTCTTCTGCTCCTCTCGCGAGACGTGCAGGAAGAACTTCCGGATCGCGGTGCCATTGCGCGCCAGGTAGCGCTCGTGCGCGTTGATGTCCGCGAAGCGCTCCCTCCAGATCGTCTTCTTCACCAGCTTCGATGGGAGCTTCTGCTTCGCCAGCAGCTCCGGGTGCACGCGGACCACCAGCACTTCTTCATAGTACGAGCGGTTGAAGATGCCGATCCGGCCTCGCTCCGGCAGCCGGCGGGCGCTGCGCCACAGGAAGTCGTGGTCCAGATCCTCGGCCGAGGGCTGCTTGAACGACACCACCTGGCAGCCCTGCGGGTTCACGCCGGACATCACGTGCTTGATCGTCGAGTCCTTGCCGGCCGCATCCATCGCCTGGAAGATCAGCAGCACCGACCAGCGGTCCTGCGCGTAGAGCATCTCCTGCAGCTCCGTGAGCCGCTGCACGCCCTTCTGGAGCAGCTCGGTCGCCTGCTCCCTGGAGCGCAGCTTCCACGTATCGGCCGGATCGATCTGCGCGAGTCGGAAGCCCTTCGGCTTCGTCACGCGGAAGCGATCGGCGAATCGACCGGCGCGCGTGCTCTGCTTCGCCATCTCAGCAGCAGTTGCGCCGCTGGGCAGCGCGCTCTTCGAGCGCACGCCGGGCGGACGCGGCGTCGCGGATCTCGGCAGTCGGAGGCGCGCCCGGCGTTCCCGGCAGGCCGGCGAAGCCGCGGAAGAACCCGCCGATCGCGCGGCCCAGTCGGGCCAGCTCGGATCGGAACGTCGCCCCGTTCCCCGGTCGCCTCATTCGCGCGCTCCTTCCGCGAGCGATGGCGCTCCGACCAGCGACTCCACCGTGTGTCGCTCGCGCCACCAGACCCGCGTCGCGTCGACCACCACGATGGCGACGAGCACCATGAATAGCGCAGTCGCCGCGGCATCGATCTGGTTGTTGAACACGACTCGCTGCGTCGCCGCGATCTGATCGGGAGCCACGCGGCCCGCGGCGAGTTCGGCGGCCAGATGATCGGCCTGCGCGAGAAAGCCGATCCGCCGATCCGGGTGGAACAGCTTCTGCCAGCCGGCCGTCATCGTCACGCCCAGCAGCCACAGCAGCGGGAGCGCGGTGACGAACGCATAGCGTAGCCTTCCGGCCTTGATCAGGATCGTCGTGCCGGCGGCCAGCGCCGTCGCGGCCAGCAGCTGGTTGCCGATCCCGAACAGCGGCCACAGCGAGTTGATGCCGCCGAGGGGATCGATCACGCCCTGGTACAGGAAGTAGCCCCACGCGGAGACGATGGCGGCGGACGACAGCACCGTCGCCGGCAGCGACTCGGTGCGGCCGAGCGGTTTCCAGAAGTTGCCGAGCAGGTCCTGCAGCATGAAGCGCCCGACGCGCGTGCCGGTGTCGAGGGTCGTCAGGATGAAGAACGCCTCGAACATGATCGCGAAGTGGTACCAGAGCGCCTTCATCGTCGGGCCGCCGAGCACGCTCGCGAAGATCTCGGCCATGCCGACGGCGAAGCTCGGCGCCCCGCCGGTGCGCGAGAGCAGCGTGGTCTCGCCGACCTGCGCGGTGAGCTCCTGAAAGGCGGCCGGATCGAACGCGAAACCCCAGCCCTGGATCGCGACGGCTGCCGTCTCGACGGTCGGCCCGAGCGCCGCCGCCGGCGCGTTGATCGCGAAATAGAAGCCGGGGTCCATGACGGCGGCCGACAGCAGCGCCATGATCGCGACGAACGACTCCATCAGCATTGCGCCGTAGCCGACGATGCGGGCGTCGCTCTCGCGATCGAGCAGTTTCGGCGTCGTGCCACTGGCGATCAGCGCGTGGAAGCCGGAGACCGCGCCGCACGCGATCGTGATGAACGCGAACGGGAACAGGCTGCCGGCGAAGATCGGCCCGGTGCCGTCGATGAAGCGGGTCAGGGCCGGTAGCTGCACGTCCGGCTGCGCCCACAGGATCCCGAGCGCCAGCAGGATCACCGTGCCGATCTTGATGAACGCCGAGAGATAGTCGCGCGGCGCCATCAGGATCCACACCGGCAGCACCGCAGCGAGGAAGCCGTAGCCCATGATCGCGAGCGCGAGCGTTTCCCGGTCGAGGTCGAACCACGGGCGCAGCCACGCGGTCTCCTGGACCACACCGCCGCCCCACACCGAGAGCAACACCAGCGCGATGCCGCCGATCGTCGCCTCGAGCACGCGGCCGGGCCGCAGCCGCGTCAGGTAGAGCCCCATCGCCATCGCGATCGGGATGGTCGCGGCAATCGTCGAAGTGGCCCACGGGCTGCCGAACATCGCGTTGACGACCACCAGCCCGAGCACCGCGATCAGGATGATCATGATCGCCAGCACGCCGACGAGCGCCGCCGCGCCGCCGACCGGACCGATCTCGTCGCGCACGATCTGGCCCAGCGACTTGCCGTCCCGGCGCATCGACCCGACCAGGACGGTGAAGTCCTGGACTGCGCCGCCGAGCACGACGCCGATCAGGATGTAGAGCGTGCCAGGGAGATAGCCGAATTGCGCAGCGAGGATCGGACCGACCAGCGGTCCGGGGCCGGAGATCGCCGCGAAGTGATGTCCGAACACCACCCAGCGGTGGGTCGGCACGAAGTCGCGGCCGTCCTGCAGGCGATGGGCCGGCGTCAGGCGGGCGTCGTCGATCGTCAGCACGCGCGCCGCCAGGAAGGCAGAGTAGAAGCGGTAGCCGATCGCGTACGTGCACAGCGCGGCGACCAGGAACCACGTGCTCGAGAGCGACTCGCCGCGGGACATCGCCACGACGCCGAGCGATCCGGCTCCGAGGAGAGCGACGGTGATCCAGAGCACGAAGGCGGCAGCGGAGCGAGGCCGGATCCGGGACATGCGGGCGACGATGGTAGCTACGCCCTGCGCGACGTGGTACCCGATGGTCGGGGGGAGACGAGCGTGCCGCAGCTCGGATCGAGCAGCCGCTTGACCGGCCGCGAGCGCTGGGCGACCAAGATCGGCCTCGTCCTCGCACTGGCCGGCAACGCCGTCGGACTCGGCAACTTCCTGCGCTTCCCCCGCCAGGCCGCCCTCAACGGCGGCGGCGCGTTCCTGATCCCGTACTTCCTCTGCCTGCTCGCGATCGGCATCCCGCTGATGTGGGTCGAGTGCGCGATCGGCCGCTACGGCGGTCGCCACGGGCGCGGCCATACCGCCAGCATGTTCGACCTGTTGTGGCACCAACCCGCCGCGAAGTTCATCGGCGCGCTGGGCCTGTTCATCCCGTTCACGATCTGCTGCTACTACACCTACGTCACATCCTGGTGTCTCGCCTACTCGTTCTTCTCGGCGACCGGCGCGTACTTCGACCTCCAGTCGACGGCCGAGGTCGGGCGCTTCCTGGCCGGCTTCCAGGGGGTCGAACACAACGAGTACTTCTCCGGACGCGGAACGGCGTACCTGTTCTTCGTGATCACCTTCGTCGTGAACATCGCGATCCTGCTGGGCGGCGTCGCGCGCGGCATCGAACGGCTCGCGTTGTTCGCGATGCCGCTGCTGTTCGTGTTCGCCGTCGTGCTGGTGGTGAGGGTGCTCACGCTGGACCCGCCTCCGGGCGCGGCCCCCGACCAGACCGTGATGGCCGGCCTCGGCTTCGTCTGGAACCCGGACTTCTCGGCGCTCAGGATGCCCTCGGTGTGGCTCGCGGCGGCCGGCCAGATCTTCTTCACGCTCTCGGTCGGCTGGGGGATCGTGCACACCTACGCGTCGTACATCGGGCCGGATGACGACGTCGCGCTGACCGGCCTCTCGGCGGCGAGCCTCAACGAGTTCGCCGAGGTCGTCCTCGGCGGAACGATCGCGCTGACCGCGTCGGTCGTCTTCTTCGGCGTCGTCGCCTCGCAAGAGATCGCCGCGGCCGGGTCCTTCGACCTGGGATTCCAGACGATGCCGCTGGTGCTCGAGCAGCTTCCCGGCGGGCGGCTGTTCGGCACGCTGTGGTTCCTGCTGTTGTTCTTCGCTGGCCTCACGTCGGCGGTCGCGCTGCTACAGCCGCTAGTCGCGATGCTGCGCGAGGACTTCGGCCTGCCGCGCCAGCGCGCGGTGCTGCTCACCGGCGTGCTGCTCTTCGTCGGCGCACAGCCGGTGATCCTGTTCCTGGAGCACGGCTTCCTGGACCAGATCGACTTCTGGGCCGGCACTTTCGGCCTGCTCCTGTTCGGCTTCCTCGAGATCCTGATCTTCACGCGCATCCTCGGCATCGAGCGGGGCTGGCAGGAGATCACGCACGGCGCCCGGATCGCGGTCCCGCGGCTCTTCCGGTTCGTGATCGCGTGGGTCACGCCGATCGGCCTCGGCGCGATCCTGCTGTCGTGGACGGCCACCGATCTGGTACCGGCGCTGTCGATCGAACGCATCGACGAAGCGGACCGGCCCTACGTGCTCGGCGCGTGGGCGATGATGGCGGGTCTGCTGCTCAGCTTCTGTGTCGCGATCCACTACGGCCTGCGGCGTCGCGCACACAACCGGGAGGGAGACGACTCGTGACGGTCGCCGGTTGGATCTTCCTCGGCTGCGCGTGGAGCCTCGTCATCGGGCTCGCCGCCTTTTGCATCGTGAAGACGCTGCGCGACGACTGACGCGCGACTGCTACCGCACGGCCGGCACCGCCGGGACGAGCCGCTACCTTCGGCGCTCGGAGGGGGACGATGACGGGAGCGGCTGCGCCGCGCAGCGCCGAAGCGCGCCTGGATGCCGCGCTCGACGCCTGGGTGGGCTTCGTCGAACGCCGGGCGCGGTTCGTCGTCTGGAGCGTGCTCGCCGCAACCCTGATGTCGCTCGCCTGGGCCGCGACGCACCTCGGGGTCAACTCGGACAACATCCGCATGCTCGGTGAGGACCTGCCGGTCCGGCAGCGTCACGACGAGTTCGCCCGGGTGTTCCCGAACCTCACGAATGCGCTGCTCGTGGTCGTCGACGGGCCGACGCCGGAAGCCACGCGCGAGGCGGCCGATGCCCTCGCGGTCCGGCTCTCCGCGCAGCCCGAGCTCTTCGTCGATGTCTTCCGTCCCGGCAGCGGCACCTTCTTCGAGCGCAACGGGCTGCTGTTCCGGACCCCCGAGGAGCTCGAGGCGCTCGGCGACCAGATCGCCGAGTTCCAGCCGTTCCTCGTCGCTCTCGATCGCGAGCCGACGATCGCCACGCTGACCTCGCTGGTGGAGGCGGGCCTCGAGCGATTCGACCCCGCCACCACGGACCCCTCCACCTGGACGGCGGTGTTCGACCGCATCTCGCATGCGACCGTCTCGGTGTACGAGGAGTATCCCGTCGCGGTGTCCTGGGAGGAGCTGCTGCTGCGCGGCTCGGCGCTCGAGACGCGGACGCGCGAGGTGCTCGTCGTCGAGCCGGTCCTCGACTTCGACTCCGTGCTGCCGGCGGCCGATGCGCTCGCTGCCGTTCGAACGGCTGCCGCCGAACGAAACGCCGAGCCGGGTGCGCCCGAGGTACGCGTCCGCATCACCGGGAACCCCGCGCTGAACCACGAGGAGATGCTCGCGTTGGCGTGGGACATCGGCGTCCTCGGATTGCTGTCGTTCTCGATCGTCGCGGGGATCCTGTGGCTGGCGCTGCGCTCGTGGCGGCTGCTCGTCGCCGCGCTCGCAACGCTGCTCGCGGGGCTCGTGTGGACGACGGCGCTGGCGTCGATCACCGTCGGGCACCTCAACCTGGTGTCGCTCACGTTCGCCGTGTTGTACATCGGGCTCGGCATCGACTTCGCGATCCATCTGCTGATGCACTACGCCGAGCAGCGCCGTCGCGGCGTCGAACACCGCGCGGCGTTGCGCGGTGCGACGCGTCTCACCGGCAGCTCGCTGGCGTTGTGCGCGCTGACCACGTCGATCGGCTTCTACGCGTTCCTGCCGACGGACTACCTGGGCGTCGCCGAGCTCGGCCTGATCGCCGGCAGCGGCATGCTGGTGATCCTGTTCCACACGCTGACGTTCCTGCCGGCGCTGCTCTCGTCGTGGCTCGAGCCGCCGCCGGGCGTCGAGCTCCTCGAGGAGCCGCGCTTGCCCGCCGCCTGGTCCCAGGCTCTCGAGCGGCACCCGGTGGCCATCCGGCGCGCGGCGGCCATCGCGGCCGTCGCCGCGCTGTTCGCCCTGCCGGGTCTGCATTTCGATCCCAATGTCGTCGACCTGCGGAACCCGGAGACGGAGTCCGTACAGGCGTTCCGGGATCTCGTCGCCGACGGCGGCGCGGCGACCCCGTGGTACGCGGACGTCCTCGCGCCGGACCTGGCCGCTGCGCGCGAGCTCGCGATGCGCCTGCGCGCCGTGCCCGGCATCGAGCGGACCGTGACGCTCGCCGACTTCGTGCCGACCGACCAGGACCTGAAACGGGAGCTGCTCGGCGACATCGCGCTGTTGATCGATCCCATGAGCGAGTTTTCGCCGCACGCGCCGGTGCCGGCGCCGGATCCGCGAGAACAGGTGGCGGCGCTGCGCGCGCTGCGCGACGCGCTCGCCGCGGACTGGCTCGAAAGCGATCGGACCCCCCTTGGCGCGAGCGCACGGCGACTGCGGGGAGAGCTCGACGGATTCCTCGAGCGCGTCGGCCGCGACGCGGACCCGAGCCCAGAGCTCGCGCAGCTCGAGGCGACGCTGCTGGGGGCCCTGCCGCGACAGATCGATCGCCTGCGTGCCGCACTCGATCCCGACGTCGTGACCGAGAGCGAGCTCCCCGCCGAAGTGCGGTCGCGCATGCTCGCCCGCGACGGCCGCGCACGCGTGCAGGTCTTTCCGAGCGAGGACCTGCGCGATGCCGGCGCGCTCGACCGCTTCGCCGACGCCGTGCAGAGCGTCGCCCCGGAGGCGACCGGTATGGCGATCGATCTCGTCGGCTTCGGGCGCGTGATCTCGCAATCGCTCGTCGAGGCGCTCGCCGCCGCGAGCGCGCTGATCGCGCTGCTGGTGCTCGCGTTGTGGCGGCGGCCGGGGGACGTGGCGCTGGTCCTCGCGCCGCTGCTGCTCGCCGGCCTGCTGATCGCCGCGTGCATGACGGTGCTGGACCTCGCGTTCAACTTCGTCAACGTCATCGTGCTGCCGCTGCTGCTCGGCATCGGCGTCGACAGTGGCATCCACCTGGTGCACCGCGCCCGCTCCCAGGCCGAACAGGGGATCCACGGACACCCGCTGCTCGTCTCCACGACCGGCCGCGCGGTGTTCTTCAGCTTCGCAACGACGATGGTCAGCTTCGGCACGCTCGCGTTCTCGAGCCACCGCGGTGTCGCCAGCATGGGCCTGCTGCTGGCGATCGGCATGGCGATCACGATGTTCTGTAACCTGGTGGTGTTGCCGGCGCTGATCGAGGCGCGGCTGCGATCGGAACGTCCTGCTCCTAGCTGAGACCGCGCGCAACGTCCGTGGCCGCTCGCATCCCCGATGTCAGCGCCATCTCGGTGTACGGCCCCACCAGGTAGTCGCCCGCGAACGCGAGCCGCGGCGAGCGCGCGCGGCGCGCCCAGAACTGCGCGAGGCGCGGCAGGTAGCCGGCGTAGAACTGCGGCAGCATCGGGTCCCAGCGATGGACGGCATGGGCGATCGGCTCGATCCGCCCGACCGGCGTTCGCGCCAGCGACTCGAGCACGTGTGCGACGACGGCATCATCCGGTTCGTCCCAGAGCCGAGCAGCAGACTCGGTCGTCAGCGCCGCGTTGAACAGACCCGCGCCGGCCGGCGCGACACCGCGCTTGGTGTGATCGACGGCCAGTCCGTAGAGACCGATGCCCTCGCGGCGCGGAAACGCGATGCCGTAGCCCTGGATCGTCGCTGGTGCGCGATCGGTCATCAGGAAGCACACGATGCCCCGCCCGTAGCGAACCGAGGCGAAGAACGACTTCTCTTCGGGCGACAGGGTCGCGCACACCCCCGAGACGAGGATTCCCGGCAGCGCCACGACGGCCGCGTCCGCCAGCACGCGGCTCTCGCGACCGCTGCCCGCACTGCGATACGTGATGCGGGCGCCTTCCGCGCTGGTCTCGACGTTCGTGACGTCGCAGCCGGTGCGCACGGGAACCTGCTCGGCCAGCGTCCGGGTCAGGAGCCCGACGCCGCCGTCGAAGCCCTCGAGCCGGAAACCCGATAGCACGAAGCGCATCGCCAACAGCGCGAACGCGCCGGAGAGGTCCTCCGGCTCGCTGACGAACGTCGACGAGAACGCCGGCGCGAACAGGAACTCGGCCGCCTCTTCGCCGACCACGCGCCGCAGGTACGCGTGCATGTCCTCGCGATCGATCGCAGCCGTCCGCTCGGGGTGGTAGGGGTCCAGCGAACGCCGCCCGCGCAGCAACTCGAACAGCAGCCGCGGCAGCCGGGCCTTCGCGCCGAGCGACAGCAGCTCCGAGCGCAGGAAC
Organism: Myxococcota bacterium; assembly: GCA_039794265.1. Lineage (GTDB taxonomy): Bacteria > Myxococcota_A > UBA9160 > UBA9160 > PR03 > CAADGG01. The sequence goes on from JBDIVR010000007.1 coordinate 13,212, forward strand.
TCGCCGAGCGAGCCGTAGTCGCCGCCGTGCAGCCTGCCGTCGCGCAGGATCGCGTTGTGGGCCGGCTCGATCGCGTGCAGCCGCGACGCGATGCCGAGCGCGCGCGCGACGCTGTGCAGATTCGTGTACCCGCTCGACACGAACTGCGCGCCGCGGTCCACGACGAAGGCGCCGCGCGGCGTCGCCACCCGCTCGCTGCGCATGCGCCCGCCGGGCGTCGCCTCGCGCTCGAGCACCTCCACCTCGTGCCCGGCCCGCTGGAGCCGCCAGGCGCAGGTGAGTCCCGCGATCCCGCCGCCGACGACCGCGATCGATGCCATGCCGCGGATCGTACTCGGCCCGGCGGGGCGCTTCCACGCGGGCGCCCGGTGCTAGGCTCGCCGCGATGCGCAAGCGAGCGGATCCCAGGGCGCTGAAGAAGTGGCTGGTCCTCGCCGCCCTCGTCTACTTCATCTTCCCCTACGATCTGATTCCCGACTTCGCCGGCCTGCCGGGACGCATCGACGACCTGCTGGTGATGGCGGGGCTCGCGTGGTTCTACCGGAATCGCGCGCAGCAGGCCTCCGCAGTCGGGTCGGAGGACGCGCAGGCGTTCGACCCCTACGCCGTGCTCGGCATCGCGCCCACGGCTTCCCGCGAGGCGATCCAGTCCGCCTACCGGGCGCGGATGCAGGAGTACCACCCGGACAAGGTCGCGCACCTCGGCGAGGAGCTGCAGCGGCTGGCGCTCGAGAAGTCCCAGCAGATCCAGCGCGCGTACCAGCAGCTGCGGGGATGACGAGCGCCGCGAGCCGCGGGCGAGGCGCATCGCAGACAGGGAAGCGGGAACCGAATCTGCCGACTCCGTTGCCTCAGCGATGATCTCTCGCCACGGGAGCGGTGGTTTCTGCACTGCACGGCGTAGGGCGTAGAAGAAGAGGTCGTGCTCGAGCCAGCGGCGATTGGTGCGTTCGCCGCCGAACTGGTGGCCGAGCTCCAATCCCTCGCCCCAACCGTCGACCCAACCTCCGCCCCAACCGTCGCCCCAACCGACCTCGCCGAACGGTCGGTAGCCCGGCGCGAGGAACAGAAGCTGTTCCGCGTCGGCCGGCTTCTCACCGCGGGCCAGGGAGATCGAAAGACCGTCGGATGCCGCCGGGTCCCTGCTGGCGCAGGTTGCCGAGCGCGTCGTCGTCGCCCGGCTCCACGTCGCAGCCACGTCCGTCGGCGATGCCGGCGAGCTGGCGCTCGCGGTAGCGCGACCGGACAACGAAACTTCGGAAGGACCGTCCCCGTCACGCCCGACGTTTTTCGCCTGAATCCGGGTACGCTACCCTTCGTGCTCATGAAGATCTCGACCGGCAAGGTCGTTTCCGGCAAGGTGGAGCTCGAGGGCGATCCTCTACCCGAAGGTTGTGTCGTCACCGTTCTTGCGCCCGACGGCGAGGAGTTCTTCGAACTCACCGAGGAGGAAGAGACCCTCCTCGTCGACTCGATCCAACAGGCGGAGGCGGGTCGGGTCAGATCCGCAACCGATGTCCTGGCCGACCTCCCAGAAGCTTGAGCACCCGCTACAACGTCGAGGTCACGGACCTCGCCGATGGGCAACTCCTGCAGGCTGCCCTCTGGTGGCGCACCAACCGCCCGCAGTCTCCTGGAGCTGTTCGGGAGGAATTTGCCCGGGCCATCCAGGTTCTCGCGGAGCAGCCCCACTTCGGCGCGCAAGCCCGAAGCGAGCGCGTTCCCGGCACTCGCCGACTCTACTTGCGACGCATCCGGTACTACGTCTACTACCGAATCGTCGAGGACAGAGGCGCCGTCCAGGTTCTGGCGTTCTGGCACGCGAGCCGAGGAACCGAACCGCCGAGCAGCGCGAACGACCGGGGAAATCGTTGACACTTCAGTCCGCGGAGATGATCGATCGTCTTCGGTTCCTCGTCCTTCTCCCGGGCATGTCGCGATCGACCGACTCCGCGTAGCAGCCGTCCGTTGTATCGATGCCGGCGAGCCGCGGCTGGTCGTGCCTCCATCCAACAACGAAACTTCGGAAGGAACGTCCCCGGTCACGGTCACCCAGGTCACGGGAGCCGTGCGCCGGGCGCGTTGCCAGAAGGCGAATAAAAGACGAAACTTCCGCCATGCCCCGCGCCATGTCCCGCCCCCCGTCGCCCGACTACGTCGAGCTGCGCTGCGCGAGCGCCTTCTCGTTCCTGGCGGGCGCGTCGAATCCGGAGGATCTGGTCGAGCGCGCCGGCGAGGCGGGGCATCGCACGCTCGCGCTCGCCGACCGGGACGGCCTGTACGGGATCCCGCGCTTCCACCAGGCGGCGCAGGCGGCCGGGCTCGGGGCGATCGTCGGCGCCCGGGTCCGCGTCGCCGACGGGCCGGAGCTGCTGCTGCTGGTCGAGACGCCGCGCGGGTACCGGCAGCTCGCGCGGCTGCTGACCGTCGCGCACGCGAAGGGCGGCAAGCACGCGCCGTGCTTCGTCACGTGGGACGAGCTCGAGGAGCACGCCGCGGATCTCGTCGCGCTGGTGCGCGGCGATGCGTCGCTCTGCGCGGCGGCGCTCGATCGCGTGCACGCGCTGTTCGGCGCTGCGCGCTGTGGCGTAGACGTCTCGCGCCATCTCGATCGGCGGCTCGAGGCGGCGGCGCGACGTGCCGCTGCGCTGGCCGAGGCGCGCGGCGTCGCGGTGCTCGCGAGCAACGACGTCCGCCACGCGCACGCATCGGATCGCCCGCTGCTCGACGTGCTGACGTGCCTGCACGAGAAGACCTCCCTCGACGGCGCCGGGCGGCGGCTCGCGCCGAACGCGGAGCGGCACCTGAAGACGCCCGCCGAGATGGCGCGGCTCTTCGCCGACCACCCGGCGTGGCTGCGGGCCACGCGCACCTTCGCCGAGCGCTGCGCGTTCCGGCTCGGCGATCTCGGCTATCGCTTCCCCACCTTTCCGACACCGGACGGCGTCTCTCAGCAGGATCATCTGCGCGCGCTGACCTTCGCCGGTGCGCGCGGGCGCTACGGACAGCCGCTCCCGGCGCGCGTGCGCCGCCAGCTCGAGCACGAGCTCGCGGTGATCGGCAAGCTCGATCTCGCCGGCTACTTCCTGATCGTCGAGGACATCGCGCGCTTCGCCCGCACGAGCGGGATGCTCGCGCAGGGGCGCGGCTCCGCCGCCAACAGCGCCGTCTGCTACGCGCTCGGCATCACCGCCGTCGATCCCGTCGGCATGGAGCTGCTGTTCGAGCGCTTCCTGTCCGAGGAGCGCGGCGAATGGCCGGACATCGACATCGATCTGCCGTCGGGGGCGCAGCGGGAGTCGGTGATCCAGTACGTGTTCGAGCGCTACGGGGCGGGGACCAGCGGACGCCCCTCCTCCCCACACGCTTCGCCGCGCATCGGCACCGGCGCCGCGATGACGGCGAACGTCATCACGTGGCGCACGCGACTCGCAGTGCGCGAGCTCGGCAAGGTGCTCGGTCTCGAGCCGGATGCGATCCACCGGCTCGCGAAGCTCTTGTCGACACTCGATCACCGCGAGGACCTCGACGGCGCGCGGGCGCTGCTGCGCCAGGGCGGCGTCGATCCCGAGGCGCCGCGCGTGCGCGCGCTGCTGGCGCTGGTGGATCGCGTCCGCGGCCTGCCGCGGCACCTCGGGCAGCACTCCGGCGGCATCGTGATCGCCGCCGGCCGGCTCGACGACGTGGTGCCGATCGAGCCGGCCGCGATGCCGGGCCGGCACGTCATCCAGTGGGACAAGGAGGACTGCGCGGACCTCGGCATCATCAAGATCGACCTGCTCGGGCTCGGCATGCTGAACGCGCTCGAGCGCACGATCGAGCTGGTGCGCGATCACGAGGGCGTCGCGATCGACCTCGCGAAGCTGCCGGCCGACGACGCCGCCACCTGGGCGATGATCCAGCGCGCCGACACGATGGGCACGTTCCAGATCGAGAGCCGCGCGCAGATGGCGACGCTGCCGCGCATGAAGCCGGCGTGCTTCTACGACCTCGTCGTCGAGGTCGCGATCATCCGGCCCGGTCCGATCGTCGGCAAACTGGTGCACCCGTACCTGGCGCGGCGCGCCGGCCGCGAGCCCGTCACCTATCCGCATCCGTCGCTCGAGCCGATCCTGCGCCGCACGCTCGGCGTGCCGCTGTTCCAGGAGCAGCTGCTGCGCATCGCGATGACGGCGGCCGGCTTCAGCGGCGGCGAGGCCGAGGAGCTGCGCCGCGCGATGGGCATGAAGCGCTCGCGCGAGCGCATGGAACGGCTCGAGCAGCGCCTGCGCGCCGGCATGACCGCGCGCGGCCTCACCGGCGCTGCGCAGGACGACGTCGTGCGCGGCATCACGTCGTTCGCGCTCTACGGCTTCCCGGAGTCGCACGCGGCGAGCTTCGCCGGCATCGCGTGGGCGTCGTCGTGGCTCAAGCAGCACCATCCGGCCGCGTTCCTCGCCGGCCTGCTCGATGCCTGGCCGATGGGCTTCTACGCGCCCGCGTCGCTGGTGAAGGACGCCCAGCGCCACGGCGTCGTCGTGCACGCCATCGATGTCGCGCGGTCCGGCTGGCGCTGCAAGCTCGAAGACGAAGGCGCCGGCGCGCTCGCCGTGCGGCTGCCGCTGCGCTTCGTGCGCGGGCTGCGCGAGGACAGCGCGCGCCGGATCGAGGCCGCGCGCGCCGAGCGGCCGTTCGCGCACGTCGCCGACCTCGCGCAGCGCGCGGCGCTGGCGCGCGAGGAACTGCTCGCGCTCGCCGAGCTCGGCGCGCTGGCCGCGATCGACCCGGCGGCCCGGACGCGACGGGCGGCGCTGTGGCAGGTCTCCGCGCTCGAGCGCGATCCGCGTTCGTTGTTCGCCGGCGCGCCGCCGGCGGCGCGGGAGGCGGACGGGTCCCCGTTGCCCGAGATGTCACCGCTCGAAGCGACGCTCGCGGACTATCGCGCGAGCGGCGTGTCCACCGGCCCGCACGTGCTCGCGCATCTGCGCGCCGCGCTGCGGGCGCGCGGCGTGCTCTCGGCGGAGGAGCTGCGCGGCGTTCCGGACGGCCGGCGCGTGCACACCGCCGGGCATGTGATCGTGCGCCAGCGGCCCGGCTCGGCGCGCGGCATGTGCTTCCTCACGCTCGAGGACGAGACCGGCACGTCGAACGCCGTGCTGACACCGGCGCACTATCGGCGCTTCCGCGTGACGCTGCAGACGGCGCCGCTGGTGGAACTCGAGGGGCGGCTCGAGAACCGCGACGGCGTGATCCATCTGCGTGTGGATCGCCTGCTTCCGCTCGGGATGGCGACGAGCGCGGCGCTGCCGCGCTCGCACGACTATCGCTGACCGGAGCGCCGGCTCAGTTCGTCGCGCTGGCCTCACTGGCGGTGGCGCCGCGCATCGACAGGACCGCCCGCGCGATCGCGACGATCAGGCCGAGCCCGAAGATCGTCGCGAGGAAGCCGAAGCCGACGAGGCCCGCCGTCGAGTCGTTGTCGAGCGAGCGGCCGACGAGGTGTACGAACAGGCTGAGCAGCGCGCCGTAGAAGCCGATCGTCCCGATCCACGCCATCCTGTCGCGCGCCGGTCCCGGCCGCTGGAAGGAGACCACGAGCCACGCGATCACCACGAGGACGATCGCGGCGATCGCGACCCCGCCGAGCGGGCTGATCGCGGAAACATCGAACGTCGGCATGCGGACCTCCTCGGAATGCCCCGTGGATACCAGCCACAGGACGCAGCCTCAACCCCTTCGGATGCGGGGAGGACGCTCCTGAGCCCGGCGGCTGCCTGCGACCGGGCGAATGCCCTATGTTGACCGAAATCCGAAGTCTGCCGAATCGAGGACCTCCGTGGCCGACCTGCTCCGCACGCTGCGCTGTCGCAACGACCACCGGCCGGGCGTGTTCGGACGGCTCGCCACGGCGATCGGCGCCGCCGGCGCGAGCCTCGGCGACATTCGCACCGTCTGGACCGGCCCCGACCACATCGTCCGCGACCTCGACATCCTGCTCGACGTTCCCGACGTTCCCGGCGCAACCGACGTTCCCGACGCGACCGGCCGTGCGCTCGAGAGCGTCCTCGAAGCCGTCCGCCAGGTGCCGGGCGTCGACCTGCTCGAAGTCATCGACGACGTCCACGAGCTGCACATCGACGGCAAGCTCGAGGTCCGCGCGACGCATCCCGTGCGCACGCTGCACGACCTGCGCCGCGTCTACACACCGGGCGTCGCCGAGGTCACGCGGTCGATCGCGCGCGACCCGGACGAGTCGTACCTGTACACGATCCGCGGCAAGACCGTCGCGATCGTCACGAACGGGACGCGCGTGCTCGGGCTCGGCAACGTCGGGCCGCTCGCCGCGCTGCCGGTGATGGAGGGGAAGGCGGCGCTGCTGCAGCAGTTCATCGGGCTCTCCGCGTTCCCGCTGGTGCTCGAGAGCCGCGATCCCGACGTCCTCGTCCAGACCGTGCTGCAGTTCGCGCACGGCTTCGGCGCGATCCAGCTCGAGGACATCGAGTCGCCGGCGTGCTTCGAGGTGGAGCGCCGGCTCGTCGAAGCGCTCGAGATGCCGGTGCTGCACGACGACCAGCACGGCACCGCCGTCGCGGTGCTGGCCGCGGCGACAGTGGCGATGGCGCGCGCCGGACTCGATCTCGCGTCGGCGACGGTCGGCGTAGTCGGGCTCGGCGCGGCCGGCACCGCGATCGCGCGGATGCTCGGCGAGGCCACCGAGCGGCCGGTGCTGGGCTTCGACCCGGGCGCCGAGGCGCAGGCGCGACTGCGCGCGCAGGGCGGCGAGCCGACCGAGAGCATGGCCGACCTGATGGCGCGCGCGGATCTCGTCGTGTGCGTGACGGGCCGCGCCAATCTGATCCCGGCATCGCTGGTCCGGCGCGGCCAGGGCATCCTGGCGCTGACGAACCCAGATCCCGAGATCCGCCCCGAAGACGCGCTGGCGGCCGGCGCCGCGTTCGCCGCCGACGGCCGTTCCGTCAACAACCTGCTCGGCTTCCCGGGCATCCTGCGCGCGGCGATCGACACCCGCGCCCGTCGGATCGATCCGTCGATGTACGTCGCCGCGGCGCGCGCGATCGCCGAGAAGGCCGGCGTCAACGAGCTGGTGCCGAACCCGCTGCGCCGCGACGTCCACCGCGCCGTCGCGCGCGCCGTCGCCGACGCCGCGATGAAGTCCGGTGTCGCGCGCGTCCGCGTCCCCAGCGACTACCAGCTCGACCGCCCCCGCCGCCAGCCCGAGACCGACTGACGTCAAGAAAGGGGCCGGGTTCGTTCGTCAACTTTTCCCCCATTCGGGGGAAAAGTTGACGAACGAACCCGGCCCCTTTCTTGACGCGCTAGCGCAGGTGCTGGCGGATGCGGGCGGCGAGCTGGTCGGGGGTGAAGCCGAAGTGCTCGGCGAGCGCGCCGATCGGGGCCGAAGCGCCGAAGCGGTCGATGCCGACGACGAGCCCGCGGGCGCCGATCCAGCGGCGGAAGCTGTCGCCGCGCGCCGCCTCGACGGCCACCACCGGCGTGTCGTCGGCCGGCACCAGCGCCCGGCGCTGCTCCTCGGACTGCGCGGCCCACCGCTCGAGACTCGGCAGCGAGACGACGCGCGCCGCGATGCCGTCACCGGACAGCTTCGCCGCCGTGTCGACCGCCAGTGCGACCTCTGATCCCGTCGCGAGCAGCACGACGTCCGGTCGCGACGACGGCTCGACGACCGCGTAGCCGCCGCGCCAGATGTCGGTCGGCGCGAAGCCGGACGGACGGGTGAGCGGCGGCAGATCCTGGCGGGTCAGCGCCAGCGCCACCGGGCCGGACGCGCGCTCGAGCGCCCACGCCCACGCCATCGCCGTCTCGACGCCGTCGGCCGGGCGGAACACCGTGAGATCCGGGATCGCGCGCAGGGCATCGAGATGCTCGATCGGCTGGTGCGTCGGGCCGTCCTCGCCGAGGAAGATCGAATCGTGTGTGAAGACGTACACCACGCGCTGTCCCATCAGCGCCGCGAGCCGGATCGCCGGCCGCATGTAGTCGCTGAAGACCAGGAACGTCGCGGCGTACGGCACGAAGTGGCCGTCGAGCGCGATGCCGTTGCACAGCGCGCCCATCGCGTGCTCGCGGATCCCGAAGTGCAGGTTGCGGCCCGCGAACGGATCGACGCCGTCGCCGGCGGCGGGCCCCACGTGGCCGCCGTCCTTCACGTCGGTCGCGTTCGACTCGGCCAGATCCGCCGAGCCGCCGATCAGCCACGGCAGCGCCTTCGCCGCGTGCTGGATCACGGCGCCCGAGTGCTTGCGCGTTGCCGCCTTCTTGCCTTCGAGCAGCGCTGCCAGCTCCGCCGTGAAACCCTCCGGCACGCGCCGCTCGCGCTGGACGTCCCACGCCTTCGCCAGCTCCGGGTTCGCCCCGCGCCACGTCGCGAGCCGCGCATCGGCCTCCGCGCGCGCGGCGCGCTTCGCCTCGATGCGCTCGGCGAGGTACGCGCGCACGTCGTCCGGCACCAGGAAGTCCGGCTCGAGCGGCCAGCCCGCCGCCTCCTTGGTCGCACGGACCTCGTCGGCGCCGAGCGGCGCGCCGTGCGTCTTCGACTTGCCGGCGAGGTTCGGGCTGCCGAAGCCGATCACCGTGCGCAGCACGATCAGCGACGGCCGCTCCGTCTCGGCGCGCGCGGCCTCGAGCGCGTGGCCGAGCGCTTCGACGTCGTTGCCATCCGCCTTCTGGACGTGCCAGCGCTGCGCCTCGAAGCGCTGGACCACGTCCTCGCTGAATGCGAGCTTGGTGGGGCCGTCGATCGTGATGCGATTGTCGTCGTAGAGGTAGATCAGGTTGCCGAGGCCGAGGTGCCCGGCCAGCGACGCGGACTCCGCCGAGATCCCTTCCATGAGATCGCCGTCGCTGACGATTCCGTACACGTGATGGTGTCCGGCGCCCTCGCCCGCGGCTCCGTAGCGCGCGCGCACGAGGCGCCCGGCCAGCGCCATGCCGACGCCGGTCCCGAAGCCCTGCCCGAGCGGGCCGGTCGTCGTCTCGACGCCCGGCGTGTGTCCGAACTCGGGATGCCCGGGCGTCGCCGAGCCGAGCTGGCGGAACCCGCGCAGGTCGTCGAGCGACACGCCGTAGCCGAACAGGTGCAGCAGCGAGTACAGCAGCATCGACGCGTGGCCATTCGACAGCACGAAGCGGTCGCGCAGCGGCCATTGCGGATCCGTCGGATCGAAGCGCAGGTGGCCGTTCCACAGCTCGAACGCGGCGGCGGCGAGGCCCATCGGCGCGCCGGGATGCCCGCTCTTCGCGCGCTCGACGGCGTCGATCGCCAGGAAGCGGATCGTGGACTCGATGCGTGCCCGCAGCGCGGGCGAGGGCCTCGTCGTCATCACTCGGCTCCGACGGAAAACTGCGGGGTTGGGGAAGCCGCGACGATACCGCTCGGTCACGTCCGGGCAACGCTGCCCCGGGGGCTCTAGACTCGTTCGTCCGCCAGCGTTCGCGGGGCTTGCGCGCGACGCCGAGGAGGATCCGAAATGAAACGATGGTTGTCGGGCTCACCGAGCCGATCGCTCGGCGCGCTCGCCGCCGTGGGCCTCGCGGCGCTGCTCGCCATCGGCGGCTGCGCGTCGCTCGGCGTCGGCGCCGACCCGATCGAGGTCAACCTCGTCGGCCTCACGCCGCTGCCGAGCACCGCGTTCGAGCACCGGCTGCGCGTCGACCTGCGGCTGCGCAACCCGAACCCGCGCGCCTACCGGATCGACGGCCTGCGCTTCCGGCTCGACGTCAACGGCCGGCGCCTCGCGTCCGGCCAGAGCGAGCTCGATGTCGAGCTGCCGCGGCTCGGTGAGGTCGTCGTGCCGGTGGTCGCGACGACCACGCTGCTCGACCTCGTCCACCAGATCCTCGTCCTCGGCGCGCGCAGCGAGGCGGAGCAGCAGCACTTCGACTACGACCTCAGCGGCCGCGTCTTCCTGGCCGGCACGTGGGGCGGGCTCGATTTCGAACGCAGCGGAAGCACGGCGGATCTCGATACGCCGGGCCAGTAGCTCGGTTCCAGTAGCTGGCTGCGTGTCACGGCGCGGCGTTGCGTCGGCTCCGGCCCGGTTGGTAGGATGCGGCGCCGGGCAGGATCGGCGGGCCGCGCTCCGGAGCGCGGCGCCGACGTTCGCCAGGGAGGGGGTCCGATGACGCATCGCAAGCTCGCTACCGTCGTGTTGTTCTCGTGTCTGGCGCTCGCTGGGTGCGCCGGATCGAAGTCGCCGAGCCCGACGCCGGCCGCGGCGACGCCGGCGATCGAGGCCGAGGTCACCGCCAACAGCCTCAACGTCCGCGCGTCCGCGAGCACCACCGCCGCCGTCGTCGGGTCGGTGAAGCGCGGCGACCGGGTATTCGCGCCGAACGGCGAGGCGGATGGCTGGGTCTACATCGAGACCGACGGCGGCCTCACCGGCTACGTGTCGGCGCAGTACGTCCGGATCCTCGAGGGGCAGCCCGCGGCGCAGCCTGCCGCAGCGGCCACGCCGGCCGCAGCCGCCCCCGCCGCCGAGCCCGCCGCGAAACAGTCCGAGGCCGCCAAGGCCAAGGCCGCCGAGGGCGTGCGACCGCCCGCCGGCACCAAGCTCGCGCGCGTCACCGACGGCATGTCCGAGGCCGAAGTCATCTCGATCCTCGGCGAGCCGACCAGCCGGCAGGACTACATGACCGGCAAGGCGTGGATCCCGTACTACTACGGCAGCGACGTCAGCCGGCTCGACTACCGGTACAAGGGCGTCGGCATCGTCGTCTTCGGCCGCAACCGCTACTCCGGCAAGACGCGCGTCATCCGCGTCGACTACGACCCGAACGAGGACGGCTACCCGTGAGCTGAGCGGCGACCGAGGTCGAGCTGCCTTCTGCGGGCCGAAGCGCGACAGCCGCCAGACGAAAGGAGACCCCCCCGTGGCCACCCGCGCGGCGGCGGAGCGCACGCTCGCCGACCGTCTCTCCCATCTCACCGCTGGGCAAGCGCGGCAGATGCTCGGCCCCAGCGCATCGCAGTGGCTCCGCGAAGGCGGCACGATCGAGATCGACCCGGCCAGCCAGGTCCAGCTCGATCCGGACCGGCTCCGGATCGAGCTGGGCCACGCTCGCGTCGACGTCACCGCCGACGCGAGCGCGCGACCCGGTCTGCGCGTGCGCTGCACGACGTGTCGGACCCCCTGCATCCACGCCGGCGCCGTGCTCTCGTTCGTGCTCGAGGAGAAGACCGCGCTCGGCCTCGCGGCTCCGCCCCCCGAGCCGAGCGCTCCCGCCAGCGCGGCAGACGTCGCCGAGCGCGCGCTCGCGGAGCGGCGCGAGCGCGCGCGTACCGAGCGCATGACCGTGCGCTCGGCCGACCCGAGCCGGCCCTTCACGGACTACGTCGTGACGAGCGGCCTCTCGGGGCGCAGCCACCGCGTCGCGCTGCGCGCGCTCGCACCCGGTGCCTCGTACTGCTCGTGTCCCGACTTTCGCAAGAACACGCTCGGCACCTGCAAACACCTGCTCCGCGTCGGAGCGTGGGTGCAGCGACGGTTCTCGACCGACGCGCTGCGGCGCCCCTACCGTCGGCGACGCCTTTCCGTGTGGATCTGCTACGGCCGGGAGCGCGAGCTTCGCCTCGCGCTGCCGAGCCGTCCGCTCGCCGACCCGGCCGCCCGGCTCGTCGCGCCGTTGCGGGACCGGCCGATCGACGATGTCCACGACCTCCTGCGCCGCCTGCGGAAGCTCGGCGCGCTCGGCGAGGAGGTGAACGTCCATCCCGACGCCGAGACGTGGATCGAGGAGCGACTCCACCAGCAGCGCATCGCCGGTCTCGTCGAGGAGATCCGCAAGGATCCCGCCCGGCATCCGCTGCGCACGACACTGCTGCGTAGCGAGCTGCTCCCGTACCAGCTCGATGGCATCGCGTTCGCCCTCGGCGCCGGCCGCGCGATCCTCGCCGACGAGGTGGGGCTCGGGAAGACCCCGCAGGCGATCGGCGTGGCCGAGCTGCTGCAACGGGAGATCGGCATCGAGCGCGTGCTCGTCGTGTGCCCGGCGTCGCTGAAGTCGCAGTGGCGACGCGAGATCGAGCGCTTCACCGAGCGAGACTGTCAACTCGTCGTCGGGAATGCGAGTGAACGACGCGCCGCGTACCAGGCGCCTGCGTTCTTCACCATCTGCAACTATGAGCAGGTCCTGCGCGACGCCGCGGCGATCGGCGCGGGACGCTGGGACCTCGTGATCCTCGACGAGGCGCAGCGCATCAAGAACTGGGAGGCGAAGACGAGCCGCGTCGTCAAGGCGCTGCGCTCCCGCTTCGCCCTCGCACTGTCGGCCACGCCGCTCGAGAATCGCCTCGACGAGCTGTACTCGGTCGTCGAGTTCGTCGACGAGCGACGGCTCGGACCCGCCTTCCGGTTCTTCGCGCGCCATCGGAAGAGCGACGAGAAGGGCAAGGTGCTCGGCTACGGCGGCCTCGACGAGCTGCGCGCGCAGCTCGCGCCCGTGCTGCTCCGGCGCACGCGGGCGTCGGTGCTCCAGGACCTGCCGCCGCGCACGACCGAGGTGGTGCGGATCGCGCCCACCGCCGCGCAGGCGGACCTCCATGACGCCCACATGCGCACCGTCGCGGCCATCGTCCGTAAGCGCTTCCTCACGGAGATGGATCTGCTGCGGCTGCGCAAGGCGCTGCTGATGTGCCGGATGGCAGCCGACGCGTCCGTCCTCGTCGACAAGGTGGCGCCCGGTCACTCGAGCAAGCTCGAGCGGCTCGAGGAGCTGCTCGGCGAGCTGCTGCGCGAGGACCGCAAGATCGTTCTGTTCTCGGAATGGACCTCGATGCTCGACCTGATCGAGCGCCGCCTGCAGCGGCTGCGCGCCGGCTGGGTGCGGCTCGACGGGTCCGTACCGCAGCGCAAGCGCCAGCCCCTGATCGACCGCTTCCGGAGCGATCCGTCCTGCCGGGTCTTCCTCGCCACGAACGCCGGCTCGACCGGACTCAATCTGCAGAACGCCGACACCGTCGTGAACGTCGACCTGCCGTGGAACCCCGCCGTGCTCGAGCAGAGGATCGGCCGCGTCCACCGGCTCGGGCAACAGCGTCCGGTGCAGGTCTTCGTGCTCGTCACCGAGGCCACGATCGAAGAGAACCTGCTCGGCAGCCTCGCGGCCAAGCACGAGCTGGCGCAGGCCGTCCTCGACCCCGACTCCGACGTCGAAGCGGTGGATCTCGTCAGCAACGTCGAGGAGCTACGCCAGCGCCTCGAAATCCTGCTGGGCAAGCCGCCCATGGCGGCGGTGGACACGAACGAGCTCGCTGCCCGCGAGCGCGAGGCGGCGGCCGCGGCGCGCCGCGAGCAGGTGGCCGTGGCAGGCGGCGCACTCGTCGGCGCGGCGTTCTCTTTCCTGGCCGAGCTGCTCCCGGCCGACAGCGCGGCCGGCGGCGAACCCGACGCGGCGAGCGTCGCGCTCGCCGATCGCGTCCGCCGGCAGCTCGAGGAGTGCCTCGCCGAGGACGAAGCCGGCCGTCCGACGCTCACCGTCAAGCTCCCCGATCGCGCCGCCCTCGATGCGCTGGCGACGACGCTCGGGCGCCTGCTCGCTGGACACCGCGGCCTGTAGGTTCACGGCTCCGTGGCACGGATCGGCTCGTCGCGGTCGCCGTCGCCGGTGAGTGCCGTCGAACACGCCTCGCACCAGACATCGTCGAGCTCGCGGTGCGCCGCGAGCGCGGCGATCCAGTCGCGAAGCCGGACGCCGTCCGTCTCCAGCTCGAAGAGAGCGGAGCGGCCGAGGATCGTGTGCTCGTCGCCGGCCGCGACGAAGCTGCGAAAGCCAGGCACGGAGGCGCGGATCTCGCGTGCGTTGGCCGCGATCAGCGTCGACAGCGACGGCGGGTTTCCGCCCGCCAACCGGAGGAAGTGTCGCTGCACGCCGTCCTCGGCCGTATCGAAGCGCGCGAAGCGGATGCGCGGCTGGGCGCGCGCGGCCGCGATCGTCAGCGCTTCGAAGTCGAAGGTCTCGTCGCGCAGACCGGCGAAACCGGCGTGCCGGCGGAGGACCGCGAGCGTGCCCCACAACCGGTGCGGGCGCAGCTCGGTCGCGCTGCGGCGGTACGCGCCGGCTCCGTCGGCCAGCACCGAGACGCGGGCCGCGGGTGCGCCGGCCGCGAGCCGGGCGGCGTAGAACGGCGCCGCGATCGCTCCGGCGCTCGAGCCGGCGACCACGATCCGTGTGGGCAACGCGGCATGGCGGGCGAACCACTCGTCCAACCAGTCCAGGGCGGCGGCCGCGTTCACCGCGCCCTTGTGCTGGATGCGCAGCGTCCGCCCCGGATGTCGCGACCCGACCGGGAGTCGATAGCGCTGGGTGCGATCGCCGAGATGGACGTCGCCGGTGCAGTACGGAATGAACAGAACGGTGTCGTTCGCGAAGGGATTGTCGGTGCGGTCCGAGGCGAAGATTCCGTCTGCGGGCGGAGCCCCCATGCTGTCGAGGCTCGGCCGGTAGCTCGGGTGGCCCTCGGGATCGCAGGTCGCCCCGGACCAACACGCGCCGCCGCCCTGGAAGAACACGGTCAGCCGCTCGGGATCCCCGGGCCGGAGGAAGAAGTGATACGCGCTGCCATCTGCACAGGTCGTCGAGCCGCCGGGCGCGATGCGCTGCCAGGCCGGAACGGCGGACTGTGCGTCGGACGCGGGCGGCGGCGCGGACGACGGGGGAGAGGCGCCCTCCGCCGCGGCGCTGCGTCCTGCGCCGCCCGCAATCGCAGCCTGACACAGAAGGGCCGCCCACAGTGCTGCCCGGAGCATCGGATTCCCGGCCCGAGGTCCGGGCAGACGCATCCGCGTCATGCTGGCGGCCACTGTCGCGCGGCGTGGAGCACCCGAAGCATGTCGATCGTCGGATCCCGGACGCGGTAGATGATGATGTAGGGAAGACCGGAGATCACCAACTCACGGGTGCCCCGCATGGCTCCCTCTCGACCGGAAAACGGGAACTCCCGAACACGCTGAGCCGCCTGCTCGATCCGGTCGATGACTGCGAGCGCGGCGACGGCGTCGTCCGCGGCGATGAACTCGACAATGTGAATGAGATCGTGGCGTGCCGGACCCGCCCAGCGAAGAATCATCCAGGTTTCTTCTCGGCCGTCGAGGCGGAGTAGCGGTCCTGAAGCTCCGCAAACAGTTGATCGTGGGCGTGGAGGTCACCGCGATCCGCCGCCTCGATGCCCTCGCGTACGCGATCGAGCTTCCATGCCTGGTAGGCGAGGTAGTGGTCGATCGCTTCCGTGACGAGTTCGGTTCGCGGCCGGTTCGAGCTCGCGGCCAGCGCGTCGAGCCGATCCCGGAGGTCGGACGAAAGAAGTACGGATAGAGTCTCGTTCTCGGGCACGGATTCACTCACGTTCTGATGATGCTGATGACGCTGATGACGCTGATGACGCTGATGGCGCGGGTCGCTCATGAGAGCTGGGCTGTGTTCCTGGAAATTGCCGCCCGAATGGGCGGCATGTCAAGTTGCCGACGGTCGAACCCTCCGATGCATGGCGACTCGCCGATGCCTGGCCTCCCTGTTGGCGATCACTGTTCGCGATCACTGGAGTCCATCACGAGAGGCCGCCGGCCAGCGTGCGGAGCCGGTCCGTGAGCTGGACGAGCGCCCAGGTGTCGAGGGCGCAGTAGGCCTCGAGATCCGCGCGGAGCTGGCGGCGCTCGGCGTCGTCGAAGGCGGCGGGCTCGAGCAGCAGCGTTTCGAGCGCGGCGGCGGCGGTGTCGCCGTCGCCGATCGCGAGATCGTCGTAGCCGAGCGCCGGGACCAGTGCGGGGAGGACGGCCTTCAGGCTGAAGCTGCCGGCGAACTCGGGGTGGTAGACGTGATCGCGGACGATCCGCAGCAGGTCCTCCGTGCGCGCGGACAGGTCCTCCAGGGCGGGTGCGAGATCCGGCAACGCGGCGGCCAGCTCGCGCAGGAAGCGCTTCTCGAACGGCGCGTTGTACGCGACGACCGTGCGGGCGCCATCGCACGCTGCGAGCAGCGCCTCGGCGAACGGGCGGCGCGGATCGTCCGGGCCGTCGGCGAGCCACGTCCGGTGGCGAACCGCGCCGCCCTGCGCGACGCGGTGGCAGCTGAACTGCACCGGCACGTGCTGGTACGGCGCGCAGCCCGGCCACACCGGGATCGCCGGGGCGATCGTCTCGAAGTCGATGAACGCGAGCGGCGGGCGCAGCGCTGCGAGCTCGCGGTGCAGACTCGGGGCGACGACGACCGCTCCGGCCCGGACGCTCGCGATCTGCCGCTGCTGGATCGCGCTGGCTCTGAAGCTCGCCGGCAGCTCGTCGAGCGTCTGGTAGCCGGACGCCTCGAACTCGGCCCGCTTCGGGCTCGCGAGCCGGTACAGCGTGCCCACGTGGTTCGCAGGCAGGGGCGGATGGCAGCGCGAAAGGAACGGACACTCGTAGGGCTGAGAGCAGTGCACCCCCGGCGCGACCTCGGGCAGCGGCCCGGCGAGCTGCGCGCGCAGCGCCGCGATCCGCCCCGGCGCCTCGTCGAGCCAGCTCCCGAGCAGGCGCGTCACCGGCGTGCGCAGGAACAGGTTCGAGAGATCCGGAGCGCGGCACTCGCGATTCAGGTGCATCACCTCGGCGCGCGAGACGGACAACCCCGCGCGCCGCAGCACGTGGAGCTGGATCGCCACGTCCGGCAGGTGCGCGTCCTTCACGTCGAGCGTCGACTTCACCTCAGTCAGCACGAACTGGTCACGCTCGTCACGACGGTCGAGACGATCGCGACGCTCGAGGATGTCGACCGACACGAACACCCCGTCTTCGCGGAAGCTCGCCTCGTAGACGACGCGCGCGCCGTCCGCGAGCGCCCGCCGCGTGGCCTCCACCCGCTCGGCGAGCGCGGCGTGCGGAAGATCGATCAGCACGCCGCCGGGCACGTGTTCGCGCGCCAGCTCGCCGACGCGACTGCCGCGATCGAAGATCCGCTGCGTCGCCGCATCGGGCACCAGCTCCGGCGCGTCGGGCTCGTGGACCTTCCACCAGAGCTGCTTCGCACACTGGAGGCCGGTGACATAGCGGGACTTCGAAAGCCCGGGCGCCGACGCGGGAGCGCGAAGTACGGGGGAAGGGAGACTCTCCACGTTTCTGCTCGATCTTGTGCTCGACCGCGCCAGCGCGGAATCGGTCGTCGGGTTCGTCATCAGGTCCTCCGTAGCGGAAGAGGCCGTTGCGGGAGGGATCGTGGTGTATCGAGGATCCTACGAGGCCCTTGTGACGGATGCGGTCACAGGGCGCCCAGCGCGACATCCCCGGAGCGATAGCGCGCGAGCGGCGGCGCCCCGGGGCGGACGCCGAGCTCGAACACGAGGCGGTCCGGCGCGAGGCCGCGGATGCGCAGCCGACCGGCGTGCAGGCAGCGCTGGTGATGGAACGCGCACAGCGTGAGGAGGTTCTCCATGTCGTTCGAGCCCTGATGCGAGCGGAACACGACGTGGTGATCATGGAAGCTCATCCGCGACGAGCAGCCCGGCACGGCGCACAGGTACCCGTCGCGCTCGAACACCGGATCCGGGCGGGGCTTCTCGGGGTCACGCAGCGTCCAGGTGGCCAGCGCGTGGCCGAGCATCGCCGAGAACGCATCGCCATCCGAGACAGGGCGGCTCGATCCGGCGCGCAGCCGCGCACGGAACGACTCGCGCACCGCGACGAACAGGGAGGCCACCTCGCGCGGAACCCGCCACGCGAGCTCCTCCGTCGCATCGACATCGATGTCCGGCGCACACATCTGGCGCTCGGCTTCGGGGATCGGATCCCGGGCGCGGGCGGGATCGGCGAGGCAGCGCTCGAACGCCGGGCCGTGGCCGGCGCGCAGCAGCAGCGCGCGCAGGGCGTCGGCTTCGAGCCTCCGCACCGTCACCGTCTCGGCCCACGCGACCCAGCGTCGGCGCCAGTCCGGGGCGAGGACACAGTCGATGTCGAGCAGCAGCAGCGGCAACAAAAGCTGCGCCTTGGCCCAGGACAGCCGGCCGTCGCGGAACGCCTCGCGCAGCTCCGGGCACGCGTCCCCGGCGCGTTCGATGCGGATCAGCGCGCGGGCCTTGCTCGCGGACATCCCGAGCTGCTCGGCGGCGAACTCGGAGAGCTTCCAGTACGCGGTACTCCACTCGTACCCGGCGCACGTCACGATGCGCAGCAGGGGGGCCATCGCGGCGTCGAGCGTCTGCTCGAGGCGGATCGCGGCGCGCAGCCGGCGGTCGAGCTCGAACGCATCGGCTTCGTCGAGGCCGGCGAGGAGGGGACCGATCGAGGCGCAGGCATCCGCGAGCGCGCTGGTCGGCTTCGGCGCGCGCTCGAGTTTGTCGAGCGGGGGCTCGTCGTCGTCGCGCAGCGCATCTGTCGCGCGTCGCGCGGGCTCCGCCGGCTCCGCCCCGCCCGTCTCACCGAGCCGCGCCGCATCGACCGACACGGCCGACAACGCCTCCGCCGTCACCCACTCGAGCGCCTCGTCCTCGCGCAGCCGCTGGCCCGAGACGCGCTCGGCATACTCGCGCGCGAGCAGCCACTGTTCGTGCACCGCCGGCGTGCAGTGCAGCGTCACGCGCACGCGCGGCGGATCGGCCTCGGCGTCGAGCGCTCCGTCCGCGGGCGCCCGCAGCGCGCGCACCTCCTGCTCGAGCCGGCGGATCGACAACACGCGGGCGCGCGCCAGCCAGGCAGCTTCGTCCGCCGGCGTCGCCACGCGCGCGAGCAGGCGGACCTTGCTCCACGGCAACTCGTTCGCCACGAGCGCGCGCTCCAACCCCGGCAGCGTCGCGAACGCGCGGTGCGCATGCGCGAGATCCTGGAGCTGGCGCGCGGACACCCCGGCGCGCTCGCGCGCATAGTCCCCGATCCGCGCGTAGCAGAGGAGCTCGTACGCACTCGTCTCGAGTAGCCGCGCACAGATCGCCGCGAGCGCGCGGCGCAGCGGCCCGGCCGTCGCGGTCAGCTGCGCGAGACGCTCATCGGCGCACACTTCTGTCGCGCGAGGCCGATCCCTCGCGGGCGTCGCCGTCGGCGCGATTCCTTCGAAAAACGGATCCCGTCCGAGTTCCATCTCCATCCGCGGCCCAACCCGAGCCCCCCGAGACACCAATCACGGTACGCGAAGAAAACGCGAAAGTCAACACCCATTGCGAAATACTCGCAGACTGCGGACCCGCGCCCGTGGCCACCCCGTGCTCGCCTACCAATCCGGAATCCTCACCACGAACGTCAGCGAGAACATCTCGTTCCCCGCTCCGTCGATCATCCGCTTCACATCGCTCTCTCCGAGGCGACGCCAGGATTCGTCGGTGTCTGCAGCCTCGAGAAGCGGCTTCACGCGCTCCAGCAGCTCGGCGGCCGAGGCCTGCTCGATCCCGCGCGTCGAGAAGAAGATCGTCATCAGCGTGATGCCCTCGGTAAACCAGTACTCGGTGCGATACGGCCGGCCGTCCGGGAAGACGCCGGCGCTGGAGCCGAGATCGCGCTCGGGCAGCAGCGGGTCCTCGGTGTGGGTGATCGGTGTGAAGTCGGACCGATCCGAAGCCGGGAAACTCTTCATGCGCGCTCTCCTTCGTGGACCCTGGAGGCCGAGTCCCGGATCGGACGTCGCGCCAGGCGGCAGGTCCACGAGGCGCCGACCCTTGCCCAAGCTACGACGAGACTGTGACAACCGTGATCACGAACCGACCCACCCGCGCCTCTGCCGAGTACTTGCCTCTGCCCGCCATCGCTCCATCCTCCCGACGAAAGGATTCTCCGACAATCCCGTTGCGCTTCATACGATGGGCGAGGACAGCGAAATGGGAAGTTCGAGAACCTCGGGTCACGTCCTACGCGAACAATCCCCGGAGCTGTTCGCTCAAGGGGGTCTCCCCAATGACAGCGCCCGATGACCCGTCATGAGCGGCGGCCCCAGCGGCGTTCATGCGCGCTACGTTTCGGAGGTTCGCGCGGAAGACGAGCTGGCAATGGGGGACTTCGGCAACGAGCCGGGGAAGCAGCTCTGTGGCGGTTCCTGAAGGGAGTCGAGCAGCCACGGGGCTCGGACGGTCGCCGAGAGTTCGCCGCTTTTCGCGAAGTGTCCTGGAGGGATGGAAAGCCGACATGTGCGGGCTGCTACCGTGAGCGCGACGAATCGCCGACTCGACGGCTCACCGATGCCGCGGCTGTTCGAACGGCAGCGGCAGCTTCTCGTCCTGCTTCGCGCGCTCGGCGGGAGCGTGGGCAACCTCGACTTCCAGAAGTTGCTCCTTCTCTATTCCCACGAGCCACACGGCGACAGTCTCTATGACTTCGTCCCGTACAAGTTCGGTGCGTTCTCCTTCACGTCCTATGCGGATCGGCGCAAGCTCATCGAGCGCGGATTTCTCGTCGACGACGCGAGGCGTTGGCGTCTCACGGACGAAGGCATCCACACTGCAGATCTCGTTGACACGGACCTCACTCGCGCGTTCGCGAGAGCGCATCGGGGCCTTCGCGGCGATGCGCTCGTCGCGGAGACCTACCGGCGCTTCCCGTACTACGCGATTCGGAGTCAAATCGCCGATCGCGTTCTCCGAGGGGATCGCGCTGCGCTGCAGAGAATCGCATCGGCTCGGCCTCAGGCTCCCGCGGTCCCACTTTCCACGCTCGGGTATGAGGGCCGCACGCTCGAGAGCTACCTGAACGTCCTCCTTTGCGCCGGAACAACGCTTCTCTGCGACGTTCGCAGGAATCCCATCAGCCGCAAGTACGGGTTCTCGAAGGGCACACTCGAAAACGGATGTGACGGCGTGGGGATCCGCTATCGCCACATGCCCGAGTTGGGAATCGCTTCTGAAAAACGGCGGAATCTGGCGACTCAGGCCGACTACGATGAACTCTTCGATGCGTACGAGGCGGACCATCTGCCGAAGCACGAGAAGGCGCTGGCGGAGATCCGGAGCTGGATCCGCGCCGGGGAGCGCGTGACACTGACCTGCTACGAGCGGCTACCGGATCAGTGTCACAGACATTGCGTTGCCGATGCCATTCAGCGCCAACCTGGCCGCCGAATCGTCGCGAAGCACCTTTGAGGCCTCGTGACCCGGACACGGATTCTCATCACCGTCAAGACGTATCCGACTCTGTCTCGGAAATACGGCGAGACCGTCTGCACGGCCGGGTTGCGTGAAGACGGCACCTGGATCCGCCTGTATCCCGTTCCCTTCCGCCGTCTCGAACACGAAGAGCGGTATCGTCTCTTCGACTGGGTGGAGTGCCGGATCCGCCGGAATCCCTCGGACCCACGCCCCGAGACGTATCGCCCGCTCGATCCGCGCGAGCTGACCGCCGTCTCCCATGTCGGCACGGCAGATCGATGGAAGGAACGCCGCCGGATCGTTCTCGAGACGGCGAGAGTCTACGATCGACTCGGAGAACTGATCGCCAGTGCGAAGGCGAACGAGATTTCGCTCGCTGTATTCCGGCCCTCGCGAATCGTGGATTTCGTTTGGGAGGAAGATGACACTCGAAGTTGGGACCGGGGCAAGCTCGAGCAGATGAGAGCGCTCACGAATCAGTTCGATCTCTTCGACGACAACACGTGGCGCGAGACCTTCGAGGTGATCCCCAAGCTCCCGTACAACTTTTCCTACCAGTTCGAGGATGCAGACGGTCGTTCCAGCAGGTTGCAGATTCTCGAGTGGCAAGCGGGCGCTCTGTATTGGAACTGTCTTCGGTCTTGCGATGGCGATGAGAGCGCAGCGCTCGCCAAGGTCAAGCAGAAATATCTCGAGCAGTTCTGCAAGACGGACTTGCACTTCTTTCTGGGAACGACCCAGCAGTTCCACTTCGTTGCGCCGAACCCGTGGGTCATCGTCGGCGTGTTTCCGATTCCGCACGATACGCAGCTGGGTTTGTTCTGAGGCCGCCGTAGCGGTGCCGGCTTGCCTCCCGGAACCCCGCGACGCCCCACCTGCGACGACGATGCAGCGACCGCGGTCGGAGACCGACCCCGCGGCACCCGGTGACCTCGCTCGAGAGGCGACACCGCCAGACTCAAGGCGGGTCGCGGGCCGCCCGATCCTCGGGGCCCATGGCCCAAATCGTATCACCTCCGCCGACAGAGCTCCGTCACCTCCGGCCGCCGCTCAACGGCGGAGAGAAACTGGTTCTCGATGCGCTCGTCCGACACCTCGACGAGGCGTGGGAGATCTTCGTGCAGCCGAAGCTGCACACGAAAGAGCCGGACTTTGTGGTCGCGCATCCGGACCTCGGTGTCACGGTGGTCGAGGTGAAAGCGTGGAACCCCGACTGCTACCGCGTTGCCCAAGGGCTTTTGGAGGTCCGAGATGGACGCGGGTGGCAACCCTGTGGCGAGCAACCCCGATGGCAGTGTCACGGCTATCGAAACATCCTTGCCGACCGGTTCTTCTTCACGCCGGATGCCGACCCCGGTGCGTTCCCGCTCGTGCGAGGCATCGTTGTTCTTCCCTTCCACGCAACGCACACCGCAAGATCTCTTCTCGAGGGTTTCTGCGTCAGCCAGAAGGATGAAAAGTACGTCTGCGTCTATGGGAAAGACGCCTTCGCGAGTGCGCAGGGCGTCCGCAAGATGATCGGACACTCTTGCCACGGCAACGGCATGCAATCCCCCCTCATGCGACGGGAATACCTCAAGCGCCTCCGGCGGCACCTCTGCGAATCGGAGTGGATCTCGGACCAGCGCCGCCCCCTGTCGCTCAGCCAAGGGGCCAGGGACATCGAGAAGAATCCGCGCAACGCGAGGGCTCGCCGGACTCGCGGGCCTGCAGGGAGTGGAAAGACGATCGGACTAGCCGCCCGGTCAGCTGCACTCGCGAAGCAGGGGAAGACCGTCCTGATCCTCTGCTTCAACATCGCGCTGCCACACTACATTCAAGATCTCGCTGCACGTCGCTGTCGCCAAATCGGTGCGCAGCACCGCTTGATCCGTCCGACTCACTTCCACGGATTCTGCAGAGACGTCATAGACCGAGCCGGAGTACGACCAGCTGAACCGGCGACCGAGACCGAGAACTCGGAAGACCCTGAGTCTCGATACGACCGCACATTTCTCCAGGCGAAGGCTTGCTATGAGAATCCCGGGAGCAGAAGGGATCTTCCCCGCTTCGATGCAATCCTGGTCGATGAGGGCCAGGACTTCCGCCCCGACTGGTGGAACTTTCTCCGCTTGCAGGTCTGCAAGCCAGGGGGCGAACTTCTTCTCGTTGTCGACACGACGCAGGATCTCTACGGGCGTTCCTCTTGGGTTCGAGAGGAAAAGATGCCTGACGCGGGATTCTCCGGGCCGTGGACCGAGCTGAGAGGAAGCTACCGGACGCCCACGAATCTCGTTCCGCTCCTCGCACACTTCGCGCAAAGATACATCCCTGGAGACGTCGATCCGCCTTCCCTCTCGTTGGAGCAGGAGCAACGTGCGCTCTTCGCCCCCGACGAGCTCGAGCGCTGCAACCGACGATGGATCCAGGTCAGCACCGGCGCGCTCCCCGAGGCCATCACGAGTGAAGTCCTGCGCCTTCTCGACACGCATGACGATCTCCATCCCGACGACATTGTGTTCCTCGTCGAAGACCACAAGGTCGGCCTGGCGGTAGCGGCCACGCTCGAGGAGAAGGGCGTCGCTGTCACCCACATCTTCACCGAGGCCGACGGTACAGAGAGACGCCGGCGGAAGATGAGATTCTGGGGCGGCTACGGCGGAATGAAGGGCTGCACCGTCCATAGCTTCAAAGGGTGGGAGGCACGGGCCGTTGTGGTTGGAGTCGATTCGCGAAAGGGATCGCATCGCCTCGCCTATGTCGCGATGAGTCGCGTCAAGGGCCAACCTTCGGGCCGGCCGGCCTTTCTATCCGTGGTGTGCTCCGATCTTCGCCTCGCTGCGTTCGGCGATGCTGTCCGACTCGCGGGAGACGAGGGAGAGCAGTGCGCGGGAGACTTCAGCGCTCTCGACCTCGACGAGCCCAGGCGTTAGCAGAGCTCTCGCTCCTCATCCTGTTCGCCCTTGCGACAGATCAACCAGGGGAATCCGTCGACAGCTCCCTCGGCACGCTCGCTTTCGTCTTCCGACAAGGCAGTGACCCTCAATCCGAAACCGTCTCCCGATACAGCTCCTCCACGTCCGCACTCGTCCCGCCGGCCGGCGCCAGCACCGATCGGTTGAGTTCACGCTTGCGATCGAGGAGCGCCGCGAGCCGCACGTCGAAGCTTCGCTCTTCGAACTCCGGATGGACGGCGAGGAGGTTGTGCACGTGGACGGGCTTGTGCTGCCCGATGCGGTAGACGCGGTCCGTGCACTGGTCCTCGACGGCGGGGTTCCACCAGCGCGCGAGGTGGATCACGTGGTTGGCGGCGGTGAGGGTCAGCCCGACCCCGCCGGCCTTCGGAGACAGGATCATGACGTCGAAACCGCGGCGTTCCTGGAACTCGTCGACACGCGCCTTGCGATGTTTTCCGCTGATCTCTCCGTTGATGATCAGGATGCGGTCGCGGAGCCGGTAGCGGCGCTGCAGGAGTTCCATGAGGGGACCCTGGACCGCACGCGAGTCCAGGAAGACCAGCGCCTTTTCCTCACGAGCGCGAATGTCGTCGAGCAGGCGGAATGCCAGCACGAGCCGCGCCGATTGCTCGATGAAGGGGTCGTCGGGCGCGGTATCGCCCGCAGCCGGATGGAGAGAGATGCTCCGGAGCTGCTGGAGGACACCGAGCATGGGCGCGCCACGTCGGGCTTCGACGACGGCCGCGTGATAGGCCTCCGCCTGTAGGCGCGGCATCGCGAGCCGATGGGTGTGGATCTCCTTCTCTGGAAGGCCCTCCAGATGATCCTCTTTGAGTCGCCGCATCATGACCGGCGGCGGCGGGCCTTCCAGTAGCTCCACGCGCAGTGCGGCGAACTCTGCGTGCTTGCGTCCAGGACCTTCACTGGCGAACCGTGAGGAGAACTCCTTCGCGGCCCCGAGTCCGCCAGGCCGCGCCACGTCGAGGATGCTCCACAGGTCTTCGATCCGATTCTCGACCGGAGTGCCCGTCATCGCGATCGTGAAGTCCTGCTTCATCCCCTTCGCGGCGTCCGTCATACCGGCCGCGGGATTCTTGATCTTCTGCGCCTCATCGAAGGCGATGGCACCCCAGTGCACGCGGGAGAAACTGTGCTGGTAGTCGCGGAGCGTCTCGTAGGTGGTGAGAACCCAATCCGCGCGACCCAGCGCGGCGGTGTCGAGCGACGGAAGACCACTCGCGAGTTCGCCGCCCTCGCGATCCTGCGCTGAACGGAGCCGACGCAGGCCCGGACCGAATGCCTCGAGCAGCTCGCCGAGACCCGCGCCGGCTAGGTGCCGGTCGTGCTCGTCCCGCCAGTTGCGGAGGAGACCCGTCGGCGCCACGACCAGCAAGGGACGTCGCGGCCAGCGGCCCGCGATCATTTCTTCCTGCTGCCACGCGAGGAACGCGAGCACCTGCAGCGTCTTTCCGAGGCCCATGTCGTCAGCCAGCAGAGCGCCCGGACTTCCGTTGACCCAGTGCTGTTGCAGCCAGCGGAGGCCCTCCTCCTGATGCGGGAGCAGCGTCGTCTCGAGGCATGCCGGAACCCGCTCGATGCTGGCCCGGCCCCCACGTGGCTCCATCCGGAAGCCGAGCTGCTCGAGATTGTCGATGACGAGAAGCGCGAGCTTCGAGGTCGGCGGAGACGGCGCCTGGTCGTCCTTCGGTTGCCCGGCCGCGGCTCTCTCGACGAGCGCTCCGAGAGCAGCCTCGGTTTCTTCCGTCGCGGGAATGCGCGCACCGGCGAACTCGACCGACTCGCGCCCTTCCGCACGCGCACGCCGGACTTCTTCGAGGAGGGCCGGCGCCTCGTCCTTCGGAACCGGCAGCGGATGCCCATCGATCAGCAGGCCTGCCGGATCCTCCGGCAGCCACGTCTCACCGCTGGGCTTCAGCCAAGGCAGCACTTTGGGCTGCCAGATCCCGATCCCCTTGACCCGCTCGGAGAGCCCTTCGTCGAAGAACACCTCGTCGAGCGATCTGTCCGCAGGACGCGCGTCCTCCGTCTCCTCGACCGGCTCCAGTGCCTCTCGCAGGAACGCGGACGGGCGAGTCAGGAAGCGGCGCCGCGTCCCCGCATCCGACTGCTGGACCTCGTGGACCACGCGCAGGGCCTTCTCGACGCGCTCGTCGAGCACGACGTAGTAGCCGGCCCCGGCCAGATAGCGCCGCCTGACGCCGGACAGTCCGCGGAAACGCTTCGCGAACTCTTCGTGGCGGGCTTCGGGGATGCTCTCGTCGAATTCCCGCTCGGTCTCGGCCCCACGTTGCCGCTCCGCGAAGCGGCCGAGCACCGGATCGACGTCCGGTTCGCCCGCCGCGTTGCGGAAGGGCCGGAGCGAGAACGCGCTGGCAAGGACGATCCGGACGCTGTCGAGTTCGTCGCCGAGCTGGACGCCTTCCGGAAGCTCCGCGGCGATCGGCGCCCATGCCAGCATCCGCTCTTCGGTCGTCGAAGGACGGATCGCATTGAACCGGTCGACCGCCTCCCACAGCGAGTAGAGCGGCTCGGCGAGCACGAAGGGCTCTCCGCCCACCTCCAGGAAGCATCCGTCCCGGACCGCCCCGACGACGGGCCGGCCATCGGGATGGAAGAGACGGAGCTCGATCGCGAAGTCTGGATCCGCGAACGCGCCGCTCCCGCGCAGCTCCACTTCGAAGGGACTCGAACGCGGCAGCCCGAGGCCGCGGCGCTCGCCGTCCTCGAGCTGCGCGATCTCGGAATCCGGTACGAGGACCTCACCGTCGCGCAGATCCGCTCGTTCGTCTTCGAGCAGACGCAACAGCACGCCGACGCGCGCCGGTGCCCGGTTCGGCAACAGGATCGCCTCGGCGAGCGCCCACTGCTCGACATCGAGAAGCTGGTCGCCGGCGGAGACCGAGAAGCGCATTCCGCCGGCCGTTCGCTCGCTACGAAGCCTGAGCGTCACCGGCGCCTCTTCGGCATGTACTCGCCGCTCGGAACCCGGATCCGCGTGTGGCGCTCGATCTGCTGCGCGATCTGGGACTGCCAGCGCCCCTCCTCGGAGCCCATGTGCGCCTTGTCCCAGTCACAGCCGTCCATGAGCTGGCGGCGTCCGTACTGCGCTTCGTAGAGGCGCGGTGAGGCCCGATTGCCGGCGATCCAGATGCGACACTTCCCGCTGTGACTCCACTCGGCGATGGTGAGATTGCCGATGCGCAACAGCAGCACGGAATGGTTTCCTTGCGCCCCGTCGCCGGCCAGCAAGGTTCCCGCGTCGTTCTGGACCTCCTTCAGATCCCGCCGGACGATCTGCCGCGCGGCCGGGCCGAGCACGACCCAGGCGTCGCTGATGGCGCCGCGTTCCAGGTAGGCGGACCAGAACGCACGGCGGTAGCGCCAATGGTGCTCCTCGGCGGTCTTGTCGAGCACGTGGAAGAAGTCGTCGAGCGAGCGACCGACGAGCCATCGCGACAGCACCGCGCGCAGCTCGAGAGACACCCCCTGCCATTGCTCCCGCGCCGGCCCCGGATGTCCGATGGCGCGCAGCAGGATCTCCTGGAGCGCGTGCTGGACCGGAGGCTCGGGTGACTGGTGGAGGAACGGCGAGAGCAACGCCTCGGCGGTCCGGATCCTCTGGTAGCCGAAGCGCAGCCTGCCCGACGGCGCGATCCATTCGAACGCGCGCTCGAGCCATTCGGACGTCGCCTGGCCGGTGCGGAGCTGCTCGTTCACCCGTTCGAGCATGGCCCCGGTCGCGCGGCGGACGAGCGCCGAATGCTCGAGACCAGGGACGAGGCCCGCCTCGCCGGCGTACACTTCGAACGAACCGCTGGAGTTCCACCACGGAGCGATCAGGCGCAACGGCGCGTCTCGTTGGAGGAGCCCGAAATTCCGCGAGCGCTCTGCCCAGCGCGTGAGACGCGGGGTCCGGCCGGTCGCGACCTGGCGTTCCAGCCAGCGCCGGATCGGCTCGAAGCACGCCAGCTCCTGCGGATAGGCGGCCAGGAACTCGCGCAGCAGCACGACCACCGCCCGCGCTCGTACATGCTCGTCCATCCAGGCGAGCCACGCGTCCACGAGATCGGAAAGCTGGGCGAGCCAGCGGTCCGGATGGTCGTACGGCCGGAAGAAGACCCAAGGCGCGCGCCAGAGATCGCGCGGCGGAACTGCGGCGAGCGAGTGCGACGACTGCCAGGCCGTGCGCAGCCCGTCGGCGATCGCGTCGAGCGCATACGGTTGCGGCGTCCTCGGCGTCAGATCTCCGAGCAGCCGCTCGGCGGTCCGGGCCGCCTGGCGCAGTCCGACCGGCGCGAACGCGAGCTGGGTTCTCGGAACGTGCAGGCCCGGCGCGCGCCAGTCCTGAAGATAGTCCATAAGGCCCGGCGGTCGACTTTCGTCCGTAGGCTTCATTCCGCGAATGCCTCGCGCAACGCTTCAACTGGCCGAGGATCGACTGCGCGGGGGAGCTCCATCACCAGCCGGATCTCGATCCGCCGATTCAGCCGGTGGCGATCGTCGTCTGTCTGTCGGTCGCTCTCTGTCCCATCCCTCTTCGACGTAGGTTCGTCCGCGGGAACGAGGAGTCTTGTTTCGCCGTAGCCGCTCACGCTAAGCACCGGCTGCCGTTCCGCGTTCTGGAGTCTGGCGAGTCCAGGGGCTTCCTCCGTCATGAGCCGTAGAACCTGTGCAGACCGTGCGGACGAAAGCTCGAGGTTATCCCGATACCGTCCCCCACGGATCGGAATGCTGTCTGTATGGCCCTCGATCATCACCGTTCCGACGCGCGCGCCGCCAGGATCGTCCGGACATTCGCCGCTCCCGCCATCTGGCACGGACACGTAGCAACGGAGGACCTCTAGAAGCGTATCCGCAATGATTGTCACGTTCGGACGATCCTGCCGGCGCGGATCCGCCTGGTTGAGTTCGAATCCAACCGTTTTGTCCGTCAGCCGGACGATGCCTTGCTCGGCATCGACGACTACGTCTACACCTTCACGCTTCAGATTCTTCTCGATCTTTTCGATGATGGTTTTCCGGACACTCTGGGAATCTGTCAGGTCCTGAATCGTCCTCGCCGCCGCCTCTTGCATCTGCACGAGCCGCAGCGCGAACACCGCCAGCGTGATGATGAAGATGAACAGCAGCCCGGACATGAGGTCGCTGACCGAGACGAGGTAATCCTGGCTCGAGCCCGGCGGAGCCGGTCCACGCGCACGGCCGCGCATCAGCGGGACTCCGCCGGCATCTTCTCGCCGAGATCCTCGACGGCCTGCAGGAGCTCGCCGGTAGCGGCGGCCAGTTTGCCGACCGCCGTGCCCATGTGCTGATCCGCCTCGGTGTGGAACGCCTGGATCTGGCTCGTGTAGCGGCCCAGGCCCTCTTCGAGCTGCTGGAACGCGCGCTGCAGCGCCGCGTCCACGGTGCCGAAGCGCCGCTCGTACTCGGCCCACGCGTGAACGATCTTCTGCTGCTCGGCCTCGATCGTTGCCGCCGCCTCGCTCGCCCGGGACACGATCCGGTCCGTCGCGGAGAGCGACTCCGCGAGCCGCGTGCTCGCCGCATCCATGCCGCGGGTCATCGCCTGACCGGTCGCCAGCGACGCCGAGAAGCCGCGGTGCGCCTCCAGCACGGACTCGCCGGCCCCTCGCAGCCCGCTCGTGAGTTCCTGCACGCGGGTCGCCAGCTCGTTCTGCGCGGACGTCATCTGCGCCAGCGCCGCGACGCTCTGGGTGAAGCCGCCGAGCGCCTCGGCGATCTGCCGGGCGCTCGCCTCGCTCGAGGCTTCGATCTGGGCGCCCGCGTTCGAGACCCGGCTGACGAGCTGCTCCGACGCGCTGGTCAGGTTGGTCGTCATCCCGGCCACGGCCGCGTCGAGCTTCCCCGAGATCGCCGTCGTCCCGGAGACCAGCGCGTCGAGTGCGTTGCGGGTGGCGCCGTCGAGCATGCCCTGGCTTCGGGTCTGCGACTCCTCGGCGGCCGTGATCAGCGACTGGAAGCGGTCGCCGAGCTGCCCGAGCGTGTCCGAGATCTGCTTCATCTCGCTACCCGTGGACTGCGTGAGGTTGCTCGTGAACTCGGCGACGAGCTGCTGCATCGCGCCGAGATTCGAATCCGCTCGGTCGAGGCGCAGCGCTTCGACCGCCTCGACCATCTTGTCGAGGGCGGGCGTCAGACGGTTTGCGACCTTTTCTTCGAGCGCCTTCTCGAGCGTGAACGCGAGGTCCGTGTTGAAGCGCTCGAGCTGCTTGGTCTGGCGCTTCTGCTGCTCGAGCTGGTCGAGCGCGATCTGCTCCGGCGTCACCAGCTCGACGCGGGCCTCCAGCGCCTCGACCCACTTCCCGAGCGTGCGGTGCACGGACCCGACGATCCAGCGTTCCCCGAACACGAAGACGATCGAGAGTCCCAGCCCGAAGATCGACGTGAAGAACGCCAGCGACGCGCCGCTCAGCAGGTGATGGAGCGCCCTCTGGACTTCGCTCTGATCCTGGGAATCCAGGTTTCCCGCAGCGAGCCCGACGCCGGCGGCGAGACCGACGAACGTGCCGAGGATCCCGATGCCGACCAGGTGATTCGGCACCGTGTCGAAGAAGCGGCTGTGAATGCTCGGCTGGACGACCGTCGCGTCGTTGAAGAAGGTGCTCGGCTCTCGCGTGTTGCGAATGCGTTCCCGCTCTCCCGGCGCGGGCACGATCAGGCTCTCGCGAAACTCGTGCCAGCCGTGCCGCAGATGGCGCTGCTTCATCACCACCTGGTGATACGCCTCGAAGCCGCGCGCGAAGGCCTCGGAGTCTGCGAGCTTTGCGAGCGGCCGCGTCACGCGCTGCAGAGCGGCGCGGACTGGCAGCGCGCGCGCGAGCAGGCGCAGTGCCTGCACCAGGAAGTAGCCCGCGGTGACGAGACACCAGAGCGCCGTGAAGCGTCCGTCTACGACCGCTTCGAGCGCGGATGGATCGATCCGGACGAAATCGGTGATGGTGCGCAGGGGGTCCAGCAGCTCGTTCACGGGGCTTCCTTCTGGGCGGGAACCTCCGCCCCGGCTCTGCGCATGTCGGGCGGATGCGCGGCGCGCGGGTCGGCGGGCGGAGGATCGAGAGGCGTCCGGTAGGGATCGGACGACGAGGCGGCTTTGTTGAGCGCGTCGTAGATCTCGAGGATCACGCGCTTCGTGCGGTACTCGCCGTGGGCCTGCTCGTCCTTGCGCTGGACGATGGGGAAGCTGTCGAGGATATGGGCGGCGGCGGCGCGCGGGGTGGGGAAGGCGGCGAGGAGCTCGGGCGGGGCGTTCGTCTTCCACTCCTCGGGCGGGCCGAGGTAGAGGTGGAGGAAGGCGGCGTCGAGCTCGCAGCGGAGCTGGAACCGGCGCGCTTCGTCCCAGCGGAACGGGGGGCCGTCGTAGCCGAGGTCCCGGGCGAAGGGGGCGAGGTCCCAGGCGGTGTAGGTGAGTTCGAGGACGCGGGGGCGGAGCCAGTCGAGAAGCGCGGTGTCGCTCTGCCATGGAGTGGGCTTCGCGTAGGTGTCGGGAGGCAAGACTGGCAGTTGCTCATAGATGAAGAAGTTGAGCGTAGTTCCCGCGATTTTCTGGCGTGAAGGGTAGTCGTGCGCAAACGTCGACAAGTCTGCGAGAAGACACGCAAGGCCCCTGGGCTCAACGTCTCGGAAAAACATCAGAGGAATCTTGTTCCCCACCCCCACCCGCGGCACGACGCTGGCGAGGACGGTGCGTTCGTCGGTGCTGCGGCAGATGTCGCGCCAGCCGAGGAGCCAGGGGTGGGGCCAGCGGGTGGCGAGGCGCTGCTCGACTTCGGGCTCGGGGACCCAGTAGCGGGGGAGCGGGACGAAGCTCGGGTCGGCCTTTTCGGCGGTGCTGAGGTCGCGGGTGGCGTCGCCGTCGTAGGTGGCCCAGCGGTGATCGAAGTGGTGGATCATCTTGGCTTCGTAGAGCGGCAGCATGCGCTCGCCGTTCTTCTCGAAGATGTTGCCGGCGAGGGTCCAGCCGTCCTGCTCGAGCTGGTCGCGGGTGCGGAAGAGGCCGGAGTCGCTGGTCATGTTGAAGAGGCCCTGGCGGAACGAGACGCCCCAGGGATTCTCTTCGGGCGGGCCTTCGCGGACGAGGACCGGGACGCGGCGGTAGATCCACTTGGTGAGCTCGGCGTCGCGGCGGCTGCGGAAGATCGGGCAGGTCCGGGTGTTCGGGTTCAGCAGCGCGAGGTCCGCGGCGGAGAGGCGGAATCGGCGCTCGGCGTCGGCGAGCTCGGTCGGATCGTGGAGGAAGAACGCCAGCTCGGCTCCTTCGCTCGCGGGACGCGCGGAGCCGCTGAGGGTGACGAGGGAGAACTTCATGCGGCTGTCGACATCGGGGAAGAGCGGCTTGCGATTCTCGAAGTCGTAGAGACTCGCGAGGCTCCCGCGCTCGCTGAGGTCCTGGAAGAAGAACTTGGTGGTGTCGTCGGTCGCGATGCCGGACGGGAGGATCGCGCCGACGCGGCCGGTGGGGGCGACGAGATCGCGCATGGTCTCGGCGAAGACGGCGTAGGTGTTGATGCGGCCGCGACCGCAGAGCGGATAGCGGCCGCTCTTGCTTGCGAAGAAACCAATCGCATCGTGCTCGCGCTTCGCTGCGACGTACTCGCGATAGAGGCTCGGATCGTTCGATTCGAGCTCGGCGATCATGCGTTTGCGCGCGGCGCCGGTGCCGGCTTTTGCGATCTCCGGCATTCGCGTCGCGAAGAACTCCTTCTCCTTGAGCTCCGTATGCTCCCACGGCGGGTTCGACAGGACGACATCGAAGCCGCCCTCCCCTGCCTCGCCCGCCCCGGCGCCGAACACCTCCGGAAACGCCAGGTGCCAGTGGAAGAAGCGATACGGGACGGCGAGGCGTT
The DNA here is from genome assembly GCA_039794265.1 of Myxococcota bacterium. Taxonomy (GTDB): domain Bacteria; phylum Myxococcota_A; class UBA9160; order UBA9160; family PR03; genus CAADGG01. The sequence continues at coordinate 46,082 of JBDIVR010000007.1, forward strand.
CGATCTCGGCCCGTGTCGCAGCGGAGACCTGCTCCGCGTCTTCCCCGAGCCGGCGCAGGACCTCGGCGGTGGGCGCGTCGGGGGCGCCCTTCTGCGCGCGCCAGACGAACGCGGCGCACCAGGCATCGGCCAGCAGGCGCTCGTGCTGATAGCTCTCGGAGCGGGCGAGCGCGGCGAAGGCCTGCTCCTTGCGGCGCAGCGCCGCGATGTCGTCGTCGGCGAGCTCGCGCAGGGTCGCGGCCTGGCTCGCCAGCGTGCCGTAGTCGCCTCCGGCGTCGCGTACGAAGGCGCCGAACATCGTCTGCTGCTGCGCGTCCTCCTGGCGCTCGGCGCGGTTCCGTTTCTTGAGGGCGCTCGCGAGTTTCTTGTCGTCGCCCTCGATCGGCTCGAAGGCGGCGTCCGGCAGGCCGGCGGCGAGCAGCTCTGGTGTCGTGCCGAGGAGGCTGTTGCCGCATTGGATCTGATGATCCAGGTACGAGAGCGGACGGCCGGGCTCGAGCGCCTCGAGCCAGAGCGAGACCTTGCAGAGCTCCACGGCCATGGGATTCAGATCGACGCCGTAGAGGCACTTGCCGATCACGTCCCGCAGCGCATGGCGGAGGGCCTGCGGGTCCGGCTCGGGATCGCCCGTGCGGACCTGGGCCAGGCGCCGGGCGATCCGGCGCGCGGCGGCGATCAGGAAGTGGCCGCTGCCGCAGGCCGGGTCGCAGACGCTGAGCGCGAGCAGGGCGGCCTCGGGGTCGGGCCTCCCGCAGGCCTCGTCGAGCACGGGATCGAGCGCCGTCTCCAGCAGGCACTGCACCAGTGCGTCCGGCGTGTAGTAGGAGCCGGTGGTCTTGCGCTCGCTGCCGGCGGCGCTCGCGAGCTCGAAGCGCGCGGCGCCGGCTTCCACCTCGGGATGGAGCTCCAGCAAGGACTCGTAGACGCTGCCGAGCTCCTCGGAATCGAGGTTGCGCCAGTCGACGGCGCGCAGCAGGCGGCCCTCTTCGGTGAAGGCAAGCGCGCGCACGGCGGCCAGCAGGGCTTCGTTGGCGAGCTCGGCGGTGGCCAGATGCGGCAGCGCGGCGGGAGACCACAGATACGAGCCGAGCGCAGGGAGCGCCAGCTCCGGGCAGCCGCGGTCGTCGCCGAGGCGCGCCATCACGAGGCGCAGCGCCCGCCAGCCGTCGGGATGCGGCCCACCGCGGCGGCGCGCGGCGAGCCGGCGCAGGCGGGCGGTGCCGTAGTGATCGAGGTAACGCTTTTGGGCGTCGGGCTTGGCGTCCGGATCGAGCAGCAGGCCGCGGTCTTCGGCGACGAAGAGGAAGAGCAGCCGGTAGACGAGGCGCAGCAGCTCGCGGTAGTAGTCCTGCGTGCCGAGCGCACCGGTGGCCAGCGCGTCGCGCAGGGCGGCGTTCTTCGGATGGGCCAGGAAGCCCTGACCGAAGGCCTGGATCGCGGCCTCGACGCCGCCGCGGAGCTTTTCGAGCGCGCGCGTTCCCTGCTGCTTCGCCGCCTGCGCCCAGCGCTCGAGCCAGCACTCGGCCGGGCGCTCGGCCTCGACGCGCGACTGGTGCAGCACCAGCCACAGCACGGCGAAGTCCGCGTAGGCCTCGCCCTCGAACATCGCCTCGAGGTCGAACTCGACGTAGGCCTGGCGCGTAAGGCTCGCGTTGTCGCGCAGCAAGCGCAGGCGCAGGCCGTTGCTGAGGACGGCCCAGAGATGTTCGTCGCTGCGGTTCAGCAGCTCCTGTACGAGGCTGTGCGGGCTCTGGCGCGCGGCGCCGGCCACGCCGGCGCTGCGGCGATCGAGATCCGTGCGGAAGCCGACCAGGTGGATCGGCGTGTGATGCCAGCGGTGCGAGACCGGGACCGTGCGGCCTTCGATCTCGATTCCGCCGCGGGCGGCCAGCAGCCGGCCGTAGCCGAGTTCCTGGAAGAGCGGCAGCAGCCAGCGCTCGCGCGTCATGCCGGCGTCCGGTGCGCCGTCGCCGAGCTTCGAACGGGCCTCGCGGAAGCTCGCCCAGGCGCCGAGCAGCCGGTTCCACGAGCGCGTCACCGCCTCGCCGAGCCGCGCGCCGGGCTCGAGGTGGTAGTCCGTCGCGGCGAGGCCCGGCAGCTCGCCGTCGCCGGCGGCGATGCGCTTCAGCAGCTCGGGCGGCAGCAGGCCGCCTTCGCTGCCGATCGTCTCGAAGAGGGCGCGCGTTCTTCGGCTCATGGCGGCGCTAGGCCTCCGCCGGGAGCAGCACGAAGATACCGAGGACGTCGGCCGGGAGCTGCGGCTGGACGCGGTAGCTGAGGCCGCGCTCGCGGGCGGCCGTGCGGACCCGGCGATGAGCGGCGAGCAGCGCCTCGGCGCGGCGGCCGGCCTCGGCCTCGATCGCCGGGATCAGCGCGCCGGCGCCTTCGACGACGGCGGCGACGAAGCGGCGCTTCTGCTCGTCGGCGATGTTTCCGCTGGGGCTCGCGGCGAGCAGCGCTTCGGCGCGCTCGGGCGTGAGCCACGCGGCGTCCGCGTGCGGCGCGCCTTCGAAGGCGAGCAGTGCCATCTCTTCGGCGAGCTGCGTCTGCTCGGCGCCGCCGCGGGACGTCGAGAGGTCGAAGCGGAAGCGACACAGCAGCAGCGTCGTGCGGGTCGTGACGGCGGCCGTGCGGATCGCGCCGGCGCGCTGCGCGACGGCGGAGGCTGCTCGTTCCGGGGCGGAATCGAGGGCGGTGTCGAGCACGTGGGCCGCGAGACCTTCGACCAAAGGATGGGTGCGCGAGAGGTGCAGCACGCCGCCCTCCACCGGCAGCTCGAAGCGCGCGCGGAAGCGATCCGGCAGCTCCGGGCACAGATCGCGCAGCGCGCGCGGGGCGCGGGCGAGATCGATGTCGAGACCATTACCGCGCTTCTCGAGGACGGCGCCGTGCGCGCGCAGGGCGTCTTCGACGAAGCTGCGAACGGTGTCCGGCGCGCCGAGGGCGGCGCGGGCGGCGTCGAGCTCCGGGCGGATCTCCTCGGGGCGGATCGTCTCCTGCGCGAAGACCGTGCGCGAGCGCTTCTCGCGTGCGGCCGCGGCCTCCCACGCGCCGTGGAGCTGGCGGGACTCGCGCGCCAGCATCTCGTCGAGACCCGGCAGCAGGAGCTGGCCGCCGCCGCCCTTCTCGCGCAGCAGCAGGCCTTCGAAGATCGCCTCGACGACGGCGTTGGTGTCCATCGGCACCGGCACCGAGATCCCGAGCGAGCTGCGGATGGTCTTGTGCTTGCGCAGCAGCACGTCGAGCACGATGCCGTCGATCGCGTTGTCCGTGCCGTAGTAGGTGAGCACGCGGACTTCGGGGCGCGGCTGGCCGTAGCGATCGACGCGACCCTCGCGCTGCTCGTGGCGCGTGGGGCTCCACGCGAGGTCGTAGTGGACGACGGCGTCGAAGTGCTCCTGCAGGTTCATGCCTTCGGACAGGCAGTCCGTGCAGACGAGAGCGATCGCCTTGCCCTGCGCGCGCTGTTCGCCGAGTTCCGCGATGCGCGCCTCGCGCTCGTCCGGCGGCAGCAGGCCCGTCACGACGGCGACCTCGGTACCCTTCGGCAGCGCCTTGCGGAGCGCCGCACCGAGATACTCGGCCGTCGGGATGAAGCGGCAGAAGACGATCGGGTGCTGGCCATCCGCCAGCAGCTCCTTCAGCAGCGCGGTGGCCTTCGCGAGCTTCGCGTCGTCCGCGCCGGCGAGCGCCTCGGCCTCGCGGGCGAGGCGCAGCAGGCGCGGATCCCCGCCGCTCGCGCGGCCATCGCTCGCATCGCCGTCGCTCGGCCGGGCGTCCGCGCCGGGCGCGGCGTCGAGCTCTCCGTCGGCATCCTGCGCGCTGTCGTCGAGCACGGTGCGGCGGCCGAGCGCGTCGGCTTCGGAAACGGTCTCGGTGTCCGCCATCGCAGCGCGGTTGCGCAGCGTCGCCGCCGCCGCCATGGGGCTCGACGCGAGCGCGCGCAGGAGCGCCAACGCGGACCACCAGCGCACGCGCTGGCGGTGCTGGCCGCCGCTGTCGTCCTGCGCGGTCTCGCGCGCGTAGGCGATCACCTTCTCGAAGAGCGCGCGGTACGGCTTCGAGAGCTGGTAGGTCTCCTCGCGCTCGAGGCGAGTCGGGAACGGGGTCTCGGTATCGAGGAAGGCCTCGATGTCGGCGCGGCGGCGCTGGACGAAATGCCGCGCGAGCCGGCGGCGCCCCGCTTCGTTGGCCTTGCCGCCGAGATCGTCCGGCAGCTGCGCAAAGCCCGGATCGAGGAACGCGAGCAGCGAGCGGAAGGCGTCTTCCTTGCCGCTGTGCGGCGTGGCCGTCACCAGAATGAGATGCCGCGCCGGATCGGCGGCGAGGCGGGTCACGAGCTGGTGGCGCTGGTGGCGGCCGCCGCGCGCCTCGTCGCCGAAGGCGCAGGTGTGGGCCTCGTCGACGATCACCAGCTCCGGGCATGTGCGCACGAACTCGTCGCGGCGCTGATCGGACTTGATGAAGTCCATCGACACGATGACGTGCGGATGGACGTCGAAGAGCGACTCGCCGACGTGGAGCCCGCGCTCGAGGCGGCTCGCCGTGCGCGCCAGCACCAGCTCGGCGTCGATGTGGAACTTCTCGCGCAGCTCCGTCTGCCACTGCTCGGCGAGATGCGGCGGGCACAGCACGGCGAGGCGCTGGACCTCGCCACGATCCAGCAGCTCGCGGGCGATGAGCGCCGCCTCGACGGTCTTGCCGATGCCGACGTCGTCGGCGATCAGCAACCGCACCGGATCGAGCTTCAGCGCCATCAGCAGCGGCACGAGCTGGTACGGACGCGGCTCGACGGCGATGCGCGCAAGGCTCCGGAACGGGCCGGCGCCGGCGCGGGTGGCGATGCGGGCGGCGTCGCGCAGCAGCCGGCACGCGCGGTGATCGCCGACGCGGGCGGGATCCGGGAGGTCGAAGGTGGCGGATTCGACCGCTTCGAGAGGGGTGTAGACGCCGGCCACTTCATCGTTCGTGCCCCCGAGCGGGCGCAGGATCAGCAGCTCGCCCTGCGACTCCGGCAGCACCACCCACTCGCGGCCGCGCGCGCGCACGAGGGAGCCGACGGCGAAGCTCCCGTCCGGTGTCACGCGACGGCCTCCCCCGCTGCCAGCAGCTCCTGCAGGAACGGCGACGGCCTGCCGCTCCATGTGACGAAGACCTCGTCGCGCGCCCGGGTCATGCTGACGTAGAGCAGGCTGCGCTCTTGTTCGAGCGCGAGCTCGCGCTCCGCGGGATCGTCGAGCTGTTCGAGCACGTACGCGTTGGGAAGCCGGCGCTCGTCGCACGCGGCGACGAAGGCGGTCTTGAACTCGAGGCCCTTGGCGCCGTGCATGGTGCTGACGTGCACACCGGGCTCGGTCCCCGCGGCCGCGTCTTCGTCGCCTTCGGTGAGGAACTGGGCGGCGAGACCGTCCTCGCGAAGTCCGTCGCGAAGCTTCTCCCCGAGCTTGCGCGTGCGCGCGAACACCGCGATCTCGCGCAACGCGAGGCCAGCCGTGACGAGGCGGCGGATCGTTGCCGCGACGAACGCGAGTTCCTCGGCGTCGCTTGCGAAGCCACGGAGCGTAGGATCGGGGCCGCGGAGGAGGCTCGTGGTGCCGCGGCGGGTCTCGCTGCCTTCATCGAGGTCGTCGGCGGCAGCCCCGAGCAGCCGATCCGCCACGCGTTGGATCTGCGCCGTCGTGCGGTAGTTGATCCGCAGCACGCGCGAGCGGCCGCGCACGTCGATGCCGAGCGAGCGGAGGCTGAAGCCACCGGGATAGATGCGCTGACCGGCGTCCCCGACCAGCAGCAGACCGTCCCGGCCCTTGCCGCCCAGTGCAGCGAGAAGCTGGATCGCCGACGGCTGAAGGTCCTGGACCTCGTCGACCAGCACCGAATCGAACGGGCTCGGAACGCGGCCCTGTTCGAGCTGCTCGGTCGCCAGGCGACAAAGGCCCCCCCAGGTGGTCCGGTGTTCGGCCTCGAGATCCGCCCAGACGCCGCCGAAGACCTGCCACAGTCGCTCCCGATCGCGCACGGTGAGCGGGCGCCCGCGGCCGCGGCGGTCCGCGTCGCGGTAGGCATCCCAGGACGTGATGCCCTGCCGGTCGATGACATTCGCCCACTCGCTGCGCAGGAAGGACTCTTCCGCCTCGACCCCCGCGCGCTCACGGTTCTTCGTGAGCAGCCGGCGGATCTCCGCATCATCGGTCGCGCGGATCTTCGAGTCAGCGGTGCGCGCGATCTGGAACGCCTGCTGATGAACGGTGCCCACCTGGATCCGTGCAGCCACCTCGGGACGGCAGAGGACGGCGAGCTGCCGCTCGAGATTCCGGCAAAGCTGCTTCACGTAGCTCGTCAGGAGGACGTGTTTGCCCTGGCGCGCAAGCGCGCGTGCGCGGTGCAGCGCAACGACCGTCTTCCCGGTCCCAGCGGAACCGGTGACCTTGGCCGGACCCGCGAACGAGCTGTCCACCATCGCGCGCTGCGACGGATGCAAGAACCGCAGCCACGCTTCGAGCGGCTGGTTCAGGACGTCGGCGAGGTCCGCGTCGTCCTGGACGACGAAGAAGCGGCGCAACGTGTCCGGGTTCTGTGTGATCGGCGCGCCGATGGGCGTCGGCTTCGGCGGCGTCACGACTTCGCCGACGAAGAGCGCGAGCAGCCGCTCGCCGACCTCCTCCGGCAGGCGCTCCGTCACCAAGAGCAGATCGTCCTCGCCCGTGAGACGCCGGATCGTCGGCAGCCAGTCGACCGGGAGACCGAGGCTCAGGAGGTAGTTGTTGTCGTACCGATCCGGCGGGAACAGCGCATCGCTGGACTCCTCTGTCGGCAACGCGGCGAGGGTCTCCTCGACGCTTTCGACGGTCTCGACGATCTGGACCGCGCCCGTCACCGGATGGGCCTCGACGCGACGGCGTGCGGCCCAGTCGTACGCGTCGTCGTGCTGCCCGACGTACAGCAGGAATACCCGACCGCCGTCCTTGTGGAGAATCGCGCGGAGGCTCCGAGAGATCCGGGCCGACCAGATCTTCAGATCCTTGGCATCGGTGACGCGCTCGAGGCTGGTGCCGGGACTCTCCGGGTTCTCCATGAAGCGGGGGACGAACTTGTTGACGCGCGCCTGGTCAGCGGGGTCGAGCTGGTTGAGCGACACGTAGAACGATTTTCCGATGATGGGTTCCGGCATCGTCATCCGCCCACCGCGGCACGCAGCGCTGCCGCGCAGTCAGGAGCTCCCGGATCGAGCACGATCGCCTCCCCTCCTTCGGCGCGGATCGCAGACGCCACGGCTTCCGCACCGGGTGCTCCCGCATCGATCAACACCACGATCCCATTGGGCCCGCGCAACTCCGCAACGGTCTGGCCGACGATGGTGGTGCCATCGCGGACGTCACGCCCGGCTTCGATCTCGATCCCGGCGTGCGCGAGAGGGACGAGCTGCGCGGCCCACGCCGGGGCGAACCAGCCCGGCTCGAAGCGCGGCCGCCCTTCCTCGGCCGGACGGGTAGGGGCCGGTGCGGGGGGCAGAGCCCCGAAGAGACTCGGCCAGCGCGCGATGACGGCAGACCAGTCTTCCTGGGCCGCGAAACGCACGACGGTCCAGCCCCGATCCTCGAGGCTCGACGTCTGCTCGGCGTCACGCGCCCGTCGGTGCGGGTAGGCGTGATGCGGGCCGTCGATGTAGACGGCGGTCTGGTCGCTGAGATACGCGAAGTCGAAGCGGGTCTGGCACGGCTCGTAGTAGTGCTGCGCGCGTTCCGGCAGCCGGAGCTGGCGCTCGGCAATGTAGTCGATCCACTCCTGCTCCAGCGCCGAATCACAGAGGGTCTTCAACTCGGCCAGGTGCTCTGCGCGCGAGCGCGGCCCGGGAGAGGTCTCGACGCGAGCGGCCGCCAGTGCACGGAGCAACGGCGCGATCCGGGCGCGATCGAGGTGGTCGTGATCCTGCTGATTGGTGTAGCTGAGCAGGCAGTCGTAGCAGGCCGCTTCGCAGTCCTCGGTCGCCTGCGGATGTCGCCGCTGGTCGATCCCTGTCTCGGGATCGAAGTGGCAGATCTCGAGCGCGCGGCGCGCGAGGCGCGGGAGTGCGCGCGGATCATCGACGAGCCTTCGCAGCACGCCCGCGCCTCCTTCGGCGGACTCGTAGAACAGAAGCAGGCGGCGATCGGTCCGTGACGGAAGCGGTTCGCTCGCCAGCTCGACCTCTTCGAGCTGATACTCCACTTGGATTGCGCGTCGCAGCGCCGACTCGAGAGACGCAATTTCGACGCGTTCGAGAGGCTGCGCTGGCTCGACGAGCAGACAGTTCCGCCAGTCCTCGACATACGGAATCACCCGCTTCACCGACGCCGACAGGGGATCCTCGGCATCTCCTTCGTCGAGCTGGTTCTTTGCCCAGTAGCCGCGCTCCGTATCGAGCAGGAAGCCGGTATCGTCCTTGCGCGCGCGTCGCTTCCAACCGACGTTGATCCGCCACAGCGTCGCGGTATCGCCGTACGCGAGATCGAGCAGCGGCTTGCCATCGGCCGCCGAGACCGCGGCCCGCCGCTGGCTCGGCCGGCCGCGATGCTCGGCAAAGCGTACGCCACTGCGGATCTCGAAACCGAGCCGCAGACGCTCCTCTTCATCCGAGTTGATGCGATCGGTCCGGCGGGTCGAGACGCTCTCCATCCGGAAGAGAGCGCGAATCGGATGCCCGAGCTCGACGCCACAGCGTTCGCACAGATCCGGGCCGTTGTCGTCGGCTCCGAGCGGATGCAGGTACCCGCACTGCTCGCATTGCTTGGCGCCGCGCAGCGCGAGCTGGGCGTGGTCGCCGTCGCGCTCGATCGGCAGGATCACGCGGTTGATCCGGTAGCGGACGCCCTCGTGGTAGACGACGGCACGCGGGCCGAACTCCGAGATTGCGAGGAAGCGCGGCCGCGAGACGAACTCGTCGCCCTTGCGACCGCGTCGCCTGCGCCCGGGGATGTAGGCCGAAAGCGGGAGCCGCGGGAAGCTGTAGCCGGGCAGGAATCCCTCGCTCGCGAAATAGCGATAGCTGTAGAAATCGGACTGCACCGAGCCGACGGACTCCCCCAGCAGCTCGAGTTGCGCTTCCGCCTCGCTGCGCAGGCGGCGCGCCTTCGCCTTGTCGTCCGCCGAGCGCGATGCATCGGCGATGATCCGGTGCTGCAGATCGCGCTGCGCGATGGCAGCGCGATACAAGCCTCGCCAGCGGTTGCACGCGCTCTCGAACTCTCGCGGAATTCGAGCCAGCGCGTCGTCGAGCCAGTCTTCCGAGTACCAGTCCGAGCGCTCCAGGTCCTCCTTGATCGTCGCGAGCAGCCGGCCTGCTCGCTCGCGGGCTCTCGCGCGGGGGGCCTCGCGATCGAGGTCGTCTCGGATGTCCGGCAGAATCTCGAGGGAAGGGTCCGCACCCGAAACGTCGAGGACTTCCCGCAGCGAGTGCTTCAGATCGATCCCGCTCTCGGCAAGCCAGATGGCATGGATGTGGGCGCGCACCAACGCCTCGTTGGCCAGATCGATCCGCGGCGGAGCGACGGCTCCGGCGACCATCCGGCCGGGGCGGCGGAAGAAGTACTGGTCGTGAGACCGATAGGTCGAGCAGTAGGTGAATACGAGTGCGGGCTGACCACTTCGGCCGGCCCGGCCGCTGCGCTGCGCGTAGTTGGCCGGAGTCGGAGGCACGTTCCGGAGATTGACGGCGTTGAGATCGCGGATGTCGATGCCGAGTTCCATCGTCGGCGAGCAATACAGGATCGGCAGTGCGCCGCTGCGGAAGGCTTCCTCCCGCTCCTCCCGCACGGCGGGATCCACCTGGGCCGTGTGCTCTCTCGCCTCGATCCCGATCCCGTCGCGGCCCACCTCCCGGTAGAAGCGGACGAAGAACGGGTTCACGCGCCGTCCGCCCTCGGGCGCCTGGGGCATCCGGATCGGATCGTGGTAGCCGGACTCGCCGGGGCCAGCCGTCCAGATCAGCGCCGAGGCGGGCAGCTGGTACCCCGCGACGCCGTCGTCGCCGTCGGGCTCCTTCACACGCTCGACCAGGCCTCCTCGACGCAGCGTCTCGAGGAGATCGATGAGGATCGCCTCGGTGTCTGCGATCTTCAGCTTCTCGTCGTGATCCGGGAACGTCGTCCGGCGACGCAGGTACTGCGAGAAGCCGCCGCGCGGCGACAGGTAGAAATCGCCGCGCCAATCCGAGGTCGATCGCGAACGCGGATAGAGGACTCTTGCATGCTCGAGCCTCTCCTCCTCGTCGAGTCCCCACGGCGCGCGCAGACGCTGTGCGCTCTGCTGCTGGATGCGCTCGTGATCGCGCTCATCGAGATACCCGACCTTGATCGCGAGCTCGCGGCGCATGAGGTCGAGCAGCGCCCTTGCGACCTGCTGGCGATCTCCGGGCGCCGCGTTGGCCAGCGTCGGATGGGTCTGCTGCCACAGGTCCTCGGCTTCGCAGACGTCGGCGAGGGACGCATACTCGATCTTCAAGAGCCCACACTGCTCGAGATTCGGCGACGTCACGCGCCAGCCACGCTCGAGGTCCCGATAGATCCGGTAGCCGAGCACGGACCGGAGCGCGCGATCCGTCTCCTGCCGCGCGGCGAAGCGGTTCATTTCCGGATCGCTCGCATAGCTCTCGAATGGCAAAGCAAGGGCGTCGAAGACGCGCTGGACCAGTTCGTCGTGCGCGAGCCCGGATCCGCCGGCAGCGACGGCGCGGTAGAGAGCGGAGCGCAACAGGCCCACCTCGACGAAGTCGTTGAGGTGCCCCGCCTGGAGCGATGCGTCCTGGCGATTGTCTGTGAAGCTCAACAGCTTCATCGCCTCGGGATCGAGGCTCTCGTCGCGACGCAGATGCCGCACCGTCGCGAGGCTCAGGATCGTCGTTGCGGTGCTGCGTCCCTCCGTGCCGAGGGAACTCAGCTTGCCGAAGTCGGTGGTCTGCCGGAATCCGTACGCCATCCCGCAGCGCAAGCAGAACCGGAAGGGGGCCGGGAGCCACGAACACAGCAGGCCCTCTTCCGAAGCAACTCCAGCCGGATCGACCAGGACCGGCTTCGGAAGCCAATCGCGCCGATCCCGGCGCACCCGGATGCCCTTGGGACTCTCCTCCAGCCAGTCGTCCGGAATCCGCTCCAGTTCCTCGACCGTTCCACTCGGCCATGGCTCCGAGGAATCGAGGAAGAGGAAGCCCGCCTCGGCTTCGTCGTCCCTCAGCCGATCCGACAACTCCCGCGGTCGAAAACTCCGCGCGCCGGTGGATTCATCCCGTTCGGCGCGGACACAGTAGTACTCCTGACCGCATTCCCGGCAGAATACGAGCGGAAGCAATGCACGGCTTCGGTCGCCCGGCACGAAGATCTGGCCGTGGAGCGTGATCCGGCGCTCGTGCTCCCGCTCGAGCGTGGCATAGGCAGTATCTCCCCGGCTGATGAACTGGTGCAGCCGAAACGCGAACACCGGGAACCCGGTTTCGGGATGGCGGTGATCCGAGCCATAGCTCGCGATGAGCTGGGCGGCGATGGCCTCGGCGCAGTCGTGTGCGGGGAGTCCCGTCTGTGCCGCCAGGAGTTCGGCTGCGCCGTCCGCACCGTCGATGCTGCGCGGGGCGACGCGGCGCAACCGTCCGCCGGGCGTATCACGTTCGATGCCGAAGGTGCTCTCGATCCACGACGAGAGCGGATCTTCGATGAAGTCCTCGTAGCGAACGGGAGGCTTCTCGCGACTCGAGATGCGCTTGCGCAGCCGGGCGAGTGCGGCGGGATCCGCGAAGTCGGCTTCCGGTGTGTCCCGGCGAAGGGTCTCGCCGATCACGTGCTCCGGCTCCACGGGCGTGCCGAACAGGGCGCCGGCCACGCGGGCGATCTCGGCGCGCTGTTCATCGAACGAACCGTCCGTCGCCAGGGTCGCTGAAGTTCCGATGCACTGGAGGTCCGGGGCGCGGAAGGCTTCGCGCGTGCGGCGGACCAGCATCGCGACGTCGGCTCCCTGCCGACCGCGGTAGACGTGAAGCTCGTCGAGAACGAGGAATCGAAGACCACGCGCCGCGCGAACCAACGCTTGCTCCCGCGTACGAGTGAGGAGCAGCTCGAGCATCACATAGTTGGTCAGCAGGATGTCCGGCGGCTGCGCAATGATCTGCTGCCGCTGTTCCTCGCTCTCCTGTCCGGTATACCGGGCGAACCGAACGGGTTCTTTGCCGGTCGGATAGCCGTGACACAGGAACTTCTCGAGCTCACCGGCCTGGCTGTTGGCCAGAGCGTTCATCGGATAGACGACGATGGCCCGGACGCCGCGACCGGCGCCATCGCGCAGGACGGAGTCCACGATCGGCAGGATGTAGGCGAGGCTCTTGCCGGAGCCCGTCCCGGTGGTGAGCACGTAGCTCTTCCCAGTCCGTGCCGCGCGGACGGCGTCGGCCTGGTGGCGATGAAGCCTCAGCGGCTTCCCGACGGATCCGGCCGCATCCTTGTCTCGCTGGAAGATCCGGCTGCACTCGGGGTGGAGGAGACCGTCCTCGACCAGTTCGTCGATGGAGCCTCCGGGCTCGAAGCCCGCGTTGAGCTGGATCAGCGGATCGGGCCAGTAGCGCCCGGCGCTGAGCTCGCGGTCCACCTCGGAACCAATCCGGTCATCGCGAATGGCAATGAAGCTGCGGACGTAGTCCGCATAGTCGTCGATCAGGCGTTTCCGAAGTGCGAAGACGTCCAACTGCAGCTGCCTCTACCGAGCTGAATCGGCAATCGTGCGGAACGACCTGATCCGCGAAACCATCCCTGGGGCACGGTCCCGATCTGCTGGTTCGGTGCCCGTGAGCCGCGGACATCCCGCTCGACGAGCCGGCAGGGTCACGAGAGGGGACCGTCGCAGCTCGCATCACGCGGCCGGGAGCGGCTCCGGTCCCGGCAGGAGGCACCTCGACATCTTCTACACGGAATGAATAGTCGGATGCAAGCAAAGCGGTCTTTGTTCCCGTTCCGCACGACGGCCCGCCAGGCCAGAAGGCCGCGTCGAAACACCCCCAAAGCGTCGCGTGCTGGCGTTGCGTCGAGTTCTCCCTCCGACAGGACTCGCTCGAAGCGGGCACAAGGAGACTCCGACCAGAAACCGAAGCCCATATCGAGCAGCCGCGGTCAAGGTGGATCATGGGGCTCGCACTCGATCGATCGAGGGACCGCGCGATGCCGACATCGGTCCCTCGACGGCGGACTCCAGCGGCGTGCGGTTCAAGGGGCCTGTACAGGGTCCTGGAATCGCGCCGTTCGACGCGCGAACTCCCTCGCAGATCTCTCGCCGTCCCCACTACGGCGCTCGCCCCACCCGCCCCGCGGAACCGTCCGGACCTCCACCGGGACAATCCCGAGTGCCACCCCGGTCAGCAACCCGAGCTGCACGAGCGCGTAGCCGAGCCACGGCAGCGCCACGCCGAGGATCGTGAGCGAGAACCACGCCTCGCGGAGTGCAAGGTCTCGAAAGGCGTACGCACCGATCCACGAGGAGAGCAGCAGCGCGCTCGCCGCGGCGATCGCGAACTCCGGGCGCAGCAGGCTGCGGCGCCAGGCGGCGAGCCAGTCACGCGGTCGCGTGTCGCGCCGCGGGGGGCTCGCGACCGGGACTTTGGCGCGGCGGGCGCGGTCTCCGGCGGGCGTCCCGCCGGGAGTGGCTTGGTGCATGCGCTCGGCTCCTTCGCATAGCCGCAGTGCGAGCCGACAGCTCGCGTGCGGAGAGCGCCGTGCCGAGCCGATCCCGGCGCGCACGGCGTGGCGGGATCGTCGCCGGGCGCTGTGTCGAATCCGGTCACGCGGGAGTTGCACACGGGAGAGGGGGTCGCGGCGCGCTCGGGGCCCGTGGGAAGTCCTTCGCGAAGGAGGCCGCGATCTCCGCGAGGTCGAGCGCCGCGGCATGGTTCCGCGCTGGCGCGCGGAGTCGGTGCGCATCCCCGAAGGATCTCGACGAGCTGCTACTGGTCGAACCGCAGCAGCCGTTGCCGATGGCCGGCTTCGCGCACCGTTGTGAATCGACCTTCGAGGACGACGGCCGTACTCCGGAGCAACGCCACAAGCGCCGTCGCGCAGGTCTCCGGACGCAACGAGCGGAAGCGCAGCAGAACGATCCCCAGCGGAGGGGCGACGCCATGCGAGAAGGCGAGCTCCCAGAAGTCCCTATCGAGCGTCACGAGAATGCGACACTCGGACGCGGCCTGGGCCATCACGGACTCGTCATCGAGCCCGCTCCTGGCGATCGACACATCGACGCCGGCTCGACGCAGCAGCGTGACGGAGTGCCGGGGGGCGTTCTCGTCCATCAGCAACCGGATCAAGTCGGAGTGCGCGTCGGGGCCGGGGATTCCCTGCCGAGCACGTCGGCGGCGTAGGCGAAGACGGCTCGAATGGCTTCGGGGGTGAGCGCGGGTAGTTGTCGAGAACCTGCTCGTGGGTCCACCCGTCGGCGAACAGGCCGAGCAGGAAGGCGACGGAGAGGCGGGTGCCGCGGACGGTAGGCTTCCCCGAGCCCACGGTGCTGTCCAGAACGAACCCGATCGGCCGCAAACCTCGCTTGGAAGGCAGCCGGTTGCAGGACTTACCCCCGAGAGAGTCCTCCTCCCATTCCCAGCGTCCCGCCCTCGACCCCGCGAGGAGGTCCTCATGCCTATCTCCAGTCAGGAGAGCCGGACGAGGGTCTGCTCCCCTTCGCGCGGAGGCGAAACGGTCCAGCGCGACCGGATCCGTCGCAAGCTACCGCGACACTCGAAGCAGTGGTCGGGATCGTGCCAGCTCGGCAGGGACCTGGAAGGTGAAGAGGCGCGAGGACCGTGGAATCCGTCGGCTCGCCGCGGGCGGGGAGACTGCGGGTGAATCTGCGAAACCCGAACTCGCGATCGGACTGGCGGCGGCGGTGGGCACACCGCTCGACCTTGTCGAGAGCGCGCCGAGAACGAGCCCGACCATGGCTCTTGCTCCGACAACTACGGCCCGCGTCGAAATGCCCCCGCTTCTTTCCCATCCGTCGGTTCGGTCGATCGCCGCGTGCGCCGGAGAGGATTGGACTTCCGCGCGGACGATCCCGGGCAGATGGCGAGCTCTTCGTGCCCCGCGGTGTTTCGAATGCGGTCAGAACGAAGCCGGAGCCCGGCTTCGTTCGCTGCGGCGGTCGCCGGAACGACGCCCCCTGGGGGGGGCTTGCTGACGTGACCGCATCCGTCACGTCTCGGGTCTAGATCAAGAGGACCGCTACCAGCAGGAACGGCAGGCAGCAGAGTGACGGACGCAGAGTTCCAGAGGTTCCTCGCGGACCCAACGAAGAGGATCGACGGCGATCTCGCATGGTCCGAGGACGACGACCATTCGCCCACCGTGGAGTTCCGAACGCCGCTGACGACGGCCGCGAACTCTCCGATGTTCGTCAGGGGCAGCTGGAATCGCGTCGCGCGAACGCTTTCCTTTGCGATCATCCACCGGTCGGTCGGACGGATCTATGCTCTCGATCTCGGCAGGCGGCACAGGAACCCTACCAGCGAGTGGGTCGGCGAAACCCATAAGCACGCTTGGACCGAGCAGTTTCGGGACAAACACGCCTATGAGCCACAGGACATCACCGCCAGCGTGGAAGCTCCCGATGGGGTGTGGCAACAGTTCTGTCGGGAAGCGCGAATCGTGCATCACGGAAGGATCCTTCCACCGCCTCCGATTCAAGGGACACTCTTCTGATGTCGGCAGTCTGCGAACAGATCCGTCGCGAGATGGGAGAGCTCTTCTCCTGCACGGAAAGTGAGGGGCAGGTCCGGATCCGGACGCCGTTCCTCCTTCCTGATGGGGATGTGCTCGACCTCTATCTCCAGCGCGCCGATGATGTCGTGACGCTGAGCGACCTCGGCGAGACGCTGCGCTGGCTTCGGATGCAGACCATCGCCCAGAAGAGAAGCGCCAGGCAGCAGGCTCTCGTCCAGGATGTCTGCCTGACACACGGCGTCGAACTGTTCCGGGGAATGCTGCTGCTGCGGATCGGACCGGGCGACCGCCTCGCGCAGGCCGTCATCCGGCTGGCCGAGGCGTGCGTCCGCGTGGCGGACCTCTGGTTCACGTTCCGAAGTCGAATGGCCCAGACGGTCGCGGATGAAGTCGAGGAGCTGCTGCAGGAGCGCCAGGTTCCATACCAGCGCGGCGAGCGTCTGCTCGGGCGTTCCGGTCGCGCGTGGTCGATCGACTTCCATACGCGAGCGCCGGGCCGGAGTTCACTCGTCTGCGTGCTCGCCACCGGGAGTCGCGGCGCCGCGCGCTCGGTGACGGACCACGTCGTCGCGACCTGGTACGACCTCAGTCACCTGCGCGCCGGACCCGAAGCGCTGCATTTCCTTTCGCTCTTCGATGACACGGCGGACGTCTGGACCGAAGAGGACTTCCGCCTGGTCGGCGACCTGTCGGAGATCGCCCGATGGTCGAGGCCCGACGAGTTCGGCGCGCTGATCACGGCTCGGGCCGTCGGCTGACGAACGAGGGGAGTTGCCGAGGCGTCACGCCATCGCACGCGACGGTCACCAGCTCGGACGCGTGAGATCGAGCGGGATCCGGCGGCGCGGAGGGCAGAGCGCGCGGCCGGCGAATCCCGCGCCGCAGGGCCGGCTGGTGGTGAGGAAGCGCCGAGCGGCGCGTTGACGCCCCCGGTCCTGCACGTGCTGGCCGGCGTCAACGGCGCCGGGAAGACGAGCTTCTACGAGGACGTGCTCGCGCGGCGCACGCGCGACGCCGCGAGGCGCTGTTGCAGCAGCGCCGGTCGTTCGTGACCGAGACGGTGTTCTCGCACCCGTCGAAGCTCGCGCTGATCGAGCGGGCGCGCCGGCTCGGGTTCGTGGTCGTCCTCTACCACATCCATGTGTCGAGGCCGGAGCTGGCGGCGGCGCGCGTGCGCACCCGCGTCTCGGCAGGCGGCCACGACGTGCCGCCCGAGAAGCTCGCCGCGCGGCACGCCCGCACGCTCGGATTGCTGCCGCGCGCCGTGCTGCTCGCGGACCGCGCCTACGGGTTCGACAACAGCCGTCTCGACCGCAGCTTCACGCACGTGCTCACGGTCGTCTTCACCCACTCCGGCAGGTCTCGGCCTCGCAGCGGCGCTGCCGCAGGGCTCCGGCGTGGGAAGCATCCGTCTCGGCTCGAAGCGATATACTGCCAGCCAACTCGACATCCAGCGACGGAGACCGAACGCGTGACGACCAGAAGCTTCACCGCAATCCTCGAACGCGAGGGGGACGGCTACGTGGCGCTTTGCCCGGAGCTGGATGTTGCAAGTCAGGGCCGGACGGTCGAAGAGGCGACGGCCAACCTCAAGGAGGCGGTCGATCTGTTCCTCGAGACGGCCGACCCGAGCGAGATCGCGGACCGGCTGCGCGGCGAGATCTATGTGACGAGGTTCGAGACGGCGCATGGGTAGGCTGCGGACCCTGTCGGGTCACGAGGTCTGCGTCATTCTCGAGGGACACGGCTTTCGCGAAGTCCGTCACCGCGGAAGTCATGTCGTCATGCAGCGAAGGGTTGGCGGGGGAACGGT
Source organism: Myxococcota bacterium (assembly GCA_039794265.1). GTDB lineage: Bacteria > Myxococcota_A > UBA9160 > UBA9160 > PR03 > CAADGG01. The sequence goes on from JBDIVR010000007.1 coordinate 63,611, forward strand.
CACGGTTCCGGTTCCCGACCACCGGACGATCAAGCTCGGAACCCTTCGAGCGATCATCCGCCAGAGCGGGTTGCCGCGCGAGCCGTTCGAGACTGAATAGCCGCGGACGCTCGCCACCGTCCGCAACACCGCTGGTCGGGGTGGTGGGATTCGAACCCACGACGCTGACCCCCAAAGTCCAGGCTCTAGCCACTGAGCTACACCCTGGTCGAGGCCCGCGGACGGCCGCAGTCTCGCGACGCGCCCGGCGGCTCCGCGGGCGTCAAGAAAGGGGCCGGGTTGAAACGTCAACTTTCCCCGATGGGAGAAGTTTTCATCACTGCAGAACGAGAACCTCGCGGCCCAGAGTCTCGACTCGATCACAAAGAAGGGAGCCAACCGTTGACCGAAAAACTCGTCCGCAACACGTCCGACCCGAAGTGGCGAGCCTGGTGGGAGGCCGTGGAAGCCGCAGCCGCAAAGGCTCCGACACTCCCCTATGACGAGGGCGAGCGCGCGCCGGCAACGGAGACGTCGAGCAAGGGCGCGGCGAGCACGCGAAAGGCAGCCAGGCGCCCGGCGCGATCCCCTCGCTGACGCGCAGAACGAGTCCTGCGTCTGCCCATTCTCTGCCTATTCGCGGCGTTGCTCACACTGGAACGAGCCGCGCCGATCGAACGCCGCCGACTCCGCCAGATCCCGCCGGTTGCAATATGCAACCCCCGAGATACCCTCCCCCCATGCCCAGCGCCATCAAGCTCTCCGACGAAATCGTCGCGATCGCGCGCGCCGAGGCGAAGCGGATGAAGCGGTCGATCGCGGGGCAGGTGGAGTTCTGGGCGGAGCTGGGGCGGTCGGTGGAGGCGGCGAACCTGCTCGACACCGAGCGGGTGCGGGCGGCGCTCTCCGGACAGGGATCCGTGCAGGGGATGACCGAGCTGGAGACCGCCCTCTACCTCGAGCTGCTCGGCGATGAGTTCGAAGCGCTCGACGGCTCGGACCGGACGCGGATCCGGAAGCTCGAGGCGGCGGGGCATCCAGTGGCCGGCGAGGATGCGCAGGGCCGGCTGGTGGTGAGGAAGCGCCGAGCAGCGCGTTGACGCCTCCGGTCCTGCACATGCTGGCCGGCGTCAACGGCGCCGGGAAAACGAGCTTCTACGCGGACGTGCTCGCGCGGCGCACGCCCGGCGCCGAGTTCGTGAACGCCGACGAGCTGGAGCGCGCGCGCTGGCCCGACGAGATCGGCGCGCACTCGGTCCAGGCCGGGCGTCTGGCGGCGCGACGCCGCGAGGCGCTGTTGCAGCAGCGCCGGTCGTTCGTGACCGAGACGGTGTTCTCGCACCCGTCGAAGCTCGCGCTGATCGAGCGGGCGCGCCGGCTCGGGTTCGTGGTCGTGCTCCACCACATCCATGTGTCGACACCGGAGCTGGCGGCTGCGCGCGTGCGCACCCGCGTCTCGGCAGGCGGCCACGACGTGCCGCTCGAGAAGCTCGCGGCGCGGCACGCGCGCACGCTCGCGTTGCTGCCGCGCGCCGTGCTGCTCGCGGACCGCGCCTACGTGTTCGACAACAGCCGTCTCGATCGCAGCTTCACGCACGTGCTCACGTTCGAAGGCGGCCATCTCCGCCGCCTCGGCCGACACCTGCCGGAGTGGGTGAAGACGACGTATGGGGATGCCCTGCGGGCGTATCTGGCGGATCGGCGGGGACCGGCGTGACCGCTGGGTCTCGCCATCGCAGCGGCGCGAGACCCACGTCGCGAGGCTTCAGCCGCCGCTCCGGACCCGACACCGCCGCAGGATCGCCATCGCGAGGATTGCCGCGAGACCCCCGCCGAAGCTCGCGGGCTCCGGAGCCTCCACGACGGTGTGGTACTGATCGACGGCGAGCCCGGGAAGCGTCTCGATGGCGCCTCCCGGCCACGACACCTGGATCGATTCGACGGCGTCGGCGACGCCGAGACCGAACACGAGCGGGAGCGCGTTCTGCGAGCCGCGGCCGGCGCCGCCGCTCACCTCTTGCACCGTGGTCCGCACCGGTGTCGCGACCTCCACGCGGGCGCCGATCGCGCTGCGGTTGCTGACCGTTCCGACGAGTCGAAGTCCGATCCAGTGGTGACCCGTCGTCGTGTCGTTGCGCCAGAGCTGGTTCGGCTCGCCAGCGTCCGCCGTGACGACGAGATCGAGATCCCCGTCCCCGTCGTAGTCGGCGAACGCGACGCCGCGACCGTCGAAGAACCCGCCGCCGACGGCACTGGTGGCATCCGAGAACGTTCCGTCGCCTTCGTTGCGGAAGAGCACGTTCGGGCCGCTCGATGCGTCGAAGCCGTTGGTCACGTAGAAGTCCACGAACCCGTCGAGGTCGACGTCGCCGGCGTTGCAGCTGATCCCCCAGCCGGAGGCATCGGCGGTGCCCGACGCGGAGGCGACGTCGAGGAACGCGAGGGCGCCCTCGTTGCGGTAGAGCGCGTTCGGCGTCGGCGAAAGCGCATGGCCGGGCCAGGTGGTCCAGTAGAGATCCATGTCGAGATCGTTGTCGTAGTCGAAGGAGAGGACTCCCATGCCGAGCCCTGTCTGGCTGATCCCGGAACCCGCCGTCACATCCACGAACGTGCCGCCGACGTTGCGGAAGAGCCGGTTCGGATCTCCGCTGCGATTCCCGGTGAAGAGATCGATCCAGCCATCGCCGTCGATGTCGCTCGCCACGACACCGACGCCCTGCCCCGCGACTCCCGTGATGCCGCGCTCCGCGGCGACCTCCTCGAACTGCAGGCCACCGAGATTCCGGTACAGCAGATCCGGACCGATCGCGTTGACGTAGATGTCGAGCAGCCCGTCGCCGTCGAAGTCGAGGAGGGCCATCCCCCGGCTGCTGCGCACCCCCACCGCTACCGATGCCAGTGTCGCGTTCGTGAAGACGGTCTCGCCACCGGGACCGATCGGGCCGTCGTTGCGGTACACGACATCGCTCTCTCCGGGTCCGAAGTTCACCACGTAGAGGTCGAGGTCCCCGTCGTTGTCGAGATCGCCGAACGCGGCGCCGACGCCCCAACCGGCATCTCCGACGCCGGCGATCTCCGTGACGTCGGTGAACTGGTCACCGCCGTCGTTGCGCAGCAGGCGATTGGCGCCGTCGATCGTGAGATAGAGATCGGGGTCACCATCGCCGTCGGAGTCTCCCCACGCCACGGACTCCGTCAGGACGCCGGGCAGCGCGATCGCGCCGCCGACTTCGGTGAATGTCCACTCGAGTGGACGCTGCGCGAGAGCGCTGGCCCCCCAGATGGCGCAGCAGACTCCGCAGAGAACGGTGACGACCTGTTTCCCGGTAACCCATACGAAACTCATGGAGGAGAGCTTCGCCTGCGAACCCGGGTGCAGTCAACGGGACGCCCGGGCGGGGAGGAACGAATCGACGCGATGACCCGAGATTCTGCTTGACTCCATCTCGTGTCGATCGATAGGATCCGTCTCCGACGCGATCGCACTATCGTCGGGAGACCCCCTTGGTCGTGCAGACGAGTTCGCCTCTTCGCCTTCGCTCGCGAGTGTTCCTGCTGCTCTGGAGCTTCGGAGCGCTGCTGATCTTCGCCGCGACCGCAGGAGCCGGTGGCATCGACGTGACGGTCACGTGTCCGGCGAAGGTCGTTCCCGGCCAGCCGTTCGACCTGAGCGTCCGCATCGTCAGCCGCGAGTGCCAGGCCCTCGACGTGCGCCTGACGTCGAGCCTCGTCGGCAACGCGACGACGGGCGCCGGTACCGCCCCTTCTGGCGAGGTCGGTGTCTTCGGCCCCAAGGTCGCAGGCACGGTCTCCGTGCCCGCGGCGGTCGACCTCTTCCCGCCGGATTGCATCGTCGGCAGCCCGGCCGAAGCGACGTTCTCGGTTCCGTCCCCTGTCGTCTTCCCGGCGGCGTTCGCGGGCGTCGAGGCGCGCCAGTTCCTGGTGGCGGACGTGCCGGGCACGACGCTGCGAGACCAGGATGTCTGCGCGGTTCCGGAACCTGCTGCCGGGGCCGCTGGCGCCGTGGCGCTTCTTGCGTTGTTCGCATTGCGGCGTCGCGGAGACGGCCGTTGAACCCCGCCGAATCCTTCACGAGGGAGAACTGGTGATGCCCCGATCTGCTGCGTTTCGATCCATTCTCGGGAGAACCGCGCTGCTCGTCGCGCTGGTCCTCGGCCTGGCAGCGACCTCTGCACAGGCGAACGAAGTCAATGCGAGCGCCGTCTGTCCGGCCCAGGCGCCGGCCGGGAGCCAGGTCCAGGTCCAGCTGAAGATCGAGAACGGAGAACCCTCGGAGCTCGGCGGGAGAGTTCTCTCGTCCTTCGTCGGAAACAGCGGCGACAACCTGGCCGGCATCGGCGTCTTCGGACCCCGGGTCGCCGTCCCCTCCGTGACGCTGCCGCCGGGAATCCTGTACTACAACGACGACATCGATCCGAGTGTCACCAATCTGGTATTCAACGCTGCGCCCGCCGTGCCGAGTTCTCTCGCAGGAACCGTCGCGACGCTGCTGATCATCCTCGAAGTGCAGGGATCGGACGGGAACGCGAGCGTGGCCGACGTCACCGAGTGCCTAATCGAGGTGCCGTAGCGTCGTGCGCAGAGGTTCCGCGCTCTCCGTGCTCGTGGTCATCCTGGTCGCGAACGGCTGCTCCGCACCGGAACCGACCGAGACGTCCACGCTCCGGGATCGTCGCGACGAGGCTCGGATCCTCGAGATCGACGACTTCGACCTGCGCACGAAGACGAGCGCCGGCGAGCCATTGGCCGTGCACGCCGACCGGTTCCTCCACGCGAAGCGCCAGAGCGGGTCGGGGTTCATCACCTACCACGGGTTCTCGGAGTTCGTGCTGACGGCTGCGCAAGTCGTCTTCGAGAGCCCGCAACACACGAGCTTCTCCCGACTCGCCCGTGGCGTCCGGGATTCGTTCGCAGCCTTCGAACCTCGAGGCGAACGGCCGCGCCCGCCGCAGGGCGGAGACGACGACGAGACGAGAGCCGAAGACCCTCCGATCCCCTCTCGAGTCCTCTTCGAGCCGTTCGCACTGATCGAGGAGACAGAAGCGGGGCGAATCGAGCTGCACGCGAGCCGCGCCCGGCTGCAGCTCGACTCGGGCGTCCTCGTGCTCGAGGGCGCAGTGCGCATCGATGGACTGCGCGGCGAACGGATCGAAGCCAGGCAAGCCGTCCTGTCGCCGCACGAGAACGGGCTGTTCCTGCCGCTCGGACACCACCGCCACGGCGAGTCGCCGACGGCCGAGGCCGTCTTCTTCGTCGCGGCAGCCGACGGACGGCTCGTTGCGTCGCGCGGCACTCCGAACCAAAGCTACGACGACCCGCTGAATCGGCAGGAGCGCGTGGTGCTGACGCACTACGCGCGGCACGCGCCCGCGGCCCTGCAGCCCTTCGTGTATGCGCTGCTCGCACAGCTTTCGGGTCCGCAGCCGCTGGCGCGGTAGGCGGTGAGACATCGCGCATCGGATCTCCAGGACTCGACGACCGATCCCTCCGCCTCATCGCTCTTCCGTTCCTGGGGCGTGTGATCCGACGTGTGTAGGCGCCTCGGGCTGCGCGCGCTGGAAGGCGGTGCACTCGAGGCACGCGGCTTCGATGTCGCGCAGCGCGGGGAGTGGCTCCAGATCGCAATGAAACTTCCGAGCGTTGTAGAGCTGCGGGACGAGACACAGATCCGCCAGCGAAGGTCGCTCTCCGTGGCAGAACGGGCCGGCGGGTCGGCCCGAGGCGAGCTGCTGCTCGAAGGCGTCGAGCCCGCGCTCGATCACAGCGCGCGCCCAGGCCCGCTTGGTCGCCTCGTCCGCTCCGAAGTCGCGCTCGAGCGCACGCAGCACGCCGAGGTTCTGGAGCGGATGGATCTCGCAGGCGACGAGCAGGGCGAGCTGCCGGACGCGAGCGCGCCCGGCAGCGTCGGGCGGCAGCAGCGGCGGGTCGGGGAAGCGTTCGTCCAGGTACTCGATGGCCGCGAGCGATTGCGGAATGACCACGCCGGCGTCTTCGAGCACCGGCACGAGACCCTGCGGATTCAGCGCGCGGAAGCCCGCGCGGTGCTGCTCGTCCGCGAGCAGGTCGATGGTCTCGCTCTCGAAGGGGATGCCCTTCAAGTGCAGCGCGATGCGCACCCGGAACGAGGCCGACGAGCGGGGCGCGTGATAGAGCTTCACGTGCCGGTCTCGACCACCGCCTGGTCGATCGCACCGAAGACCGACTCGCCGCGCGCGTCGAGCATCTCGATCCGCACCTGCTCGCCGAAGCGGAGGTAGGGAGTCCGGGCCTCGCCATGTGCGAGGATCTCGAGCGCCCGGCGCTCGGCGATGCAGCACGAGCCGACCGACGCGTCCCCGTTGGAGACCGTTCCGGAGCCGACGATCGTGCCGGCGGAGAGCGGGCGGGTGCGCGCCGCGTGCGCGATCAGCTCGGGAAAGCCGAAGGCCATGCCGACACCGGCGTTCGGCGCCCCGAAGAGCTCGTCGCCGCGGTGTACGCGCAGCGGAAGGTGCAGCCTGCCGTCCTTCCACGCATCGCCGAGCTCGTCCGGGGTGACCAGAACGGGCGCGAAGGTCGTGGGCGGCTTCCCGTGCAGGAAGCCCAACCCCTTGGCCAGCTCCGCCGGGATCAGGTTTCGCAACGAGACGTCGTTGACGAGACCGACCAGACGAATCGCTTCCGCGCAGCGATCCGGCGCTGAGCCGAGCGGCACGTCGCCGGTCACCACGACCACCTCCGCCTCGAAGTCGATGCCCCAATCCTCCGAGCGCGCGAGGATGTCGTCGCGCGGCCCGAGCAGAACGTCGGAACCCCCCTGGTACATGAGCGGCTCCGTCTCGACGTGGGGCGGCAGCTCGGCGCCGCGCGAGCGACGCACCAGCCGCACGTGATTCAGATAGGCGCTCCCGTCGAGCCACTGGTACGCGCGCGGCAGCGGCGCTGCCAGGCGCTGGGGATCCAGCGAAAAGGCATCCGGCAGCTCGTTCCGGGACAGGCGCTCGGCGAGGTCGGCCAGGACGGGGGCACACGGCTCCCAGTCGTCGAGGGCGGCCTGGAGGGTGGGCGCCACGGGCGCCGCGAGCACGGCGCAGCGCAGGTCGCGCGAGACCACGAGCAGCTGGCCGTCGCGCCCGCTCCGGGACGAGGCGAGCTTCACCGCGGGCTCCAGGACGCCGCGTAGTCCGCGATTTCGAAGCGGGCCGCAGCCGCGTCGACGTCGAGGGGATCGCGCGCGTCCACCATGACCGCCACCTCGTCGGTCTCGTCGCGCTCGCGGCGCAGCGCAGCGGCGAACGCGTCGGGATGGGGGCCATGTGAAGAACCGGCGGGGTGCACACTGACGGCTCCGGCCCCGATCCCCTGACGCGACGTGAAGCGACCGCGGTGATAGAAGATCACCTCGTCGTAGTCGACGTTCGCATGATAGAAGGGAATCCGGAGCACACCCGGATCGCTCTCGAGCGGGCGCGGGCAGAACGTGCACACGACGAACCGGTCCGCGACGAAGGTGGAGTGCGCCGACGGCGGCAGGTGATAGCGGGCGCTCACGACCGGCCGGATGTCCCGCCAGTGGAGGCGGACCGGAACCAGGGTGCCCTTCCAGCCGACCGCATCGAGCGGGTTGAACGGATAGACGATCGTCGAGAGCTGCCCTCTCGCCTTCACCCGCACCCGCCATTCGCGCTCGTCCTGCTGGGCGAGGAAGGCCTCGTCGAGGACGGGCGTGGCGAGCACCGCGGGGTCGAACAGGGCGTGCTCGCCGAGCAGCCCGCGGTCGGCGAGTCGGTAGCCGCCGCCGGTTGCCTCGATCAGCAGCGCCTCGATCGGCTGCCGGGACTCGACGCGCCAGAGCGTGCCGCGCGGAAGCAAGAGATAGTCGCCTGCGCGGATCGAGAGATGCCCATAGTCGCAGAAGATCTCGCCCTCTCCCCGGTGCACGAAGAGCAGCTCGTCGCCGTCGGCGTTCCGGCTGAGCGTCTCCATCGACTCTTCGAGCCGCCACCAGCGCATGGCGACGTGCGCGTTCCCGAGCAGCGGCGTGGCTTCCCAAGGGCAGCGCGAGTTCGCCTCGATCTTCTGGGTCTCGAACGCCCGGGGTCGGATCGGGCCGTCGATCGACGACCAGTTCGTCGGCGGGTGCTTGTGGTAGAGGTGGCTCGCGGGGCCGTAGAAGCCCTCGCGGCCCATCTCGCGCTCGTAGGTTCCCTCCGGCAGATCCGCGTGCGCCTGCGCAGAGACCCGTCCTTCGGAACGGGGAAAGGAGATCCACGCGTTCATTCGCCAAGCACCCCGCGCCGCTGCTGATCGCGCTCCATCGATTCGAACAGCGCCTGGAAGTTCCCCTCCCCGAAGCCCTCGTTGCCCTTGCGCTGGATGATCTCGAAGAAGATGGGGCCCACGAGGTTGTCGGTGAAGATCTGCAGCAGCAGACCTTTGCCTCCCGCCGGATCGCCGTCGATCAGGATGCCGCACCGGCGCAGACGCTCGACATCTTCGCCGTGGCCGGGGATCCGCTCGTCGATCCGGTCGTAGTAGGCGTCGGGGGTGGCGAGGAACGTGACGCCGTGCTCGGCGAGCCGGTCGACCGTGGCGTAGATGTCCTCGGTCCCGAGAGCGAGGTGCTGGATGCCCTCGCCACGGTACGCTTCGAGGTACTCCTCTATCTGCGAGCGGTCGTCGGCCGACTCGTTGACGGGGATCCGGATCTTGCCGCACGGGCTCCACATCGCCTTGCTGCGCAGGCCGGTCTGCTGGCCCTCGATGTCGAAGTAGCGCAGCTCGCGGAAGCCGAAGAGGCGCTCGTAGAAGCTCGCCCACTCGACCATGCGACCGCGGTGCGTGTTGTGGGTGAGGTGGTCGAGGCACACGAGACCGGCCCCACCGTGCAGCCGGCTTCCCACCGGTCGCTCGTCGGGCTCGAGGGGGTCGAAGTCCACGTCGTAGATCGTGCCGCGCTCGCCGTAGCGATCGACCAGGTAGAGAAGGCTGTCGCCGATGCCCTTGATCGCGGGGATGCGGAGCTCCATCGGCCCCACCTTCGCTTCTACGCCCCACGCGCCGAGTTCGAGCGCGCGCTGGTAGGCCTTGGGGGCGTCCTTCACGCGCAGGCCGACCGCGCAGACGCTGGGACCGTGCACCTGGGCGAAGGCCTGACCGAAGCTGCCGGGCTCGGCGTTCACGACGAAGCTCACGTCGCCCTGCCGGAAGAGCCGGACGTCCTTCGCGCGGTGGCGGGCGACCTGCGCGAAGCCGAGCCGCTCGAAGAGGGCGCCGAGCGCCGCAGGGTCCGGCGCGGCCCACTCGACGAACTCGAACCCATCGGTGCCCATCGGGTTGTCCCAGAGGTCGGCCATCGCTGCTCCTCGTCGAGTCCGCAATCGATCCGCCTGCGCGATCCGTCCGGGCGAAGCGGTTGACGACCCGGATGCTTCCGTCTAGCATATAGTTTCAAATGAAACGAAAAGCAAGCCCGTCGTCTCTGCACCTGCAGGAGTTCCTGCCCTATCGGCTGTCGGTGCTCGCCAACACGATCAGCGCCGCCCTCGCAAAGGAGTATGTGGAGCGCTTCGAGCTCACGATCTCCCAGTGGCGCGTGATGGCAGTGCTGGGCCTCGAAGCGGGGCTTTCCGCCAACGAGGTGGGCGAGCGAACGGCGCTGGACAAGGTGACGGTGAGCCGTGCGATGGCCGGTCTCGTGCAGGCGGGTCGCGTCGTGCGCAAGGTCGACCCGCAGGACCGCCGCCGCGTGCGACTGCGGCTCTCGGCCCGCGGCCGATCGATCTACGCCGAGATCGTTCCGCGGGCGCGCGCCCTCGAACGCGAGCTTCTGAGCGCCCTCGCTCCCGAGGACGTGGCCACGCTCGACCGCCTCCTCGACATTCTCTGGGATCGCGCACGTCAGCTCGGCAGCGCCGAGCGGGAGCAGGCAGCGTGAGGGAGCTCCCGCCGGAATTCTGGCCGCGGCTTGCCGCATCGGGGATCACTCGGCATGTGTAGCTGCGGCGTCCTCGCGGCTTCGCCCGCAGCACGGGGCGAGCATCCGACTCCGGGCCCGGCCCCCGCCCGCGACGATGACGCGATCCTCGCGCTCGCCGGTGAGGCGCCGTGGATCGACATCCACGCCCACCCGGGCCGCGGCTTCCTGCGCGGCCTCCCGCCCGGCGATCTCTATGTCCGGGTGCTCGGCGCCGACGCGATCCCCGACGCGCTTGACGACCAGGCATCCGGCCACGTGACTGTCGCGTGCCATGCGACCGTCGCGGATCTGCGCGTGCTTCAGGCGGGGCCCCGCGGCCTGTTCGCGGGCCGGCCGTTCGAGCCCGGGGAGGCCCACTCCGATCATCTCCGGCAGCTCCGCGCCCTCGGCGAAGTCTGGGACGACGCGACCGTCCAGGCCATCCGCGGACCCGCCGACATCGCGGCGGCACACGCCTCGGGACGGCGGGGCGTCCTGATCACCTGCGAAGGAGCAGACTTCCTGGAAGGAGACCTCGAGCGCATCGAGGAGGCGTTCCAGCTCGGCGCCCGTTCCATCACGCTCGTGCACTACCGCGTGAACGAACTCGGGGACATCCAGACCGAGGCGCCGGTCCACGGCGGCCTCTCGAACTTCGGCCGGGAGGTCATTCGCGAGATGAACCGGCTCGGCATGATCGTCGACCTCGCCCACGCGACCGAGTCCGCCACGAAGGACGCTCTCGACGTGTCCAGGGTTCCCATGATGATCTCCCACAGCCACCTCGCCACCGGCAGCGACTCCCATCCGCGACTGCTGAGCACGGCGCATGCGCAGGCCGTCGCGGACGCCGGCGGGCTGATCGGCGCGTGGCCGGCGGGCGTCGCGATCCGTGACTTCGAAGGCTACGTCGACGAGATCCTCCGGCTCGTCGAGCTGGTCGGGGTCGAACGGGTCGCGATCGGTACCGACCTCGATGCCAACTACCAGCCCGTCGTTCAGCGCTACGCCGAGTTTCCGGAGATTGCAGCGGCGCTGCTGCGGCGAGGACTCGAGCCGACGGAGGTCCGGCGCATCCTGGGGGAGAACTTCGTGGATCTGTTTCGGGCCGTGTCGGAGGCCGCCGCAGGCTGATCTCTGCGCCAGCGCTTCCAGGCGCTCCTTGCGATCGGCATGACCGGCCCGATCGGGAATCGCGAGCACATCGGCGGTTTCCGATCCCCTCCCGGCTTCGAACAGGAGTCCACATGAGTGACGAAGAGATCCGAGCGGTCAACACCGAGTTGATGGAAGCGGTCGCCGAAGGCCGGGCGGAGGCCGCGGCCGCCCTGTACAGCGAGGACGCGTACGTCCTCGCGCCCGGCGGCGAGCTGCTCGACGGGCGCGACGCGATCGCCGGGTTCTTTCGGCGGACGCGCGCCGACGGCGTGGCCCGGCTGGTGCTGAACAGTGAGCACCTTGACACCATCGGGGATCAGGCCGCCGAGGTCGGCCGCTATTCCTTGCTCGGCGAGACCGGTCAGGAACTCGATGCCGGCCGTTACCTCGTGGTCTGGAAACGCCGGGGCGGACGCTGGTTGCTGTACCGCGACGCCATCGTCCCAGCACGCGCGTAGCCGCTCCGACGCATCGCAAGAGTTCCCGAACCCGGCGGCTCAGCCGCCGCCACCGCACGGAGAGGCCATGCCCGAATCCCCGCTCGAGAGCAACAAGCGCCTGGTCCGAAGGCTCTTCGAAGAAGTCATCGGAAAGCGCCGTTTCGACCTGGCGCACGAACTGCTCCGGCCGGACTACATCCAGCACAACCCATCGGCCGGACAGGGGATCGAGGGATTCCTCGCGTACTTCCGCGGTCTCGAGCGGACCCAGCGCCGCCTCCGCGCGACGTCGACGACGAAGATCGTGCTCTTGCTGGCCGAAGGCGATCACGTGCTCGCCCACACCGAAGCGCGCATCGACGGGTGGGTGTCGTTGCGATTCACCGCGATGGACCTGTTCCGGGTCGAGGACGGACGACTCGCCGAGCACTGGGACGCCATCCAGGGCCGCGGCATGCTGTCGTCCCTGGCACTGATGCTGGCCGGCTGACGGAGCTTCCCGCGAGGATCTCACGGATCGGACATAGAAACGCCTGACGGCCGCCGCGCCCAGTGGCACTTCGGCGGCGGGCCCGATTGTCGCGACGGGTGCCGGCGCGGCAGGCGGGCGGCCCTGCGCCCGGGGCGACGCAGGCGTCGATGGTGAGGGCACTCGATGAACGGTACACCCGCGAGAGCGGGTGCGGTTGGCGTCAATCCTTCGTCGCCGGCAAACGGGCGCCGTGACGGACCTGCAGGATGATGACCCGATCGGCATCGACGGTGAACAGGACGCGGTACCGACCGTAGATCAGGTGGCGAATCTCCAGGCCGTCGAGGCCGTCCTCGGGGGCCCGCGGACAACGCTCCGGCAGGGTGGCAAGCGCCTTCATCCTGCCGCTGAGGCCGGTGACGAAACGCCTCCCCGCTGTCGGGCTGTCGAGGGCAATGAAGTGGAGGATGTCGTCGAGATTGGCCTCGGCGGTCGGCGTGATGACGATCTTGCGGCTCATGCCCCGGGACGCGCACCCCGGCGCTTCGCCGTCCCGAGATGGCGGGCTTCGAGTTCGCCGAGCGCCTCATCGATGTCGCGGCCCCGGCCAGCGCGATAGTCGGCGATGCCGCGGCGCAGCTCCATCAGCCGGTCCGCTTCCTCGGCGCGGGCGAGCAGGTGCTGATAGGACTTCGCGTCCTGGACCACGATCTCGGCCTGGCCGTTGACGGTCAGCACCGCCGCCCGCCCAGTCTTCTTCAGCCGCGCGATCGACTCGCGCGTGGTGCGCTGGAACTCGGTCAGCGACTGGATGTCTTCGATGTGGATGGGCACGGCAAACTCCATGTGAATACGCCATGTGAATACGCAGTGAATTGCATGTTATCCGCGACCGCCGACGAACGCAACCATCCACCGATTCCGTTGTCTCAGCTCGTGGCCGCGGCTGTCACGGCGGGGCGAGCGATGCAGGAAGCCAAGGGACCGCAGACGATCGTGGAGTGGATGGAGAGATTCCCGGACGAGGCGGCGTGCGTGGAGTTCCTGGGCACGCTTCGCTGGCCGGAGGGCTTCGTGTGCCCCCGCTGCGGCGGACGTGGGAGTGTGACGATCCAGACGCGGCGACTCGAGCAGTGCCGGTCGTGTCGCGACCAGGCCTCGCTGACCGCCGGCACGATCTTTCACCGCACGCATAAGCCCCTACGGCTGTGTGTACCCGGCGGAGGTCGAGGGCGCCCTGGCGGAGCACCCGGCCGTGGCGGAGTGCGCCGTGTTCGCGGTTCCTGACGCGAAGTGGGGCGAGGCGATCCGGGCTGCCGTGACGCTCCGTCCCGGGCACACCGCGGGGCCCGAGGACCTGATCGCGTTCTGCAACGAACGCCTGGCGCGCTTCAAGGTGCCGAAGGCGATCGACGTTCTCCCGGAGCTCCCGAAGAGCGGCGTCGGGAAGATCCTCCGGCGCGCGCTGCGCGAGCCGTGGTGGAAGAGCCAGGGGCGAGACGTCCATGGAGCCGAGTGAACGCCATCTGCTGGAAACGCGGACGCGCCGCGGTCACGCCCTCCCCTCTCTCACCACGGGCGATGCGCCGGAGGTCTGACGGATGGAACGCGACTACCTGCTGCTGGCTGGGCCCTTCTTCTTCCTGCTGATGGGCCTCGAACTCTGGGTCTCCCGTCGTCGACATCGACGGGACTACCGGCTGAACGATGCGATCAGCAACGTCAGCACGAGCATGTTGATGCAGCTCGTCCTGCTGCTCGCGAAGGGCACGATCGTCGCCGGCTACGTGGGGATCCATGCGACGCTGCGCGTCGCCGACCTGCCCGCGGATCGGGCGATCACGTGGATCGCGTGCTTGCTCGGCGTGGATTTCGCGTGCTACTGGTTCCACCGACTGAGCCACGAGGTGAACTTCCTGTGGGCCGCGCACGTGGTCCACCATCAGAGCGAGGACTACAACCTCTCGGTCGCCCTCCGGCAGAGCACGCTCCAGCCTTTCTTCGGGGCGATCTTCTACTGGCCGCTGGCGCTGCTCGGGTTCCCGCCCGTCGTGTTCCTGGCCTGCGCGTCTCTCAATACGATCTATCAGTTCTGGCTCCACACGCGGCTCATCGGGACGCTCGGTCCTCTGGAAGAGGTGCTGGTGACACCGTCTCATCACCGCGTGCACCACGGACGGAATCCGATCTACATCGATCGCAATCACGGCGGGACCCTGATCGTCTGGGATCGCCTGTTCGGGACGTTCGAGAGGGAGCACGAGGCGGTCGCCTACGGGATCACCAAGCCGCTGGCGAGCTGGAGTCCGGTCTGGGCGAATCTCCACTACTGGGGCGAGCTCTTCCAGACGGCACGCCGCACGCGAAGCCTCCGGGACAAGATCCTCGTGTTCCTGAAGCCGCCCGGGTGGTTTCCCGAGGAGCTCGGCGGTTTCCAGCCGCCCCCTGCCGTCGAAGAAGGCGCGCATCGGTTCGACCGCCGCTATCCCGCGGAGCTCGGCCACTACGCCGTCGTCCAGTTCGCGCTGCTCGTCGTGGCTACCATCGCGCTCAGCTTCCTCGCAGGCGTGTCGGGCAGTGCAGCGCTGCTCGCCGGAATCGGGCTGATCGGATGGGGATTCACGAATCTCGGTGCTCTCTTCGATGGGCGCTCCTGGGCCTTCTGCTCGGAAGCCGTTCGCGTGGCCGTCACTCCGTTGGTGGCGCTCGTAGTGGCGAGCGAGGCGTGACTCGATGACTCCGGACTCCGGCGATCGTGTGTTGGCGCGGGCGGCAGTGGCGTTCGAGCGAGCAGCGCCACTGCGCGTCGAAGAGGTTGCGGTGCGCGCGCCGGGCCCGGGCGAGGTGCGCGTGCGCATGGCCGCGTGCGGGATCTGCGCGAGCGACCTGCACGCGTGGCGGACGGGGGAAGGAATCACCTTCCCCGTCGTGCTCGGGCACGAAGCCTCGGGTGTCATCGAGGCGGTCGGAGCGGGCGTCGTGCAGCTCGCGGTCGGCGAGCCCGTCGTGATCGCCTGGGTTCCCCGCTGCGGGAGCTGCCGCGCCTGTCGCGCCGGGCGGACACACCTGTGCGCCGCGATGCGGACGAACGCCGCCGACGGGTCGCTCTCGCTCGGCGGCAAGGCCCTCGGCCGCTACATGAGCATCTCGGGCCTGTCGGAGCTCGTCGTCGTCGGCGAGCGCTGCGCGATCCCCGTGCCGCGGGGTCTTTCGCTCCGGTCCGCGTGTCTCGTGGGCTGCGGCGTGACGACGGGCTTCGGGGCCGCCGTGATCACCGGCGCAGCGCGCTGGGGCGAGAGCGTTGCGGTCTTCGGCTGTGGGGGCGTGGGCCTCTCGGCGGTCCAGGGCGCGCGCATCGCCGGCGCGGCGCGCATCGTCGCGATCGACCCGAACCGCGCGCGGCTGCGACTGGCCCGGGAGCTGGGGGCTACTGATCTCGTCTCGCCCGACGAGGGGGACTCCGTCGCCGCGATCCATGCTCTCACGGAGGGCGGCGTCGATCTGGCGATCGAGGCCGTCGGAAACGGCGCGGTCGCTCGGCAGGCCTTCGACGCGCTGGCGCCGGGGGGTCGCGCCGTCGTGGTCGGGCTCCCGAGCTACACGGAGGAGATTCGCGTGCCGATGATCTCGCTCCTGCTCGGCCGGTCCTTGCACGGCTCGATCCATGGGTCTGCGGACCCAGCGCGCGACTTTCCGAAGCTGTTCGAGCTGGCGCAACACGGGACGCTCCGGCTCGAGGAGATGGCCGGCCCCGACTACCCGCTGGAGCAGGGGAACGACGCCTTCGACGCACTGGCGAGCGGGCGGGCCGTACGGCCGCGGGTGGTCTTCGAAGCCACCTGATGCCTTGCGTGCGCGTGTTCGCTCTCTCGGCCCGAGAAGAGCCGCGGAAGCAGCGCGACGAGGAGGAGTGCTCCCAACACGAGATACGCTGTACCGAGCTGCTGCTGTTCCTCGCGAAGGTAGGAGTTGCAGACCCGCATGGGGGCCGCGTGGTAGAGCCAGCCGAGCGTCAGCAGCATCGAGAACGCATTTGCCACCACGAAGGACCGCGCCAGCGGCGTGAGGCGGGGCCAGCTCCAGCGCAGCGGCACACCGACGAGAAACGGCAGACTCAGAAGCTTCGCCGTCTCGAGCGCCGGATCTCCCAGCGCGCCGTCGAGAAGACGCGGGAGCATCCAGAGCGCGCTCGTGAACAGGGCAACGAGCAGCGCGGCAGGCGCATAGGGATGCGCGGACGTACGGACCGCCGGCGCCGGTCGCGGGACCAGCAGGGCTCCCGCCGCGACCAACAGCGGTAGCTGGACGAGCGCGTGCAGCACCATCGCGGCCTCGAGAGGCCGCCGCCACACCACCGCCACCGCCGCCCACGAGGCGACGGCCGCGGCTACTCGGATCCGGATCGGCCATCCGCCCATGTGAGCATCTCTCGCGCAGCGGTGATGTCGCCGATGCGGGCGAGGCGGCCCTCCGCATCGAGACCGTGGATGGCCGCGTTGTGCTCGAAGCCCCCGCCCGCCGCCGGCAACGCGACGATCCCGAAGGCGTCGAGCGTCTCTTGGAGCGCGGCCGGATCGCCGATGCGAGCGAAGCGCCAGCGCTGCCCGTCCGCACCGTAGTAGGAGGCGACCGCGCGCAGCTGCGACACCGTGTCGCGCTCGGGATCGAAGCTGACGCTGACGAAGTGCACGCGATCGTCGATCCCCATGGAACTCGCCGTCTCCACGAGTGCGCGAAACTCCGAAAGCATCTGCTGACACACGTCGGGGCAGGTCGTGTACACGAACTCGACGAGCACGGGCTGCCCGCGGAGATCCGCCCACCGCAACGCCGATCCATTCTGGTCCTCGAGGAGGACCTCGGGGAGCACCCGGGGCGACCGCGCCACCGCGTGGCGGCGTGCTCCCTCGCTCGTGAGGACGCGGAACCCGTCGGTCGCGAGCGCGAATCCGGCGATTCCCGCAGCGACGACGACCGCAGTCGCAGCTCGCGGCATCATCGCCTCAAGCGGGCCGTCTGGCACGAACGGCGATGCGCGCGACGAGCAGGATGGTGGCCACCAGGACGCCCGCCCCGAAGACGGACCCGGCGGCGGCAAAACCCTGCCAATCGGCCAGGTGCGCAGCCCAGCGCCGGGGCACACTCGAGGCTCCGGCGGCGAGGAAGAGGCAGGTGAAGCCGAGGCCGCCGATCGCATAGATCCAGAAGCCCACGCGATCGGCCACCGCGTCGCCGCGCTGCGACGAGAAGTGCAACGCGAAACCCAGGAACATCGAGAGCAGACCGAGGACCAGGTAGAAGTGGAAGTGGCCCGGCACCCATTGCGTATTGTGCAGCACCTGGTTCGCGGCAATCGTGCCATCGACGACGGCCGGGACGACACCGGCGGACCAGCCGAACATCGAGAGGAACAGGAACGCGCTCGCTGCTGTCCATCGGATTCCGGAGCGATGGACCAGAGTCAGCGCGCCGAAAGCCGTGACGACGAGGATCGGAAAGCCGCTGGCATACGAGATGATCTGGCCGACGACGTGCAGCCACGTCGGCTGCGCGAAATCCATCAAGAGGTGGTGCGGATAGACGATCACGACGAAGAGGGCAGAGGCATTCCAGGCCGCCAGGAACACCCGGTTGACCTTCCACGGCCGACCCGTATGGATCGGCAGGAGTTCGTAGACCGCCGTCACGGCCATGTAGATCGTGGCGTTGATGAAGATGTGACCGAACACGTAGATCATGTTCTTCGCGAGCAGCGGGTCGATCGTGAACGCGGGCGCCAACAGGCTCACGATCGACATCACGATGATCGATGCACCGCTGACCAATCCGAGCACGTTCACGATCAGCACCATCGTGGCGGCGACCACCGTCGCCGGAGGGGGATCCGCAGCGGATCCTCGGAAGAGCTGGGGCCAGCCGAGCGCGTTCGCGAGCGACCCGTAGCGGCCGAGGATCGCTCGGCCGGTATCGAGATGGAAGAGCAGGAAGCCGACACCGACGAGCGCGAGACCGGCCAGGTGGAGCGCGGCAGCGATCGGCGTCCACTGCCCCATCGAGTGTTGCGGGAGCGGGTACAGAAACGTCCACGCACCGGCGTAGCCGGCGAAGAGACTGGTGCCGAGCAGCAGCACCGCTCCGACGAGGAAGAAGATCAGGTTCGCGAGGAAGACCTTGCGCGAGAGGTCCACGTGGGCGGACAGGAAGTGGTAGAGAATGGCTGCACCGCCGATTCCGGAGATGCCGACCATGCCGACCCCGTGCATCGTCAGGAACCGGTAGAACCACTGCGGAGACAGTTGCAGAAGTCCCGCCTGACCCATGCGCATCACGAGACCGACTCCCATCATCGCAACGACCACGATGCCGACGACGGCGAGGTAGAGCCAGACCAGTGACTCGGGACGACGGGGATGCGCTTCTGCGGAAGTGGACATCAGAACCGCTCCGATCCCGCGACCGGAGCCAGGACCTCGATCGACGCCATCATCGCGTGATGAACGAGACCACAGTACTCGAGGCACAGGATCTGATAGGTCCCTGGGCGATCGAAGGCGACGACCAGTTCGTTGATGTAGCCCGGCATGGCCTGCACCTGGGCGATCAAGCGCCGGTCGCCGTCATAGATGGCGAACCCATGGTTGACGTCGACGCTGCCGACCCGGAAGAGAACCGGGCGGTGCGCCTCCACCGACTGCCGGCTGAGTTCCCAGTACCACTGGTGTGCCGTCACATCGACGAGGAGCGGATCGCGTACCGCCTCTGCGCGGGAGTACGGAAGATCGAAGAGGGTCACAGCCGCGACGAGCAGGCCGCCGAGCAGAAGCAGGACGAACAGCCGGCTGCGCAGCCGGTAGGCGCGGGGCTGGACGACCGCGTAGGGTTCGTCGTGGCGCGAGCGCTGCGCGACGACGAGGAAGATGCCGGCCACCAGCGTGATCCCGGCGAAGCTGATCAGCGCGGCCGTCATCTGGATCGTCACGAAGGGGATCGTCACGAAGGTCCCTCGGAAGTCCGGCGTACGGCCGGAGCTGGGCTGCCCACGAAAGAACTAAACTATATCGCTCTTTACGGCAAGCGGCGATCCGCCCGGCCTCGGGCTTTCCGCGCCATCGGGGGCCTCTTACACTCGGGATTCCCATGCAGATGACCCGATTCACGGACTACAGCCTCCGCGTGCTGATGTATCTGGCCGTACGGCCGGAGCGGACCGGCCGGATCGAGGAGATCGCCGAGACCTATGGCATCTCGCGCGGCCATGTCCGGAAGGTGGTCCGGCAGCTCGGCGCCCTCGGCTTCGTGTCGACGGTCCGGGGCCGGGGCGGAGGAATCCGCCTGGCGCAGCCGGCGGCTCGGATCGGGGTCGGCGACGTGGTCCGACGGACCGAAGAGAATCTCGCTCTCGTGGATTGCTTCCGCGGTGATGGGCGTTGCGTGATCGAGCCGGCGTGCGGCCTCCAGGGGGCCTTCGACGAAGCGCTCGAGGCCTTCCTCGCCTCTCTCGATCGCTACACGCTCGCCGACCTGATCCGACAACCCCGCAAGATGGCGAAGCTGCTCGAGATCGGCTGACCGGGTTTCCGAGAATCGCCCTACGGTGCGGGGAGGTGGGCGGGAGGCGAACACACCGCTGGTCGGGGTGGTGGGATTCGAACCCACGACGCTGAACACCCAAAGTTCAGGCTCTAGCCACTGAGCTACACCCCGGTCGAGGCCAGCGGGCGGTCGCAGTCTAGCGAAGCGCCCGGCGGCTCCGCGGGCGTCAAGAAAGGGGCCGGGTTGAAACGTCAACTTTTCCCGATGGGAAAAGTTGACGTTTCAACCCGGCCCCTTTCTTGACGCCACCCTCGTTCCGCCGCGTCAGAGCAGCTGGATGGGGCTGACGACCTTCTGCTCCATCCACTCGACGAGGGCGCGGAGGGCGTCGGGGGAGATTTCGTGGCCCATCTCGAACTCGCGGTGGCTGACGGAGACGCCGTAGCGGAGCAGGGCGTCGCGGGACTCGCGGGCGCGGTCGACGGGGATCATCGGGTCCTCGGTGCCGTGCAGCACGAGGACCGGCAGGTTCTTGTGTTCGTCGCTGGGCGGGACGGCATCGGTGAGCTCCGGCGGCAGCCACGACGAGATGGCGGCGAGGCCGGCGAAGCGGCTCGGCTGACGCAGGAAGAGGTCGTAGGCCATGACGCCGCCCTGGCTGAAGCCGAGCAGGACGATCTTGCGGCGGTCGACCGGGTAGCGCTCGAGGGCTTCGTCGACGAAGGCGCCGAGCTGTTCGGACGCGCGGCCGACGTCGGCGGCCGTCCCGGGCTGGTCCGGTCCAATCGGGAACCACGCGAAGCCGATGACGACGCCGGGCCGGTCCGGCATGCCGACGCCGATGGGACCCTGCGGGCAGATCATCTGGGCCTGGCCGCCGTGCAGGAACGGCGCGAGACCGAGCAGGTCGTTGGCGTTGGCGCCGAAGCCGTGCAGCGCCAGGATGGTCGGAAACGGGCCGTCTCCCTCGGGGACGTAGGCGGTATGGGCGAGTTTCATGGCGCGGGACCGTAGCCGCCGGGGCCGGCGCTCGCCCGCGCGGTCGGGCGCCGTCCGCGCCGCGCGCCGGCCTCCCGACCCCGCGGGCCGGATGCTATCCCCCGTCGGATCATGGGACGTTCGCTGCTCGATAAAGTATGGGACCTGCACACCGTCCGGGAGCTGCCGAGCGGGCAGACCCAGCTCTTCATCGGCCTGCACCTGATCCATGAGGTCACGAGCCCGCAGGCGTTCGCCGCCCTTCGGGACGCAGGCGGCGCAGCCGCTGGCCCGCTGGGTCATAAGGCCGGCCTGCGCGTGCGCCGGCCGGACCGCACGTTCGCGACGGTCGACCACATCATCCCGACGGACTCGCAGGCCCGGCCGCTCGGCGATGCGCTGGCCGAAGAGATGCTCCAGCACCTCGAGCGCAACTGCGCCGAGCACGGCATCGCGTTCTTCGGGCCGGGCAGCGGCAAGCAGGGCATCGTGCACGTGATCGGGCCGGAGCTCGGGCTCACGCAGCCGGGCATGACGATCGCGTGCGGGGACTCGCACACATCGACGCACGGCGCGTTCGGCGCGGTGGCGTTCGGCATCGGCACGAGCCAGGTGCGCGACGTGCTCGCGACGCAGTGCCTGGCGATGGCGCGCCCGCGCGTCCGACGCATCGAAGTGACGGGAAAGCTGTCGCCGGGCGTCTACGCGAAGGACGTGATCCTCGCGATCATCCGCAAACTCGGCGTCAAGGGCGGCATCGGCTACGCGTACGAGTACGCCGGCCCGGTGATCGAGGCGATGACGCTCGAAGAGCGCATGACCGTGTGCAACATGTCGATCGAGGGCGGCGCGCGCTGCGGCTACATCAACCCGGACGAGGCGACCTTCGCGTACCTGCGCGGGCGCGAGTTCGCGCCGCAGGGCGCGGCGTTCGAGCGCGCGGTGCAGTGGTGGCGCGGGATCGCGAGCGATCCGGATGCGGTGTACGGCGACCGCGTCACACTCGACGGCGCGCGGCTCGCGCCGACCGTCACATTCGGCATCACGCCGGGGCAGTCGGTCGGCGTCGACGAGCCGATCCCCTTCCCCGCCGACGTGCCCGCCGACGAGCGCGCCGGAATCGAGGAAGCGCTGGCGTTCATGGAGCTCGAGCCGGGGAGGCCCATCGCGGGCACCCCGATCGACGTCGCGTTCATCGGCTCGTGCACCAACGGGCGGATCTCGGATCTGCGCGAAGCGGCGCGCGTCGCGAAGCTCGGCACGGTGGCGCCGGGCGTGCGAACCTTCGTCGTGCCCGGGTCGCAGGAGGTGCAGCGCCAGGCGGAGGCCGAGGGGCTGCCGGCCGTGTTTCGCGCGGCCGGCTTCGACTGGCGCGAGCCCGGCTGTTCGATGTGCCTCGCGATGAACCCGGACAAGCTGCGCGGCCGCGAGCTGTGCGCGTCCACCAGCAACCGCAACTTCAAGGGCCGCCAGGGCTCGCCGACCGGCCGCACGCTGCTGATGTCGCCGGCGATGGTGGCGGCGGCTGCCATCCGCGGGCACGTCGTCGACGTGCGGGAGGAGCTGTGATGAGCAGCGACGCCAAGGTCGAGCGCGTCGAGGGGCGCGGCTGCGTGCTGCGCGGCGACGACATCGACACCGATCGCATCATCCCGGCGCGCTTCCTGCGCTGCGTGACCTTCGACGGCATCGGCGAGCACGCGTTCGAGGACGACCGGATCCAGGCCAAGGGCAACCACGCGCTCGACGACGAGCGCTTCGCCGGCGCGTCGATCCTGCTCGTCGGCCGCAACTTCGGCTGCGGCTCGTCGCGCGAGCACGCGCCGCAGGCGCTGTGGCGCTTCGGGTTCCAGGCTTTTGTCGGCGAGTCGTTCGCCGAGATCTTCTTCGGCAACTGCGTCGCGATGGGCCTGCCGTGCGTGACGCTGCCGCGCGCCGAGCTCGAGCGGCTGATGGAGTCGGTGGATCTCGACCCGCAGCAGGCGCTGGTGCTCGACCTCGCGGCCGGCACGATTACGTCGACGCTCGGCTCGCAGGCCGTCGCGATGCCGGACGGCGCGCGCCGCCAGCTCCTCGAAGGCGCGTGGGACGCGACGGCGGTGCTGCTCGCCGGCGGCGACGCCATCGACGCGACGGCGGACTCGCTGCCGTACGTGCGGGGGTTCGCGGCCTAGGGAGCGGCGCTACCGCGCCGGTCAGCGCCCCTTGAACGCCGGCGGGCGCTTCTCGAGGAACGCGTCCATTCCTTCTCCGCGATCCTCGCTCGCGAACACCAGCCCGAAGGCCTGCTGCTCGAGCGCGTTGGCGACGCGCTGATCGGCGTCCTGCGCTTCGTGCAGCACGCGCTTCGCGAGCGACACCGCGACGGGGCCCTTGCCGGCGATCTTCTCGCCGGCGGCGACGGCGGCGCCCAGCAGCGCGTCGGGATCGAAGACGCGGTTCGCGAGTCCGATGCGCAGAGCGGTGTCGGCATCGATGGGCTCGCCGCCGAGCACCAGCTCCTTCGCCCACGCCGGACCGACGCGGCGCAGCAGGCGGCTGGTGCCGCCGAAGCCGGGCAGCAGGCCGAGCGTCACTTCGGGCTGACCGAAGCGGGCCTTGGTCGACGCGTAGATCCAGTCGCACGCGAGCGCGAGCTCGCAGCCGCCGCCGAGCGCAAAGCCGTTGACGGCGGCGATCGTCGGGATCGGCAGCGCCTCGAGCGCGGCGAGCGCCTCGTGGCCGAGCCGGCTGAACGCCTCCGCGTCGAGCGGCGAGAGCCGACGCATCTCTGCGATGTCCGCACCCGCGGCGAACGCGCGCCCGGCCCCGGTCACCACGAGCGCCCGCGCCGTCCGGTCCGCCGCCACCTCCGCCACGCGCGCCCGCAATGCCTCGAGGCTCGCCCGATCCAGCGCATTCAGCGCGTCCGGCCGATCCAACGTCACCACCGCCACCGCCCCCCGCCGCTCCAGCCTCACATCGCCTCCTCCGCCCCGTCAAGAAAGGGGCCGGGTTCGTTCGTCAACTTTTCCCGCACGGGGCGTGCGCCGGGTTGCGGCGGGTACACCGCGGTGCGGATCCCAGCGACGCGGGACCAGCCCGCGGCCGACCGCGGCCGGCCGCCGCCGGACCCGCACGCGTCCGGGCGCGAACCGGGCCCATCCTATCACGAGCGCCGCAGCGCGCGCGCCGCGTGGTATCGTGCGCCCACCCTGCACCGGAGGCCCCACCGTGCCCAGCACGCGCCCGTCCCGCGTCGCCACGTTCGCGGCCTTCGTCGGCGCCGCGGCGGCGCTACTCGTCGTCGGCGGGCCGCTGCTCGCCAACGTCGGCGCGATCCTGCCGATGAAGGCGTTCACGCTGTTCCTGCTCGGAAGCCTGCTCGGCCTGATCGGCCTCGTGCTCGGCGGCATCGGGCTGGGGGTGACGCGCGGCGGTGTCGCGGGGCGCGGCCGCGCGTGGTTCGCCGTCGGCATCGGCGCGGTGCTGTTGCTGACGCTGCTGGCCGGCGCGCTGCCCGGCCGCGACCTGCCGCGCATCAACGACATCACGACCGATCCGAGCGATCCGCCGGTGTTCGAGGCTGCCGCGCGCGATGACGCGAATCGCGGTCGCGACATGGGCTACGACCCCGCGTTCGAGGCGCTCCAGCGCGCGGGCTATCCCGACTTCGCACCGATCCGCCTGCCGGTGCCGCCTGCGGAAGCCTACGAGCGCGTGCAGGTTGCCGTCGCCTCGCTGGGTTGGAACCTCGTGCAGTCGGATCCGGCTCGCGGCTACATCGAGGCGCGCGAGACATCGCGGATCTTCCGCTTCGTCGACGACATCGCGATCCGCATCCGCCCGGCGGACGGCGGCTCGGTGGTGGACGTGCGCTCGAAGTCGCGCGATGGGCAGGGCGACCTCGGCGCCAACGCCGCGCGGATCGACGCGCTCGGCGACGCGCTGGCCGCCGAGCCCGCGGGACGCTAAGCCCCGCGCACGGGGGGTGCGATGCGCCGCAGGATCCGACCCGGAGCGATCGCGGGCGTGCTCGCGCTGCTGACCGCACTCGCGTGCGCCGGCGGGAACGGCGCGTCGTCGCCGCCGCAGACGGTGCCGCGCGTCGATCTCGATCGCTACGCGGGCACCTGGTACGAGATCGCGAGCTTCCCGCACCGCTTCCAGGCCGGCTGCGCGGCGACCACCGCGACCTACGAAGCGCGTGACGACGGGCGCATCACCGTGAAGAACCGCTGCCGCTCGGGCGGACTCGACGGCAAGGAACGCGGCGTGGACGGCGTGGCGTGGGCCGTCGACGAGACGAACGCCCGGCTGAAGGTGCGCTTCTTCTGGCCGTTCAGCGGCGACTACTGGGTGCTCGCGCTCGATCCGGACTACCAGTGGTCCGTCGTCGGGCATCCGGAGCGTGAGTATCTGTGGATCTTGTCGCGCACGCCGCAGATCGACGACGCGCTGTACCGGGAACTGCTCTCCAAGGCGCGCGCACAGGGCTTCGACGTGTCGCGGCTCGAGCGGACGCTGCAGCCGGGCGGGTAGCAGCCGCCGCTCAGCCTCCCGCGAGGCGCGTGAGCAGGATCTGCGCGAGATCGTCCGGCGCGTCCTGCTGCACGAAATGCCCGGCGCCCGCGATCCGGTCGAGCGTTGCGCCCGGAAGGCCCGCGGCCCAGCGCTCGGCCCACTCCCACGCGAAGATCGGATCGGCATCGGCGAACGCTACGTGGATCGGCAGCCCGAGCTTCGGCAGCGCTTCGTAGCAGCGCTGCTGATCGGCGGCGTTGCCGGCGTCCGGTTCCGCATAGGGCAGGAACCACGGGAAGCGACGCGGGCCGGCCTTGTAGCGGATGTCCGGAAACGGCGCGTCGTACAGCGCCTGCACCGCCGCGAGGTCGTGCCCGGGCCGCTGCAGCGTACCGGCCACCACGCGCCCGCACGGCATGTCGCCGCCCATCTTTGCAGGATCCGTCGCGGCCTCGCGCCAGCCGCGAATCATCGGGGTGTAGACGAAGCCGGCGTGGTGCAGCCACGTGTTCAGCAGGAAGATCCGCGCGAAGCGCTCCGGCATGTCGACCGCCTGCCGCAGTCCGATCGGCCCGCCCCAGTCCTGGACGACCAGCGCGACGTCGCGCAGGTCGAGACTGCGGAGTACGTGCGCGCAGCACTCCATGTGACGCTCGGCGACGTACCAGCCGTCGTCGACGACCTTGTCGCTGCGTCCGAAACCGACGTAGTCGGGCGCGATGCAGCGATAGCCGGCCGCCGCGAGCTTCGGGATCACCCCGGCGTACAGCGCGCACCAGGTCGGCTCGCCGTGCAGCAGCAGCACAAGCTGGCCGTCGCGCGGGCCCTCGTCCAGGTAGTGCACGCGCAGGCCGTTCCAGTCGAGGTAGTGCGGCTCGAACGCGAAGCCCGGCAGGTCGGCGAAGCGTTCGTCGGGGGTGCGCAGGATCTCCATCACAGGCGTCCCTCCGGGTCAGCGAAAAGTTGACGTTTCAACCCGGCCCCTTTCTTGACGCCGTCAGTTGGCGGCGAGGGCGGCGAGGGCGGTTTTCTGGGCCCAGCGGTAGTCGGCTTTGCCGCTGGGGGCGCGGACGAGTTCGTCGACGAAGACGAAGGCCTTGGGGAGTTTGTAGCCGGCGACGTGTTCGGCGGCGGCGGCGCGCAGCGCGGCTTCGTCGACGTGGCGGCCTTCGCGGAGCTTGACGAGCGCGGTGACCTGCTGGCCCCAGCGCTCGTGCGGCGTGCCGACGACGACGCAGTCGTACACGTCCGGGTGATGCTTCAGCGCGTGCTCGACCTCCTCGGCGAAGATCTTCTCGCCGCCGGAGTTGATCGTCACCGAGTCGCGGCCGAGCAGCTTCAGCGCACCGTCCGCGCCGAGCTGCGCGCGATCGCCCGGCACGGCGTAGCGCTTGCCGCCGACGACCGGGAAGGTCTTGGCGGTCTTCTCGGCGTCCTTGTAGTAGCCGAGCGGGATGTGGCCCTCGCGCGCGAGCCAGCCGATCTCGTCGGAGCCCGGATCGACGAGGCCCGAGAGATCCTCCTTCAGCACGAGGTTGCCCGGCGCCACCGCGAAGTCGCCGGTCGTCGCCTTCTTGCCGCCCGCCTCGGTGAACTGCGACGCCTGCGCGCCGCTCTCGGACGAGCCCAGCGCGTCGAGGATCCGGATCTTCGGCAGGTGGCGCAGGAACTCGTCCTTGAGGCCCGCCGTGAGGATCGCGCCGCCCGACGTCATCAGTACGAAGGACGAGAGGTCGTATTGCTTCTTCGCGAGCTGGTCGACGAGCGGGCGGCCGAACGCGTCGCCGACGATCGTCATCAGGTTCACCTTCTCGCGTTCGATCGTGGACCAGATCTCGTCGGGATCGAGGCGGCGCGGGTTTGCCGGCACGACGATGGTGCCGCCGACGGACCAGACGTTGAACGCGACCCAGTGCGCGGCGCCGTGCATGAACGGCGGCGCCGGCAGCGAACGGATGCCGCCGGCCTTCGCGCGCTCGACGGCCTCCTCGATCGTGCGCGGCGGCGCGGGCCCGCCCATCGCGCCGAGGAAGATGTCCTCCTGCCGCCACAGCACGCCCTTCGGCATGCCGGTCGTGCCGCCCGTGTAGAGGATGTAGAGATCGTCCGGCGAGAGACCCACCGGCGGCTCGGGCTGCGCGTCCGCGAGTGCGCGCTCGTACGCGAGCGTGCCCGGTAGCTGCGGTGCGCCGCCGGCCGGATGGCCGGGCTGCTCCGGCACGTCGTCGACCTCGAGCCACAGCTTCACCTTCGGCAGCCGATCGCGCAGGCGGGCGAGCGTCGGCGCGAAGCTCGCGTGGTAGATCACCGCGCGCGCATCGGCGTTGTCGAGCAGGTACAGCAGCTCTTCCTCGACGTAGCGGTAGTTGACGTTGAACGGCGCGCAGCGCGCCTTGTACGCGCCGAGCATGCCCTCGAGGTATTCGTTGCCGTTGTACATGTAGAGCGCGACGTGGTCCTGCCCGCTCTCCCAGTTCTCGAGCGGCTTGCCGGAACCGCCGGCAGCGCCGCGCTCGCGATGGCAGCCGAGCCCGTGCGCGCGCAGCACCGCGGCGAGCCGGCGCGTGCGGTCGTGGATGTCGGCCCACGTGAAGCGGCGCGGTCCGAAGACGAGGCATTCGCGATCCGGGATCGCGGCGGCGATCGCTTCGTGCAGCGCGGCGAGGTTCAGCATCGGCAGCTCCTGGGTCAGGCGGCTCGACGGAGCCGGCGAGAGGACCCGGGATGCTGCCGCCGGCGCCGCGTGTGCGCAAGCGGGACGTGCCGGCGAAGCGGCGCTACCCGAGCCGCCCGAAGCGCTGCATCGCGATCGCCGCCTCGATCGTCGCGTTGACGCGCAGCTCGCGATCGCTCGAGACGGGGAGCCAGCCGCCGTCGTCCGCCTGGCCGGCGAGCAGCGACAGGATCACGTCCGTCACGGCGAGCCGCGCCCCCGGCAACGAGTACGCGTCGCACAGCATCAGCACGCGAGCGGTCTGCAGCGGCGTCAGCCGGCCGGTGCGGTAGCCGCGCTCGAGCTCGCGGCCACACCATTGGAGGCCTTCGTCGGCGAGCTCCATGCCGGCATTGGCGAAGAAGCACGCGAACGCGGCGATCGCGCCGAAGTCGCCGCCCTGCACGCGCTCGGCACTCCAGCGCTCGGCGAGGAAGCGGCCGGCGAGGCGCAGCGGCTTCGGCCGCGCGCAGGCCGCCTTCGCCAGCAGCCCCGCGACGACGCCGGTGACGACGATGCGCGCGGCCTCGTCGCTGTCCAGCGCCGGCGCCCACGAGCCGTCCTCGTTCTGCACGCCCTCGATCCGCGCGATCACCCGCGCCGTCTCCGGCGCGGTGAACGCGCGCACCTCGTCCAGGCATGCGAGCGCGAGCAGCGCGCCGGGCAGTCCCGTGCGCCCGGCGATCGCGAACGACCCGTCCGCGCGCTCGCCGGCGCGGAGTTCGGCCAGCAGCACCTCCGGCTTCGCGTCGCCGATCCCCGCAGCGAGTCGCGCGCGGTCGAGCGTCTCCCCGCGCTCCAGCACGAAGCCGCGCGCGCGCGATAGCGCGCCGTCGATGTCGGGCCGGTTCACGCGCGGAGCAGCAGGCCGCTGAGATAGCGACCCTCCGGATGGTCGAGCGCCACCGGGTGGTCCGTCGGCGCGCCGAGCTCGGCGAGCACCGTGAGCGGTCGCCCGGCGTCGAGCGACGCGCCGAACGCGACCTTCCGGAAGAGATCCGGCCCGACGTGATGCGAGCACGAGAATGCGAGCACCAGCGCGTCCGGCGCAGCGAGGCGCAGCGCGCCGAGCAGCACGTCCTTGTACGCGCGCGCGGCGCGGTCCACGTCCGCCTGGCGACGGGCCAGCGGCGGCGGGTCCACGATCAGCAGGTCGTAGCGGCCCTCGTCGCGGCGGATGAAGCGGAACACGTCGTCGCGTTCGAGCCGCAGCGGCAGCGACACCAGCCACGGTTCGAAGTTGCGCTCGGCGATCGCCAGCGCTTCGACCGAGCTGTCGACGACGGTCACCGCCGCCGCGCCGCCGTGCGCGGCCGCGACGGCGAAGCCCCCGGTGTACGCGAAGAGATCCGCCACGCGCCGGCCGCGCGCGACGCGCTGCACGAGGTCGCGCGCATCGCGCTGGTCCAGATAGAAGCCGGTCTTCTGGCCGCCGCCGGCGTCCACCCAGTAGCGCCGGCCGCGTTCGGTGATCGCGACGGGCGCCGCCGGCGCGTCGCCCCACAGCGGCGCCTGGTGCGCCGCCATGCCCTCGCGGCGCGCCGCGGCGGCGTCGGGCCGCTCGAAGCCCGCCGCGGCGCCGGTCGCCGCGCGCAGCGTTTCGGCGACGAGCGCCCGGCGGGCATCCATCCCGGCCGTCGATAGACGCACGACGACCAGATCGCCGTAGCGGTCCGCGACCAACCCCGGCAGGCCATCGCCCTCGCTGTTCACCAGCCGGACCGCGTCGGTGTCGGCGAGCAGCGGATCCGCCGCGCGCCGCGCCACGGCGGCCTCGATGCGCGCGGCCACCAGCCCGTCGTCCGGCGCGTCCTTGTCGAACGTCAGCATCCGCACACGGATCTGTGACGCCGGTGACCAGTGGCCGTAGCCGAGCGTCTCGCCCTCGGCCGTCTGCACGCGGGCCCACACGCCGGCGGCGGCTTCGCCTGCGACGCGCGCGACGGCGCCCGACAACACCCACGGGTGCCGGCGGCGCACGGACCGATCGCGGCCCGGATGGAGGATGACGTCGATCACGACCCCACGATCCCGCATCGCGAGCCGCGCGTCCAACCGAGGCCTCGGGAGGCCTCGAGAAGCGCGCAGCCGACGAGACGGCTCCCTACGGAGACGTCTCTGTCTCGGTATCGGGATCGGTGTCGGCGGGCGGCGCCAGCTTCGACAGGCGCTCGCGAGCCGCGCGCGCCGCCTCGGATCCCGGCGCCAATGCCAGCGTCTTCTCGAACGACTCGCGAGCCTCGTCGTCGCGACCGAGCGCGGCGAGGGCAAGTCCTTCGTGATGGTGGAAGAGCGCGCGCGTCGGCGCTTCGGGATGGAGCGACTGGAGCGCGAAGCGGAACTGCTCGAGCGCCGCGTCGGGAACCCCGCGGCGGAGGTACACGAGACCGAGCGTGTCGGCGAAGCTCGGGTCGTTCGGCTGCGCCCGCTGCGCGCGGCGAGCGAGATCGAGCGCGCGGTCGAGGTCCTCTCCGTCTTCGGCGAGCAGATAGGCGAGATCGTTCTGCGCCACCGGTCGCGACGGAGACCGCATCAGCAGCTTCTCGTAGCTCGCCCGTGCGGCGGCGCGCTGGCCCGACTGCAACTGCAGGCGCGCGAGCGCCTCGAGCGCTTCGTTCCCGAGCGCGTCGGCGCGGTCGCGCTCCGCGAGCAGATCGAGCACCCGCTCGACCTGACCGGCCCCCGTGGCGATCGCCGCCGCGAGCGGAGCCGCCCCGTGCAGATTCGGATCGGCGCGCAGGACTTCGAGCGCGACGTCGCTTGCCTCCGCCAGGTTGCCCTGCGCCGCGAG
Source organism: Myxococcota bacterium (assembly GCA_039794265.1). Classification (GTDB taxonomy): domain Bacteria; phylum Myxococcota_A; class UBA9160; order UBA9160; family PR03; genus CAADGG01. The sequence goes on from JBDIVR010000007.1 coordinate 94,136, forward strand.
CAGACGCGCGCGCAGCAGCAACAATGGAACGGGGCGGTCGGGCGCGGCCTCGATGGCCGAGGTCAGCCGCTGCTCGGCGCGCTCCGTCTCGCCGGCGGCGAGATCGAGGCGAATGATCGCCGCCGTGAGCCGGACGTCGGCGGGACTCTCGACCTGCGCGGTCTCGAGCAGCGCGCGGGCGCGCTCCGGCTGGCTCGGCCCCTCGCGTTCCGCGAACAGCAGCACGGCGGCAGCCGAGGGCCGCTCCTCCGCGACCACCGCCTCCAGCAGCGTGCGCGCCGCGGATGCCCGACCCGTCTCGTAGGCGGCGGTGATGGCCGCGAGCCGCTCGTCGGGACGCAGCTCGACGCCATTGGTCTCGAGCGCGCGCGCGCTTTGCAACACCGCCGGCCAGTCCGCCTGCGCAGCGCGAATCGCGAGCCGAATCCTCTCCCCGGTGGCCCAGAAGCCTCCCGCCAGTGCGAGCGCACGATCGATCGCCTGGATCGCCGCCACGCGATCGCCCGCGGCCAGCTGCGCGGTGGCCAGCTGCGCGAGACCTTCCGGCCACTCTCGATCGGCGAGGACCTTCCGGAGCGTCTCGGCCGCCTCGGACGGCCGACCCTCCCGCATCGCCCGGGTCGCGAGCCCGATGGCGGCCTCCGGCGTCCGGGGGAACTCCCGCTGGAGTCGCTCGACCGCCGCGTCGGCGACGTCTTCGCGGCCGTTCTCGTACGCGATCTCGGCCAGCGCGGCCAGCGCGAGCGGCGGCTCGATGCCGTCGGCGGCGGTCTGCTCGAGCAGCGCGACGCCCTCCTCCGCACGCCCGTTCGCCACCAGATAGCGGGCCAGCAGCGCGCGCGGCGCGGCAGCGTCCGGCCGCGCGTCGAGCAGTCGCCGGTAGACCGCCTCGGCCGATTCGCCGCGCCGTTCCGCGACATCGGCCAGACGGGCCCACGTGCCGAGGTCGTCCGGCGCGAGTGCGAGGACCCTCTCCAGCCACTCCGCCTGCAGGTCGCGATCCCCACGCAAGCTCGCATAGGCAAGCGCCGCGCGCAGCGCGTCGAGCTGGAGGGCCGCATCTCCGGACTGCTCCGCTCGTTCGAGAGTCTGGCGGAGAGCCGAGAGCGCCTCCGCCTCGTGCTCCGGCCAGCTCGCGAGGGTCCGCGCGCGCTCGGAGAGGGCGAGGACCGCTCCGGCGGCTCCCAGCCTGGGATCCCCGTCTTCTTCGTAGAGCGCGGCCGATCGCTCGAACGCCGCGATCGCGGCGAGGAAGACGGCGTCGTCGGCTGGCGAGCCGCTCTGCTGGGCGAGCTGCAGCCGAGCCTGGTGCACACGCCCGAGCAGCAGCGCGTGCTCCGCGCTCTCCGGTGCCAGCTCGACGGCGGTCAGCACCGAGGCGAGGGCCCCGTCTACGTCGCTGCGCACCATCTGCAGCTCGGCCTTGCGCGCATAGGCTGCGGCGCTGCCGGGTTCCCGCGCCAGGACCTCTTCGACGAGGCGCTCCGCCTGCTCCGTGTCGACCTGGAGCAACAGGCCCGCAGCGGCCAGCTTCGCGGCCAGCTGTTCCGGATCGAGCCGATAGGCTTCCTGGTAGTAGAAGAGGGCGTCCTGCTTCTCGCCGCGCTGTTGCAGGACGTCGGCGATCCTCGCGTTGGTCCCGGCGTCCTTCGGCGAGAGCTGGAGCGCACTGCGAAGCTCGATGAGGGCAGCGTCGAGGTCCTGCTCCGCTGCGAATCGCTCGGCTCGCTGCAGGTGATCGGCGAACCGGTCCTGCTCCGATCGGCACCCGGCCGCGAGCAGCGCGACGGCGACGAGCGCCGCGGCAGCCGAAACGGCGCGGCGCCGTACCCATCCTTCCCTGTTCATCAGCGAGAACCTCCGCTCTCCCGTGGCGGGGGGCGCATCGGGTCCGGGAACGTATCTCCCGTCTGGGCGTCCACAAGATTGCCCCTCGGGGGCGACATGCAGAAAGAGAAATGTCGGCTCCGAGTCGATTTTCCGTGACACGAACCGCGAGAACCCGCCACCTACTCTTTCGAACGGTCCTCTGGATTCCTGAGCGCTCACCATGGCGCCGGGGTCCGCTTCGTGGATGGCGGTCTGCCACCGTCCAGACGTCCCCGGAATCATCCAGGGCGCTTTCTGACGAACAAACGATTAATCGATAGAGAGGTCTGACCATGCGACGAATGTTGACGACCAAGTTGTCGGCCAAGTGGATGTTGATGGCTGCTGGAATGTTGTTGGCTGCAGGCACGGCTCAGGCGGCACCGGCGCCGTTTACGGCCAGCCTGACGGTCGCCGTCGGCTCGTTCGATCCCATCACCTTCACCGGCGGCGGTGTCGGCGACACGGTCGGCGGCGGTACGGCCTCGATCCCCGGTGGCGCGGTGATCGCGGGGTTCGTCTCGCGGCTTGAGAACCCGCTCGCCGGCTTGATCCCCGGCTTCGCGATCTGCGCGCAGGGCTTCGACGGGACGACGGTCTTCCCGATTCCGGCCGTCGCCGGCAGCGCCGGCGCGGTTGCCGATTGCGCGCCGCTCGCAAACGGCTTCCTCGATCCCGTCACCTTCGACGGCGTCGACGCCGGACTCGGCGGTCTCAATGCCACTGCCTACCTGACCAGCTTCTCGAATACACCCCTCGTGACGATTCCGCTCGGCATCGTCGGGACCGGCGGCGTCGTGAACTTCTTCGTTCTCGGAACCGCGGCGACTCTGACGGCCAACCCGTGGACGACCGGCTTCGTCACGGTGACCGGCCAGCTGCTGACGGATCCGGCTCCGATCACGTTCTCGGCGACCGGCAGCGACAACCGCGATGCCAGCGGCTTCGGAACGCTGACGCTCGTGACGACCGCGCTCGCCAATCTCGGCGGGCTCGGGACGACGCCGGCGATCGCAACCCTCGAGATCAACTTCATCCCGGAGCCGGGCACGATCCTGCTCGTCGGGATGGGCGTTGCGGGTCTCGCGACGTTCGGACGGCGGCGCGCCTAGCGGCGCTCGGTCCAGATGGAGCTCGGAGCCCAGCGGGTGTCCGGGCACGCTTTCGAAGGCCGTGGAGGATTCGTCCTCCACGGCCTTCGCTTTCTGGTGCAGTTGACGGCAGCGCCCCCTTGGGGAAGACGGGATGGACGCGCCGGGCGCTCGAGACGGACCGCGCTCCGCGAAGGCTCGACTTGCCATTCCCCCCTCCGAATGAGCTAGCGTGCAGGGGCGCCGACGGGAACGCACCGCTCCGTGGTTCATGCGTGAGGTCTCCCGAGCGGCGCCGAGGTTCCACAGCGTCCACAGCAGTTCACACAAGAAGCGGTCGCCGCGCCCGGATGGCGCTGGTTGCTCCTTCGTAGAGAGGTCGCAAAAATGCGTAGACTCCTGACTCTTGCCGTTTCAGGAATCGTCCTGATGGCCACAACCGTCTCGGCGGAGCCGCTCGGGTTCTCGGCGGAACTCACGCTCCAGGTCGGCTCGTTCGCGCCGATCGTTTTCGCAGGCTCCGGCATCGGGGATTCGATTCCTGGCGGCGAAGCATCGATCCCGGGCGGCGCAGTCGTTGCCGGCTTCGTCTCGCGGCTCGAGAACCCGCTCGCCGGTCTGATCCCCGGCTTCGCAGTCTGCGCGCAGGGATTCGGCCCCACGGAAGTGTTCCCGATCCCGTTGGTTGCAGGCGCCGCCGGCGCGGTTGCAAGCTGCGACCCGCTGGCCGACGGATCGCTCGACGCGGTCACCTTCGACGGCGTCGACGCGGGGCTCGGCGGGCTCAATGCCACCGCGTACCTGACCAGCAACTCGGACACCCCGCTCGTGACGATTCCGCTCGGGATCGTCGGGACCGGCGGCGTCGTGAACTTCATCGTTCTCGGCACCCCGTCGTCGCTGACGGCCAATCCGTGGACGACCAACTTCGTCACTGTGACCGGCCAGCTGCTGACGGATCCCGCGCCGATCACGTTCGAGGCGACCGGCGGCGACCTCCGCGATGAGACTGGCGCCGGTACGCTGACGCTGGTGACGACGGCGCTCGCCAATCTCGGCGGGCTCGGCACGACGCCGTCGATCGCGATCCTCGAAATCACCTACGCGCCGGAACCCGGGAACGCGCTGGTGGGCGCCGCGGCGCTGGCCGGACTCGCCGGGCTGGCGAGGAGGCGCGCGGCCAGCGTCGCGTAACACGCGGCGTCTGCGCTCGCCGCAGGCACGGACATCGGGGCCGCGAGGATCCATTCCTCGCGGCCCCTTTCTCGTCTGGGCTCCGAGACGCGCGGCTTCCTTCTCGGGGAATCGCGCGTCTCACTCGGGCCATCAAATGGCAGGTCCTCGAACCGAGGGGGGATGGCAAGAGAGAGCGCGGCCGGTCGAGGGGCCGCATGGCGCTCGATCGGAATCGCGCGCAAGCTGCCAGGGTTGCCGAACGCGCTGCTGCTTCCCGACCCCTACGGCCCCGCGCTCTTCGGCCACCGTCGCACGCGCTAGCTTCCCGGCGGATGGAGCGGATCGGAATCGTCGTCCGGGGCGTCTCGGAGGTCGGGGGGTCCGGGAGGAGCGTGGTTGCAGACCCGAGAGGCTGAGGCTCCGGTCGAGCTGCGGTCGCCGCACGGCACGATCCGGCTCAAGTGGCACAAGCTCCGGCGGCGGCTCGCGGACGCACCGTTCGACCGGCAGAACCTCGCGCTCGGACTCGGTGCCGGCGCGAGCCTCGAAGTAGACCTGCAGCCGCTCGCGTGCGGCCGCTTCGTGTGTCTGCACGACGCCGAGCTCGAGAGCGAGACGACGGGCGCGGGGCCCGTGTCGGGAATCGACGCCGAGGCCGTGAAGCGCCTGCGGATGCGGGAAGGCGGTGCCCCGCCGTTGCTGCTCGACGAGCTGGTCGACCGCGTCCGCGCCGGGCCGACGCATCCGGCGACGCGCGTACAGCTGGACCTCCAGCCGAGCGCGACGGCGCTGGACGCCGCGCGGGTCGCTGGCTTCGAGACGGCCCTGCGCGGGCGCGGCGAGCCTTTCGTTCTCAGCGGGACCGACTGGGATGCCGTCTCGCGGCTCGGCGACGGCGTACCCGGGCTCGCGCTCGGCTACGACCCGTCGCGACGCGTCCGGGACGGCGTGGAGGACCTCGTCTCGTTCGTCCGCCAGCACGCACCCACGGCGGAGACGCTCTACCTGCACTTCGCCATCGTCCGCCGCTCACAGCAGCTTGGCGACGGCGTGGTGCGGCGACTCGCGGACCTCGGCTACCGCATCGATTGCTGGACGCTCGACCACGGACGCACGGACGCTTCGGACAACTTGCGATCGGCCATCGCGGCCGGCTGCCACGAGGTCACGACGAACACGCCGCTGGCATGGCTGGCGACTGCCGCGCTCACGACAGCGAAAACGTGTACGCCCGGCGGAATGCCTGCTTCGCGCCGCCCTCGATGAGTCGCCCGTGGGCGAGGATCATGCGGTCGAAGTCCCAGGAGAGGATGCGTTCGACGAGCCGTCGCGTCGCGGCGGGCCGGCGCCGCAGCAACCACTTCATGTCCCGCGGCGGGCCGTGGCGTTCGTAGATGCCGAGCATCCGCGCGGCGACGCGCGAGAGCGGCGGCCACGCGGCGCTGCCCTCTTCGCACAGATCGCTCAGGATCAGCGTGCGCGAGGCGCGGTCGAGAAACGCCACTTCGTCGAGCCAGCGCAGCCCTTCGACTCGCGCCTGGTCGAGCTCGTCGGCCCAGTCCGGCTCGGCGGCGTCGCCGAGGACCGCACGGAAGGGGATGTCCGGTCGATGCGCCGGGAGTCGCGGGGAGGCGTACAGAGCGGCGTCGGGGAACGCGCGCGCGAAGTCCAACACGCCGAGATGATGCAGCCGGCTCGGCGCGACGATCCAGCGCACCGGGCCGAGCGCCCGGAGCGCCGCGCACAGCGCGTCGTCCGGCGACACCGGCGAGTGCACCCACAGCGCACCCGACCGGAAGCGACAGACCGTCATCCGCGAGCCCATCGCGACGCCGAGGAACCGCAGCGGCCGCCAGCACGTCCACAGCCGCCCGTCGACGAACGGCACGAGGACGCCGGCGGGCTCGATGGTCCGGCGCACCCTCACGTCCGCAGCCGACGACGAACCGCGCTCCTGCATCGCGCCACCCTACCACGCCCCCCCGACGCGGCCCGCCCGCGTCAAGAAAGGGGCCGGGTTCGTTCGTCAACTTTTCCCCCATCCGGGGGGAAAGTTGACGAACGAACCCGGCCCCTTTCTTGACGCGTCAGGAGCGCGGGACGGCGAGCGAGAAACGGATCGGCACCTCGATCCGCCCGTAGACCCACGGCAGTCGCCCCGCGCGGTCGACGGTCTGGCGCGCGGCGCGATCGAGCACGGCGTGGCCGGACGAGCGCGCGACGGCGACGTCGCGCGCGGCGCCCGCGCGGTCGATCTCGAAGCGCAGCCACGCGGTGCCCTCGAGGCCGATGCGGCGCGCGACCGGGGGGTACACCAGGGCGGCCTGGAGCCGGCGGCGGATCTCCTCGAGCCGCGCGTCGACGGTCGGCTGACCGGGCAGCGCGTCCTCGAAGGCGATCTCCACGGCCGGATCGGCCGCGCGCGCCGGCGGCGGCGCGGGGCCGGAGCTGAGCGCCGCGAGCACGCCGGCCCCCAGCAGCACGCGGCGCCAACACCCTGCCATCCCCCGGCGCACACGGCCGCTCGTCATCGCCGCACCGTCACGGCCAGCACCAACTCGTAGTTGGTGTCCGGAGAGGGGTTCACGCCGATGGCGTCGCGCACGAAGGTCCGCTCGCCGGCGAACTCGCTGAAGTGTCGGTTCAGCGCGTTGCGCACGCGGCCGGTCAGCGCCACCTCGACGTGCTCGCCGAATCCGACGAGCGCGGCGAGGTTCGGCCGCAGCGTCGCGTGCAGATCGAGCGTCTCGTAGTTGTCGAGCTTCGAGAACTCGTTGCGCAGATCGTTCACGCCGAAGCGCTCGCCGACGACATTCAGGTTGGCGCCGAGCTCCGTCTCCACCCAGCGCCACGGCACCGTCACGAGCCCGCCGACGGTGCCGCGGTGACGCGGCGTCAGCGGCAGCTGCTTGCCTTCGATGTCGACGAGGATCGGATTGCCCATCCCGTCGAAGCTGATCGACGTGGTGTCCTTGCGGACCTCGGCGTCGTCGTAGGTATAGCTGCCGTAGAGCTCGAGCCACGTCGTCGGTCGCCACGAGAACCACAGCTCGACGCCGCGGTGGCGCGTGCGATCGATGTTGGCGTTCTGGCCCGACGGCGAGACGGGTTCTTCGAGGAACGGAAAGAATCCGTCGATCTCCTGGTTCAGCAGGATCTCGTCCTCGACGCGCATCCAGAAGAAGGTCAGATTCGCGGAGATCCGGTCGCTGCGGTGCTTGAAGCCGATCTCGTACGTGTCCGACTCCTGCGGACCGATGTCGAACAGCGCGCCGGTGAAGCCGACCGCCTCGTCGAGATTGGGAAAACGGAAGCCGCGCGCATACGAGAGATAGGCGGACGTGCTCGGCACAAAGCGCCACGTCAGCGCGGCGCGCGGGCTCCACTTCTCGCGGTCGTCGTCGAGCGGCTGGACGTTCGTAAACGGCGTCCCGAAGTCCGAGACACTGGTGGCATCGCCGCGATAGCGCGCGCTGTCGAAGCGGATCCCGGTCGTCAGCAGCAGCGTCTCGGTGAGATTCAGCTCGTCCTGCGCGAAGAAGCTCCAGATCCGGCGCTCGAGATCGACATCGGTCGCGTCGACCCCGAACGGCGAGACGAAGAACTGCTCGTCGTCGATGTCCTCGCGCAGCAGCTCGCCACCCACGAGCACGCGATGCGCAAAGCTCGCGATCGGTGCGTCGACCTCGAGCTGCAGGCTGCCGCCCCACGCCTGTGTCTTGCCATCGGTCCCGAACACCGAGAGACCGCCGAAGCCGGGCGTCGCCACGACGGCGTCGTCCTCCCGCTCGCGCCAATACGGCACGAACTTCACGGTGGCGCGCTCGTGCGGCATCACCGTCGCGATGGCCTGGATCCACGTCTCGTCGACGTCGTCCCGGTTGTCGTCCTGGCCGGGCGCTTTGGCATCGCGACCGAGCGTGCGGACCTCGGACTTCGTCAGCGTCCCGGGCCGCAGGCGCTCGTCCTGCGACAGCCCCGCCAGCAGTTCGAACGACGCGCGCTCGCTCGGCGTCCAGCGCAGCGTCCCGGCGCCGGACGTGCTCTCGAAATTGCTGCGATCGCGGAAGTTCTCAGCATCCCAGCCCTGCACGAACAACGTGCCGGCCAGCGCGCCGTGGCTGCCGCCGGCGAACGCGCTGCCGGTCGTGGTGTCGTAGCTGCCGCGCCGGCCGCGCAGCGTGAGCTCGCCGTCGCCCTCGCCGCGCTTGGTCAGGATCTGCACGACGCCGGAGTTGGAGGAATCGCCGTACAGTGCGCTTGCGGCGCCGCGCACGATCTCGATCCGCTCGACGCGATCGAGTGACACCAGCGCCCAGTCCATGACGGTGCCGTCCGGTTCGTTGAGCCGCCGGCCATCCTGCAGGATCAGCAGGCTCGAGCCGTTGCCCCCGCCGTTGTTGAAACCGCGGCCGTCGACGCGGACGCCCTCCGGGCTGCCGATGCCGTCGGTGACGAAGAGGCCCGCTTCGCGCCGCAGCAGCTCCGGCACGTCGCGCGCGCCGCTGCGCTCGATGGCTTCGCGGTCGATCACCGTGACGTTCCCGGGCACGTCGAGCAGCTCGCGCTCGCTGCGCGCTGCGGTGATCGCGACCTCGCCGACACGCAGCACGACGGGCGGCGGCGCAGGGGGGGTGCCGTCTTCGGGCGCCGTCTCGTCGACGGCGACGATCTCGGCGCGGACGAACGGGGACGGGACGAGGAACGAGGCCCCTGTGGCGATGGCGACGGCCACCATCGCGCGGGGGGCGAAGCAAGACGGGCGCATGGCCGTTCTCCTTCGCCCTCCGCGGCGAAGGGTGAAGGAACGACCAGCGCTCCGGCACGGCGACGCGGTCGCCGATCCGGAAAGACGTCTCGGAAGCCGAGGATGTCGGGGCGCGGGCGTTGCTGCACCGCTCTCTCCGCGAAGAGCAGCTACGAGCGTTCGCGCCCGGGCAGGTCTCCTGGCTGATGGGTGTGTCGGGCCTGTGCCCCACGCGCGCCGCCGGCGCCTTCCCGAACGTCTGCCGCGGCCGAGCCGCGACTCCATTCAGTGGCAAAGTGCTGGCGGAACTCCCCAATCACAGTGGCGGGACCGCGGCCGAATGGAAGTTGCCTCGAGGAAGACCCGAGGACGGCTTCGCACGACCTTCCCTCTTCGCGCCCACCTTGGGCGACCCGAGCAGGAGAGGGGGTAGCACCGACACCCGCTGCGGGTCAATCGGCGGCGGTAGCGCGGGGATCGGCCGGCGCGATCGCGAGCAGCGCGGCGCGCAGGCGGGCGCGGTCGGCGGGGTCCAGCCAGGCGGCGAGCGGCGTCCAGTCCGCCGCGTCGAGCACGCCGACGTCCAGCGGGGCGATCCGCGCGGCGCTCTCGACGATGCGCTCTCCGAGCCGCACGAGCTCCGGACGGATCTGCGCGCCGAGATCGAGCGCGCCGCTCGGCGGCGGGTCCGACCCGGCCCGCGCGTCGGCCTGCAGCCGCTTGCCGAGCTCGATCTGCAACGCGAACAGCGCCGCCACGGGCTCCGGCGCGAGGCCCGCGCGCCGCGCCTCCGCGCGCGCGGCGCCCAGCACCGCGATCTCGCGCGCCGGATCTTCGATCGCGACCCCGCGCTCGCGCTTCCACGCCGCCACCGCCGGCATGTACGCGATCCGGCGCGCGAGCAGGTCGAGCAGGTGGTCCAGCTCCGTCCGCGGCGCCGATCCGTCGAGCCAGCGGGCCCGCATGGCGTCGATCTCCGCCTCGTGCGTCCGAAGCCACGCGTCGACCCGAGGCCCCAGCTCCGCGCCCCGCGCCGGCGCGATCCACAGCACCTTGCGATCGGTCTTCGCTTCACACGCGAACGGCGTGTCCGCCGGGATGCCGAGGTGCGTGCGCTCGAACGAATCGGTGACGATGGCATCGGCGCGGCGCTGCGTCAGCGCGAGACCGAGCGCGCGGTTGTCGTCGAGCGCGACGATCTCTGCGCTGCCGAAGCGCGCTCGCGCGAATCGCTCGAGGACACCGCCGCGGTTCACCGCGACGCGCGCCGGAGCGGGATCCCCCACGACGCAAGGTCCGCCGACGACGGTCGCGCGGGTCATCCAGCCCGTGACGGCCCGCGCCGGCCGCCACGTGACACCGCTCGCCACCACGTCGAACGCATCGGCCGCGACACGCGCCTCGAGCTCCGGCCAGCGGAACGGCACCCACTCGATGCCGAGATCCAGTTCTCGCGCCAGGGCCTCGGCCAGCTCGATGTCGAAGCCGCGAACCGGCCCGAGCGCATGCGAATCGGTGTCGACGAACATCGAGAACGGCGGATAGTCGCCGCTGGTCCCGATGCGGAGCGTGCCCGTCGGCGCCGCAGATGCGTCGGCAACGCTTGACCCGAGGGAGGCGTCCCCGCGCGCACACGCGAGCAGTAGCGCGATGCCGGCCAGCGCGGGGGCGAACCCTCGCAGCCGCCCGGCGCGGCGCCCGCTCACTCCAGCCCGCCGCCGTAGCGATGCGGGCGGCGCTGGTAGCCGTCGGCGTAGCCGGCCCGGAAGTCGCGGCCGCTGCTCTTTAGATAGGGCGTCGCATGACGGCTGTGATCGGGGCTCACACCGGCTTCGCGGTCTCGCCACCCGTCCGTGTAGCCCTCGGCGTACGCGCGCTCCGCGAGCGGCACCTGCGCCGGCAACGGAGCTGGCGCCTGCGGAAGCGGCCGCGGGCGCGGAGCGCGCGTCGTGGCACTTCCCGCGCAGCCGGCGAGCCACAACGTCGCCGCCGCCATCAGCACCACGCCGCGGTTCACGCGCCGAGATTCCGGAAGTTTCCGTGGAATCCGTTCGGCACGCGATGCGGCAGCCGCACCGTCGCCACGGGCTCGCGGTCGACGTGTTGCGCATCCAGCACCAGCAGATCGCTGCGGTTCTCGTCGCCCCGCCACACGACGGCGAGCAGCCAGCCGTCGCCCTCGGGCGCGTCCCGGCGGCGCGGTACGAAGACGGGTTCGTTCGCCGCGTCTCGCGGGCCGAGCGCGTGCACCTGCGCGCCGCCGGTCTGCACGTCGTAGCGGACGAGCTGGTCGAAGCCGTGGACCGCCGACTGGCTTCCGGCGCCTGCAAAACCGTATCGGTAGGGGAGCCCCGTCCGTCGCTCATCGATGCGCGGGAACTCGATGGAGCGGTCGTCGCGCATCTCCTGCTTCAGCGTGCCCGCATCGAGATCGAGGGTCCAGCGCACCCACGTCGCGAGCGCGACGAAATCCCGCTCCTCGCCGGGCAGCGGCAGCGGCAGGCGCGGGTATTGCGCGAGATCCACGACGACGCGCGGTCCGTCGTCGTACGCGTTCAGCGGATGGAACACGTAGCACGGGTCGGTCTCGAACCAGCGGAGCTCGCTGTTCGTTCCGGAGCGCGGCATGACACCGATCCGCGTTCCCAGCTCGGGCTCCCAGCCGAGCACGGACTCTCCGTTCGCCGCTCGCTCCGGGCGGAGCGTCGCCGGGAACACCGGAAACAGCACGCGATCCCGCGTCACGACGAAGTCGTGCACCATGCTCGGGAACGGGGCCTCGATCGGCTCGTGTCGCGTCATGACGCCTGCTGCCGACACCTCGTAGTACGTGAGATACGGCGCGAACAGCGAGTACCCGAACGCCAGCATCGCCCCGGTCTCGGGATCGAGCTTCGGATGGGCGGTGAACGGACCCGCTACCTTGCCGTCCGGCGTTTCGATCCCGAGCATCGAGGCGAGCTCCGGATCGATCGGCCGGCGCAGGCGCCCCGCGAAATCCCACACACCGCGCGTCGCGAGCGTCTCGGGATCCAGCTCGACCGGCTCGAGCCCACCCTCGACGAGCGCCAGCAGTTTGCCGCCGTGCCAGACGATGTTGGTGTTGGCGGGACCGTTCGGCACGCCCTTCGCCGCGGGATCGGCCGGCTCGCCGGCGAACAGGTCGCCGTACAGCGGGCGGCCCGCCGCGCGCTCGGCCTCGAAGCGCGGCGTGCGGACCCAGCGATTGCGGTACGAGCAGCGCCCGTCCTCGAAGTGGAACGCGTGCACCATGCCATCGCCGAGAAAGAAGTGGTAGCCGCCGGTCGGTGCGAACTGCGGATTCGGACCATTGCGGTAGAGCGTTCCGTGCAGCTCCCGCGGCAGCTCGCCGACGACGGCGCAGTCGCGGATCTCGCCCTCCATCGGCCAGGGCTCCCAGGGCCCGCGCAGCATCGGATGATCGGTCGGGAACGGACGGCTCATGGGGTCCTCCTGGCGACGCGTCGCTGGCGGGAGGGTATCGCGAACCGTGCCGCCGGCGATGCCGGCTCGCGCCGAGGGCGACGCCCGGCGCTCCGCCCTTCCCCGCCGCCGCCCCTCCGGTAGTCTCCGCGCGCCATGCCCCTTCGAGACCCGACGACGGCCGATCCGACTGGCCGCTGGGCGGGAGGGCGCCACGCACTGCACGTGGCGGTCCGCCTCGGGCAGCTCGCCGGTGCCAGCGTCGCCGCGCTCGGGGTCTTCCTGCGCGAGGCCTGGCGATTCCGCCGGAGCGGGCGGGACGGCGCCCTGCGTGCGTTCGGCCGCGCGCACGTCGCGCTGTGCGAGCGCCTCGGCGCGACGTTCATCAAGGTCGGACAGATTGCATCGACGCGCGGCGATCTCCTGCCACCGCCGCTCGTCGAGGAGCTGGCGCGGCTGCGCGATCAGGTCCCGCCGTTTCCGTTCTCGCAGGCCCGCGAGACGATCGAGCGCAGCCTCGGCCAGCCGCTGGGCGCGCTGTTCTCCCGCTTCGAGGAGGTGCCGGTCGCGGCCGCCTCGGTCGCCCAGGTCCACGAGGCGACACTGCGCAGCAACGGCGCGCGCGTCGCCGTGAAAGTGCGCCGCCCGGACATCCTCGAGAAGGTGCGCCTCGATCGCGCGATCCTGAGGGTGGCCGCGCGCGTGGCGGAGCGCATCGTGCCTTCGCTGCGGCTGGTGTCGCTCGCGGAAGCCGTGCAGACCTTCTGCGACGCCGTCGAGCAGCAGATCGACCTGCGCAACGAAGCCGACCACAACTTCCGCTTCCGCGCGAACTTCGCCGGCGATCCCGACGTGCACTTCCCGAGCCTGTACCCGGAGGCCTGCTCGGACGAGGTGCTGACGATGGAGTTCGTGGACGGCCTGCGCGAGGACGAACTCGACGCCGCTCGCGCAGATCTGCAACGCATCGTCCGCAGCGGCATGCGCTGCGTGTGCCAGATGATCTTCCTGCACGGCTTCGTGCACGCGGACCTGCACCCGGGCAACCTGCGCTTCGACGCCAGCGGCCGCATCACGCTGTTCGATCTCGGCCTGGTCGGCCAGCTCGAGGACCGCGAGCGGATCACCAACGCGCGGCTGTTGTTCGCCTTCGCGACGGGCGACGGCGCCACCGTGGCGAAGCTGTTCTTCGAGAACGCCCCGCACACGGCGACGCCGGACTACTCGGTCTACGAGCGCGAGGTCTCCGAGTACGTCGACAAGATGCGCACGCGCGGGCTCGGCAACATCGAGATGACCGTCGAGATCGGCCGCATCTTCGACATCCTGCGCCGCCATCGCATCCAGGCCCGCAGCCACATGACGATGGTGAACCTGGCGCTCGCCACCGCCGAGGGCCTCGGCAAGCGCCTCGCGCCGGAGCTGGACCTCGCGAACGAGGCGCTGCCGTATCTCGCCGAGGCGCTCGGCATGCCGCCGTCGGCCGGCTCCGTCCGTGCGTAGCACGCCGGGGCTGGCTTCGCGCAAGGCGCAGCTACCCTGCGCGAATGAATCGCCTCGCCGACGAAGTCTCGGCCTATCTGCGACAGCACAGGCACAACCCCGTGGACTGGTATCCGTGGGGCGAGGCGGCCCGCGCGCGAGCGACCGCGGAAGACCGTCCGCTGCTCGTGTCCATCGGCTACAGCGCCTGCCACTGGTGCCACGTGATGGAGCGCGAGTCGTTCGAGGACGCCGAGACGGCGGCCCGGATGAACCGGCTCTTCGTCAACGTGAAGGTCGATCGCGAGGAGCGGCCGGACGTCGACCGGATCTACATGGACTTCCTGGTCCGCACGGCGGGACACGGCGGCTGGCCGCTGACGGTGTTCTGCACGCCGGACGGCAAGCCGTTCTACGCCGGCACCTACTTCCCGCCGGAGCGCCGGCACGGCCTGCCGGCGTTCCGCGAGCTGCTGGGCGCGATCGCCGACGCCTGGCAGCAGCGGCGCGGCGAGCTCGAGCAGAACGCGGCGCACGCCGTCGAGGTGCTGGCCCAGCGGCCGCAGGGCGCCGCCACGCAGCCGCCCGGAACCATGAGCCTGCGCCTCGCGGCGCAGCGCCTGCTGGCCGGCGCCGACCGCGAGCACGGCGGCTTCGGCCGCGCGCCGAAGTTTCCGACGCCGACGTCGCTCGAGGCGTTGGTCGCGGCCGCTGATGTGGCGCCGGCCGACGAGGCCCGGGAGGCGCTCGATCACGTCGTGCGGACCTGCCGCGAGATGGCGCGGCGCGGCCTCTTCGATCACGTCGGCGGCGGCTTCCACCGCTACTGCGTCGACGCCGACTGGACCATCCCGCACTTCGAGAAGATGCTCTACGACCAGGGCCAGCTGCTGCGGGTCTACGCCGATGCGTGGCGGCGCCTCGGCGGTGCCGACGGCCCGGACGACGACGAGCTGGTGTGGCCGATCCACGAGACGGTCGCGTGGCTGCGCCGCGAGATGCGCGCGCCCGACGGCGGCTGGTTCGCATCGCAGGACGCCGACAGCGAGGGCGAGGAAGGCAAGTTCTACGTGTGGACGCCGGCGCAACTGGTCGAGGCGCTCGGCCCGGAGCGCGGCGAGGCCTTCGGCGCCGCCTATGGCGTGACGGCAGCCGGGAATTTCGAGCACGGCTCCAGCCAGCTCGTGGATCGCGAGCGCGCGCCGCGCGAGCGCTTCGCGTTCGAGCGCAGCGAACTGCGCGCCGTGCGTGCGCAGCGCATCCCCCCCGGCACCGATCGCAAGCGCGTCGCGTCGTGGAACGCCTGGACGATCTCCGGGCTCGTCCGGGCCGGCAGTCTGCTCGGAGATGCCGGCATGCTGGACGACGCGATCGCCACGGCGGAGTTCGTACTGACACGCATGCGCGACGAAAGGGGCCGCCTGCTGCACGTCTACGACGAGGGGCGTGCGCGCGTGCTCGGATTCCTCGAGGACGTCGCGGGCATGCTCGAGGCGACGCTCGACCTGTACCGGGCGACGGCGGAGCCGCGCTGGCTGACCGAGGCGCTGTCGCTGGCCGACGACATCGTCGCGCGCTTCTGGGATGCGGACGAGAACGAGCTGTTCCTGACGCCGGCGGACGGCGAGCGGCTCGTCCACCGCCCGCGCGCCGAGCCGGACGGCGCGACGCCGCACTCGGCCGGCACAGCCGTGCTCGGGCTGCTGCGCGCCGCGGCGCTCGCCGGCCGCCCGGACTGGGAGCGCATCGCGCAGCGGACGCTGCGCGCGCACGCGTTCCCGATCGAACGCGCACCGGAGGCGTATCCGACGCTGGCGCGGGCCGCGGCGCTCGCCGAGCGCGGGAGCTCCGTCGCGGTGATCGTCGGACGCTCCGAGGATCCCGCCCGCGCGGCGCTCGCGGACCGCGCGCGCCGGCTGCTCGCGCCCGAAGACGGGGTCGTCGTCGCGGCGCCCGGAGCGCCGGCGCCGGCCGGCCTCGACCCCGCGTGGCTCGCCGGCCGCGAGCCCGAAGCGGGCCGCGCGACGGCCTGGATGTGCCGAGGCACGAGTTGCTCGCTACCCGTCACCGATCCCGAAGCCCTGTTGCCGCTGCCGCCCGCGGCCTGACGAGGAGGCGACCTCGCCATGACCGACAAGCCCGTCCCTGCGAAGGCGCACGCCAACATGCGCAGCCTCGGCACCGGCCACGACGACGGCCTCGAGCCGCTGCGGGCGCTCGACGTCGGCGCCGCCGGCTCCGTCGATGCGTTGGTGCGCGGCATGGCGGCCACCGCGTTCGGCGGCCGGCGGCTCGGCGAAGCCGCCGACGTCCTCGAAGCCATGGCGCGCGACCGCGACTGCTTCAAGGTGCTGACCCTGTCCGGCGCGATGACGATCGCCAAGCAGGGCCTGGTGATCTGCGAGATGGTCGAGCGCGGCTGGGTCCAGGCAATCGTCGCGACCGGCGCGCTGGTGACGCACGGCTTCGTCGAAGGCGCGGGCATGCTGCACTTCAAGCACCGCGACTCGATGAAGGACGAGGAGCTGTTCGCGAAGGGCTACAACCGCGTGTACGACACGCTCGAGCTCGAGCAGAACCTCGACGACACCGAGAAGATCGTGACGCAGGTGCTCGATGGGATGCCCGAAGGCGGGACGCTCTCCAGCGTGAGGATCACCTCGGCGCTGGGTCGCTACCTCGACGCGCACAGCGACGGCCGCGCGATCCTGAAGAGCGCCGTTCGGAACGGCGTTCCGGTGTTCATCCCGGCCTTCACCGACTCGGAGCTCGGTCTCGACGTCGCGGTGTACAACCGGCGCCGGGAACGGAACGGCCGGCCGCGCCTGCCCTTCGATCCGTTTCTCGATCTCGAGGCCTACACCGACGCGATCCGCGGCGCCGAGAAGATCGGCATCTTCACGATCGGCGGCGGCGTCCCGCGCAACTGGGCGCAGCAGGTCGGCCCGTATCTCGAGATCTCCGAGAAGCGGCTCGGCATCGAGGAGCCCGTGCGCCGCTTCCAGTACGGCGTGCGGATCTGCCCGGAGCCGGTGCACTGGGGAGGGCTCTCGGGTTGCACGTACTCCGAGGGCGTCTCGTGGGGCAAGTTCGTGCCGCCGGCCGAGGGCGGCCGCTTCGCCGAGGTCCTCGCCGACGCGACGATCGCGTGGCCGCTGGTGGTCCGGGCGGTGATCGAGCGCCTGGAGCGCGACGATCAGTCGTCGATGCCGAACGGTCCCTCGTAGCGCATCTGTCTGCGCAGCAACACGTAGCCGGCGGCGTTGGCGCGGATCACCGGCTCGTCGGAGAAGCCGCCGCGGCTCCAGGCCTCCAGCGCCGCCATGACACCGCCGTGGCTCACGACGACGACCTCGCCGCCGAGGTGCCGCTCGGCGATCTCGTCGAGCGCTGGGCCCGCGCGGCGGAAGACGTCCTCGAGCGACTCCCCCCCCGGCGGACAGTAGCGCCAGCGCCCCTGGACCTGGATGTCGCTGCCGACGGCGGTGTACGGCTCGCCGCGCAGCGCGCCGAAGTCCTGCTCCGCGAGCGCCGGGACCGCGATCGGCTCGAGGCCGAGCACGTCGCCGATCAGCCGCGCCGTCTCGAGCGCGCGCACGAACGGGCTGGTGTACAGCGCCACGGGATCCGCCTGCCGCTGCAGCTGCCGCGCGCGCGCCAGCGCCTCCTCGCGGCCCCGCGCGGAGAGCGGCTCGTGCGGCCCGCGCGTAAAGCGGCGCTCGGCATTGGCCACGCTCTCGCCGTGTCGAATCAGGATCAGCCGCGCCACGCCCGGTAACGTAGCGTCAAGAAAGGGGCCGGGTTCGTTCGTCAACTTTTCTCCCTTCCGGGAGAAAAGTTGACGAACGAACCCGGCCCCTTTCTTGACGTCAGGCGGCGTCGGCGAGGGTCGCGGTCGCCGGCAGCCAGAGCGTGAATTCGGCGCCGCCACCGGGTCGGTTGGCCGCTTCGAGGCGCCCCCCGTTGCGCCGCGCGAGGTCGTAGCTGAGCGACAGGCCGAGACCGGTCCCGATCCCCTGCGGCTTGGTCGTGAAGAACGGGTCGAAGATCCGCGGCATGACCTCCTCGGGGATGCCGCAGCCGCGATCGCGGACACACAGCGCCACGCCCCCCTCGGCAGCTACGACTTCGACTTCCACATCCGGCACGCGCTCGCTCGCCTGCACGGCATTCACGAGCAGGTTGAGCGCGATCTGCACCAGCTCGCCTTCGATCGCGCGCACGGGCGGCGCCGGTCCGACGCAGCAGCGGATCGCCTGGGCCGGCAGCCCGATGCCCGCCATCGCCACCGCGGCGTCCGCCACGTGACCCAGGTCGACGAATGTCTGGGTTGCCGGTCCAGCCGGCTCGCTGCGCGCGAAGCGGCGCAGCCGAGACACCAGTTGCGCAATCCGCTCCACGCCTTCCTGTGTATCCGCGACCAGTTCGGCGGACTCTGCCACGAGCGCCCGCGCGGTCGCAGGGAGTTGCTCCGCCACAGCCGGCACCGCGAGCTCTCGCGTAAGTTTTTCGAGCTCTCCCAGATTGGCGCGGATGAAGGCGAGCGGATTGTTGACCTCGTGGGCGATTCCTGCCGTGAGGAACCCCAGCGCCTCGAGCCGCGCCGCCAGTGCCAGCCTCCGCTCGGCGTGCTGGGCGTCGCGTCGATCGGCGAGGAAGGCCGCGCTGCCGACGATCGCCACGGCGCTGCGCAGCGGGAAGCGCCGGACCTCCACCGCCGCGCCGTCGCGACGACAGGCCTCCTCGATCCAGTCGTCGATGCGACCGCCGATCAGGTCCGTCGCCCCGACGATCCGGCGCGCCGCCCAGTTGGCATCGACGACACGACCCTCGAGATCGGCGACCAGGACGCCCACCTCGACCTGTTCGAGCAGCTCGGCGCGTGCCATCGGCAGATACAGCGCCAGCCCGGAATCGATGACCGTCATCCGGATCATCAGCGCGCCGAAGCCGAGCAGCACCGGGGTCGGGTCGGCCATCGCGACGCCGAGCACGCCGGCGCCGAGATAGAGCGCGTTGCCGAAGAGCGGCGTCAGCGCGCCGGCGAGCAGCATCGCCATGCGGCTGGGGCTCGCGAGTCGCAGCCGCAGTGCGGCCCGGACGAAGTACCCCAGGCCGGTGGCGATCAGGCTCCAGCTGTAGGCCGTCATCACCCAGAACAGGGGACCCCGATGCGGCGGCGTGAAGCGCGGATCCACGAAGAGGGCGGGATCGCCCCAGTAGAGGAGGGAGTAGAAGAACACCATCGGAGCGGAGGCGGCGACCAGCACCGGGGCCGCATGGCGCCACCAACGAGGCCGTGCGGCCTGACCGGACACGGCCAGCCACGCCACCGGCAGCAATGTGACGCCGACGTAGGTGATCCGGAAAGCCCGCTCGAGCTCCCCCGTCGTGCCGACGCGGCCGAGCAGGAGATCTCCAGCGGCCCACAGACCGCAGGTCACCGCCAGGAACGCCACCGACAACCCGCGCCGGCGCAAACCGGTGGACGTCAGCAGGTCCAGCGCGAGCCAACCGCTCATCGCCACGGTGACGAGGAGGCCGAGGTCGTACAGCATCACCGGATGCATCGGCTGTCGGGGCGCCGCCGTTGAGCGACGAGAGCTCGCGGCCCGGATCGGGCCCGGTCAGCGCCGGCGCTGGCCTTCCTCGACGCCGCGCCCGTACAGGAAGCCGCCACCGGCGCCCACGGCTCCACCGATCGCGGCGCCGAGGGCCGCGTTGCCGGCGAGGGCACCGATGATGGCGCCGCCCGCGGCGCCGCCGGCGCCGCCGGTCACCGTGCGCTGTTGGGTTTCCGTGAGGCCGGCACAGCCGCCCGCGGCGAGCGTGATCAGCAGCAAAGAGGCGACGAACGTTCGCTTCACTTCGAGTCTCCCTTCGAGCAAGGCCACTGGTCGTGCAAGTACCGGAACAACGCGTCGACGGCGGGCTCGTCCATGTACTGCGGATGGGCCGCCGACCAGACCAGGAAGCCGGCGATGGCTTCGTTGCGCGTCGGCGGCGGCTCCGGCACGCAGACGATGCGGACGCCGTCCGGCCAGGCCGCCTGCGCCTCGTGGAACTGCCAGGCGCCGGATGCGAACCCGTGGCAGAAGTGGATCGCCGAACTGTAGAGCGCATCCGCCGAGTCGGCGGCGCACAGGTCGACGAGATCCTGGGCGTGCTTGATGAAGAAATCGTCCTCGCTGAGCGCGGCGCGGGCCGAGCCGGGCGATAGCGCGGCCAGGACCGCCACGAGCGAGCAAGCGGCGAGGAAACGGTGCATGAAGGACCCTCCGCGCCGGAGCATCGCCTGCCGCAAGCGTTGCGCAAGGGAGACGACGCGGTTCGGTCGCGACCGGGGAGCCGCCGATCGCGGCGCCGGTTCAGCGCGTCCGGCGCGCGAGCGCGAGCAGCACGCCGAGACTCGCGGCGGCGAGCAGCGGCGCAGCGGGCTCCGGCGCGGCGATGGCGAGCGTGTGGTCCCAGCCGGCGGCGATCGCCGTCGCCGTCCCGAGCGTGCCGTCGACGGCCGGCGGCGGCATCGCTTCGCCGAACGCGCCTTCGCCCCAGCAGACGACCGCGCGCGTGCCGGCCTGGATCGCACAGCTGTAGTCGGCACCGGCCGCGATCGCGATCGCGCTTCCCTGCGTCCCGTCGACGGACGAGGGGGGCGTCGCCGCGCCGGCGGCGTCAGATCCCCAGCACACCACCGCCCCGCTCCCCGCCCGGATCGCGCAGCTGTGGCTGACGCCGGTGGCGATCGCCGACGCCGTCCCGGCCTCGCCGTTGACCGCGGGCGGAGGCGACGCGGCGCCGGTGCCCGGAAGAATGCTCGGCTCCCCCCAGCACACCACCGCGCCGGTCTCCGCCTGGATCGCGCAACTGTGCGCGTCGACCGCGGCGACCGCGACGGCCGTGCCCCCGGTGCCGTCGACCGACGGCGGCGGCGTCGCCTGGCCGAACGCATTCGATCCCCAGCAGACCACGGTGCCGCTGTCCGCCTGGATCGCACAGCTGTGCTCGCGACCGGACGCGATCGCCGCGGCCGTCCCGGCCGTTCCGCTGACGGCTGCCGGGATCGTGCCGGCGCCCCAGCCGATCACCGGGCCGGGCGGAGCGCCCGCCGCCGGAAGCGGCGCCAGCGACCAGGCCGCCGCGAACACGGCGACGACCGCGGCGCGGCGTATCGAGAGCTTCCTCTCCCCGGGAACACCTCGCCGCCAGGAGGTTGCGATCCTATCACGAAGCAAACGACGTCTCGGACATTTCCTACGCTGCTCGGCGCGCCGTCGCGGCGTCGGAGCGCGCGGATTTGGATGCCCTCCGAATCCCGAGTGATCCGACCCAGCGGGCGGTCCGACCCCGCGGGCTCCCGATGGTCTAGAGTCCCCGGATGCCGCCCCGCCAGATGCGCACGGCCCGGGTCCTCGGCCGCGACCGGATCGAACTCTCGCGCAGTGCCGTTCCGGAACCGGGGCCCGGCGAGGTCCGCGTGCGGGTCGAGGCATGCGGGATCTGCGGCAGCGACCTGCACCTGCTTCGCGCGGGCCTGTTCCCGGCGAACGCGGTGCCGGGCCACGAACCCGCGGGCGTCATCGACGCGATCGGGCCGGGGGCGGCCAGCCCCGTCCTCGGCACGCGCGTGGCGATCGAGCCGATCCGGGGCTGCGGCGTCTGCGCCAAGTGCCGCGCGGGCCGCTACGCCATCTGCCGGCAGTCGACGCTCGCCGGTGTCCACCGGCCGGGAGGCCTCGCCGAGTTCCTCGTGGCGCCCGCCGAGAACGTCTACCCGGTCCCGCCGAGCCTCGATGCTCGCGTTGCGGCGCTGGCCGAGCCGATGGCGGTGGTGGTCCACGCACTGCACCGCGGGAACTTCCAGCCCGGACAGCGCGTGCTGGTGCTCGGCGCGGGCTCCGTCGGACTGCTGGCCGCCGCGGCGGCGCGCCGGCTCGGCGCCGGCGACGTCCTCGTGACCGCGCGCCATCCGCATCAGCGCGAACGCGCCCTCGCGCTCGGCGCTTCGCGCGTGCTCGGCGACACCGAGGCGACGCTCGCGGCGCTCGACGGCATCGGCCGGGAGGCCCCGATCGACCTCGTGGTCGAGACGGTCGGCGGCGGCGCCGATACCGTGCGCAGCGCCGCCGCCGCCGTGCGTCCCGGCGGCACCGTGTCGGTCGTCGGCATGTTCCTCGGCGCGCTCACGCTCGACCCTCTGCCGCTGCTGCTGAAGGAGCTCACGCTCGCCTGGTCGTACTGCTACGGCGAGGACCCCGCCCACGGCACGGACTTCGCCGAGGCCGTCGACATCCTCGCGGCTGCGCGCGAGGCGTTGACGCCGCTGATCACGCACACGGTGCCGCTCGACGAAGCCGCGCGCGGCTTCGCGCTCGCTGCAGACCGAAGCGCCGGCGCCATCAAGGTGAGTATCGTTCCGTAGCGCCCATGCCAGGAGACCCGATGGATTTCGAACCGTCCGACAAGTGCAAGGCGATCCGCGAGCAGCTCGAGCGTTTCATGGACGAGTACGTCTACCCGAACGAGCGGCTCGCCCACGAGCAGATGGAGGCGTCGCCGGATCCGCACGCCGAGCCGCCGATCGTCACCGAGATCCGCGCGAAGGCGAAGGCGCTCGGGCTGTGGAACCTGTTCCTGCCGGATGCCGAGTACGGCGCCGGCCTCGGCAACCTCGACTACGCACCGCTGTGTGAAGTGATGGGGCGCAGCCCGATCGGCGCGCGCGCGTTCAACTGCCAGGCGCCGGATACGGGCAACGCCGAGATCCTCGCCGAGTTCGGCAGCCCCGAGCAGAAGAAGCAGTGGCTCGAGCCGCTGCTCGAGGGCGAGATCCGCTCGTGCTTCTCGATGACGGAGCCGGAGACCAGCGGCGCCGACCCGACCGGCCTGCAGACCCGGATCCGCCGCGACGGCGACGACTACGTCATCGACGGCCACAAGTGGTTCACGTCGGGCGCCATGGGCGCGCGCTTCGCGATCGTGATGGGCGTCAACGATCCGCAGGCGCCGATGCACGAACGCGCGACCATGATCATCGTCCCGACCGACACGCCGGGCTTCCGGATCGCGCGCGCCGTCTCGGTGATGGGCCACGTCGGCGGCGGCGGCCACTGCGAGATCTACTACGAGAACTGCCGCGTGCCGGCGGCGAACCGGCTCGGCAAGGAAGGCGCCGGCTTCCTGATCGCCCAGGCCCGGCTCGGCCCCGGGCGCATCCACCACTGCATGCGCGCGATCGGCATGGCCGAGCGCGCGTTCGAGATCATGTGCCGGCACGCCAACAGCCGCAAAGCCTTCGGCAGCACACTCGGCGAGAAGCAGTTCGTCCAGGAATGGATCGCCACGTCGCGGATGGAGATCGACCAGGCGCGGCTGCTCACGATGTACGCCGCGTGGAAGATGGACACCTACGACAAGAAGGTCGCGCGCCAGGAGATCTCGATGATCAAGGTCGTCGCGCCGAACATGCTGATGAACGTGCTCGACCGCGCCATCCAGTGCCTCGGCTCCCTCGGCGTCTCCGACGACACCCCCGTCGCCGCGATGTGGCGCCACAGCCGCGCGCTGCGCCTCGCCGACGGCCCGGACGAGGTGCACAAGATGGTGATCGCGCGGCGGGAGCTGCATCGGTTCGCTTGACGGGCCGACCGCCCGTTCGCAGTTCCTCGCTGGCATCCACGTTGTGAATGATTATCATTCACAACGTGGATGACACTACCCTTCCCCGGCTCGTCGCAGAAAGCCTCGCGGACCGCTTACGCGTCATGCCCGCCGTCGTGATCACCGGCGCGCGCCAGACCGGCAAGAGCACTCTGGTCCAGGATCTCGCGCCGGGCGGGCGCCAGTACTTCTCGCTGGACGACCTCGACGTCGTCGACGTGGCGCGCCGCGACCCGGGGGCTTTGATCGGCGGCGCCCAGCCTGTCACCCTCGACGAGATCCAGCGCGAGCCGGATCTGCTCCGCGCCGTCAAGCGTGCCATCGACCGAAAGCGGCGTCCCGGCCAGTTCCTGCTGACGGGATCTGCCAACCTGCTCTTGATGCGCCAGGTGTCGGAGTCGCTGGCGGGTCGCGCGAGCTACCTCGCGCTCTGGCCGATGACGCGGCGCGAGCAGGCCGGGCTCGGACGCTCCGGCGTCTGGGAGGAGCTGCTCGCCGCACCGAACGAGGAGTGGCTCGACCTGCTGGCCGCCCAGCCGGACGAGCCCGACGACTGGCGGGCGCTCGCCCGACGCGGCGGCTTTCCGACCCCGGCGGTCCACTTGCGAACCGCACGCGAACGGGCGATCTGGTTCGACGGCTACGTACGCACCTACCTCGAGCGCGACCTGCAGGGTCTGTCTTCGATCGCGGCCCTTCCCGACTTCCGCCGCCTCATGCGCGCCGCCTGTCTGCGCCTCGGCCAGCTCGTCAACCAGACGGAGTTGGGTCGGGACGTGTCCCTGCCGCAGCCGACCGTCCATCGCTATCTCAACCTGCTCGAGACCTCATACCTGCTGGTGCGCCTCCCGGCCTATGCGGCGAATCGGACCAAACGGCTGATCAAGTCGCCGAAGCTCTACTGGGGCGACACGGGCGTCGCGCTGCATCTCGGGGACAGTGGCGAACCGGGCGGAGGCCATCTCGAGAACCTCGTCCTGACGGATCTCGTCGCGTGGCGCGACGCACGACTCGACCGGGCGGAGATCTTCTACTGGCGAACGGCGATCGGCGAAGAGGTCGATTTCGTCGTCGAAGCCGGCAACAGGCTCCTGCCCATCGAGGTGAAGGCGACGACACGCCCGCGCCTCGCCGATGCGGCGCACCTTCGCAGCTTCCGGGCCGAGTACGGCCGCAGGGCTCGCGCGGGGTTGCTGCTCCATTCGGGCCGCAAGCTCGAGTGGCTCGCGCCGGACGTTCTGGCGGTGCCGTGGTGGAAGGTCCTGTGAGACCCGCCTCTCGTACGGGCGGACGTCGAAGGCGTCGTCTCTCAGTGTCGGGCCGGCGGGCCGGCGGAGGGTCACACGGGCGCCTGGCGGAATCCAGGCACGAGTTGCCGGTTCCATCTGTCATGACAGATCGAACCGCATGTTCACGCGGAGACTCGTCGTGCTCGGCGACATGCAGCTCGCCATCGAAGCCAAGTCCAGTGAGCGCATCACACGGGACCATCTGGAGGGCCTTCGCAGCCTCGCCCTGGACCATCCCCGGGTGGGACGCCGCATCGTGGTGTCCCGGGAAGCGCGGGTGTACAAGACAGACGACGGCATCGAGATCCTCCCGGCGGCGACGTTCGTGAAGCGACTGTGGGCGGGGGAACTCACGGCGTAAGGGCTGCGAGGACGAGCGCATCCACGTGGCGCCACAGCCGGACCCGAACGCAGATCAGGCGGCGACGCGCTCGAACGAGAACTGCGGGATGTCTGCCCGATCCTTCGCGTGCTCCATCGTGATCGCGCAGATGTTCCCGTCGGCATCGAGATCAAGAACGGTGTTCTCGTCTAGATCTCTCGATTCGACGATCGCATTCGCCTTGAACTCGATGTACAGCGTGTCCGTATCCTCGAAGTACTTGACCTTCATCGCGAGAAGCTCCGATCGAAGAACGCGTTGTGAACGGTCTCTCCATCCTCGAGCAGGACGACCCTCAGCATTTTCCCGCCCGCCCCGTCGATCCGGGCCCATCGGCGGACCCTGCCATCGCTTTGAACGGTCTCCCGTTCCGGACTGCGGACCACGCGCTCGATCCATTCTAGCGCGATGTGGGCCCGGTCCGGGCGCCGCTTCACGGTCTCGAAATGGCGAGTGAACTTCACGCTGGCTGGATACCACGGACAGGGGATGGCGGAACCGGCTACCCCCGAGACGTCCGGGCAGATCCGGACCACGCGCGCTGTGTCGAGCGCGACGATGTCCTGCCGCTGTGGAATCTCGAACTCTGCTAGCTACTCCTCGGAGCGCGGGGGGTGTGGAGGCATCGGCGCGACACGCCCCGCGACCCGGGCCGCCTCCGCCCGCCCGACGATCGTGTGCCCGGCCGACTCGCTGTTGGCCGAGGTAGACCGCGACCAGACCTGCGTACGGAGGGACGCATGGGAGCGCGGCGAGGAGATCCGTCACGGCCCGCAGATCGACGTCTTCGGTGGGTGGCAGGGGCACTTCCGCGGACATTTCGGCCAGGGGCCCGCGAGTCAGAGCCGACGCGCCCGAACAAGCTGATCGAGGCGTACGTGGCCGACTCCCTGAAGGAGGAAATCGCCGCAGAAGGACTGGTCCGGAACCTTCCCGTGTTCTCGGACTTCCTCGACATCGCCGCCCTCAGCGGCGGCGAGATCGCCGGTTCACGAATGCGAAACCGGAGAATCGTCAGTCACCGAAGAGACGCATCATGAGTTCTTCGCGAGTGAGCTGGTGGTGTCGAGCCACCTCGGCGAGCACGGCCGAAAGCGTTCCGACGCGAAGGGCTGCGTGGTTGGGGATCGTGACCGTGTGCGGCGGGTCGCCCTCACAGCGAAGTCGGATATGGCTACCCGTTTACCGTGAGGTCGCGTAGCCGAGACGCGCCAACGCCCTGATCAGCGAACGTGCGTCGAGGTCGCGCGGAAGCCTCACGCAGCGATCACCTCGTCCCGCACGGAGTGCAAGCGGATCAGCTTGGGTCGCTGGCCTTCATCGAAGTGGCAGTGGACGGCTTCGCGGACGTTCGCCGGAAGTTCCTCGAGCGTGTCCGCCTCGGTGAAGATGGCGTGGTTCACCGATCGGGCGGTATACCCGCCCTCGGGCGCCTCCTGAACCACGAAGACGACTTCGGTTTCCATCCCGGATTTCCTTCCACGCTGACGCCGCCGATCCGCTCGGACCCGGCGCGCGAGAGTAGCTCCCGCTGTCGCGTCATGCCGTTCGTGCGGTCCTAGATCGGGCCTCGCCGTGGTCTCGTCCCCTCGTGACCGCATCCGTCACAACGCAGGAATAGGATCCACAGCGCGATGGCCTCAGCGCTCACTCGACGTACACTCGCCTGGTCACTCCGCGGCGGCAGTGGGCGTGGCAGATGAAGCGCGAAAGCCGCCGCCGGGTCCGCGGACCCGGACTCGAGGCCCCCTGATGTCGAACGCGACGGACAGCTGGATCTTTGCGGGCTCCCGCACAGGAGCCAGAGCTGGGCGGCTCGATGCCGCGCAGCACCGGATCCCGTCACCACCGACCGCCCGCCCGGCGACCATCCCCGCACGATCCGTCTTCGGAGAGTGCCTCGTGCTCAGGGCCGTACCCGAGCAAGGAAAGCCACCGTCCGGGCTTCCGCTCGCGCGTGCGGAGGAGATCGCCCGCGCCGTGCGCGGTGCCCTGCTCCGCCATGCCGTCGATCCGCCCCCCGCGGCGCTTTCGGGCCACACGCCCGACGGCCGCCGCCTCGAGCGTCCCCACGCCGCCTTCCTCGCGCTGCCGGATCTTCGCTCGCGCTGCGTCGCCGGCGCCGCGATCGTACTCCCGCGCGAGATCGAACCCGAGGAGCGCCAGGCGATCCTTTCGGCCGCCGCGCGCTGGGAACGCAGCGGTCTCCGGCTCCTCCTCGGCAGGCTCGGCACGATGCAGCTCGCCCGGGTCGATGCGCCGGCCGCGGGCGATCCCGTCGACCCGGCCCGGTGGAGCGGCCCATCGCGCCGCTGGGCGTCCGTGACGCCGATCGCCCTTCACCACAACCCGGGCGATCTCGCGTCGCGCGACCCCGCCAAGGCCACTCGCGCCGCCCGCCGCGCCGAAGAGATCATCGCCAGCGCGTGCGCACACATTTGCCTCCCGAAACCTACGCGCGTACGTGTTCTCCGTCACTCGATGTTCCCCGGAGTTCCCTCGGCTCCGGAGTTCATGCCGTTCCCGCGCAAGCCCGCTGGCGCAGGCTCGGACAAGTTCACGCGCGTGTGCGTGCATGCGGAGGTGGAGTTCGCTGCGCCGGTCGAGGGGCCGATGCTGCTCGGGGCGGGGCGGTACTTCGGAGTGGGGTTGTGTGGGCAATTGGAGGAATGATCACCATTGGGAGACGGTAGGAGGCGGGCCGGTCGAGAGCAGGGCGAAGCGTCGCCTGGCGTCGAAGGCGGAGAGATCGTGCGAGAGGCAGGCGACGCGTACGCTCGAGACCAGGAGGGGATGCGGGAGTTCGTCCACCGCTGGGCGAAGGCGGGCCCTGCGCTCGAGGAGCAGCGGGGTCGCCAGCTCCGGGAGCTGGACGACGAGACAGCCCGTCGGATGACGCTCGACCTCTTCGAGCTCTGGCGACCGAGCGACTCGGAGGAGATGGGCGGCGGGCTCGTCGAAGCCGCGAGAGTATTCTTCGCGCTCGCCCGCTCCGAAGCCGAGAGAAAGCCGGCGCGGTGAGCGAGCTTCTGGCGGCGGCGAAGGAGATCTACGACTGGCTCGATAGCCAGCGCTTCCGCGCGTGCATCATCGGCGGCCTCGCGGTCCAGCGCTGGGGCGAGCCGCGGCTGACGCGGGACGTCGACCTCACGGTGATGGCCGAGATCGGCAACGAGGAGCCCATCGTCGATGCCTGCCTGGCCCGCTTCTCTCCTCGCACACAGGACGCCCGCGACTTCGCGCTGCAGCATCGAGTGGTTCTCGTCCGCTCGAGCAACGGCGTCGATCTCGATCTCGGCCTTGTTCGCCACTGGCTGAATATCCTCGCGGAGATCAAGAACGACCCGAACCTGGGGCGAGCCTTCGAGGAAGCCCTGGCCTCCGCTAGCGTTGCGGCGAACCGGAAGGAGCCGAGGTGAGCACGTGCGAGGAGGAGATCGTCACCCGCGGGTGCGCACACATTTGTCTCCCGAAACCTACGCGCGTGCGCGTCCTTCGTCACTCGATGTTCCCCGGAGTTCCCTCGGCTCCGGAGTTCATGCCGTTCCCGCGCAAGCCCGGTGGCGCAGGCTCCGAGAAGTTCACGCGCGTTCGCGTGCATGCGGAGATCTGCTTCGAGGAGGCAGTGGCGGGGCCGGTTCTCCTGGGAGCTGGAAGGCACTTCGGGCTTGGACTCTCCAAACCGCACGGTACTGCCGGCATGCTCGGATCAGACTCGCTCGTCGTGCTCGATGAAGCGCACCTCGTGCCTTCGTGCGGCAACTATCCCGACACTCACCGAAAGCCACGGCATGGCCCTTGAAGACGACTTCGAGCTGCTCACCGGAAACCCACCCTTCCCGTGGCAGCGCGCGCTATACGAGCGCTTCGTTGCTCGCGATTTCCCGAAGGCCTGCGACCTGCCCACCGGTCTCGGGAAGACAAGCGTCATCGTCCTGTGGCTACTGGCGCTCGCGAAGAATCCGAAGCTGCCTCGCCGCCTCGTGTACGTCGTCAACCGGCGAACTGTCGTCGACCAGTCCACAGCCGAGGCGGAGCGACTCCGCAAGCAACTTGTCACGCCACGTGCGCAGCACCTGCGTGACGCGCTCGACGCGCTGGCCGCCAAGAGAACGGAACATCCTCTCGCCATCAGCACGCTGCGCGGCGAGTTCGCCGACAACGCGGAGTGGCGCCGAGACCCGGCACGCCCGGCCGTCATCGTCGGCACCGTAGACATGGTGGGTAGCCGGTTGCTCTTTGGCGGCTACGGCTGTGGCTTCCGCAGCAGGCCGCTGCACGCGGGCTTCCTTGGGCAAGACGTGCTGCTCGTGCATGATGAAGCGCACCTCGAGCCAGCGTTCCAGGCGCTGCTCACCGCCGTGGCTGACGAGCAGCAACGCAGCCAGGAGCCCCGCCCGCTCAAGGTGCTCGCGCTGTCAGCCACGGGCCGCGCGGATCCCGACTTCATGCTCGGCGAGGCGGATCTACGCAACGGGGTGGTAAGGAAGCGGCTCCACGCAAAGAAGGGTCTGCAGATCCACCTCATCGACGACCGGAAGGAGCTGCCCGAGCGCATCGCGGCGCAGGCCGCGTCGCTCGACGGGAAGGTCATCATCTTTCTCTCGTCGGTGGAGAACGCCGAAAAGTGCGTGCGGGCATTGCGGAAGCCGAAGAAGCAGAGCGTCGCCACGTTGACCGGCACCATGCGGGGCGGCGAGCGAGACGAACTCGTAAAGAACCCGGTGTTCGCGCGCTTCCTCCCGCGACCGGACCCCAGCGTGAAGCTGCAGGAGGGCACCGTGTTTCTCGTCGCAACGTCAGCAGGCGAGGTGGGCATCGACCTCTCGGCAGATCATCTCGTCAGCGACCTCCCGCCCTTCGACGCGCTCGCGCAGCGCCTTGGCCGCGTCAACCGCTACGGCGAGGGCGACGCCGAGGTGCACGTGTTCTGCGAGCCGCTGAAGGAGCCGCCGAACGCGAAGGCTGAAGAGGACGAGGACAACGAAGACGACGAGAAGCGCGGCAAGCGGAAGGACCAGTACGAGAACGCTCGCTTATTCACAAGGGAGCTGCTGGGGAAGTTGCCCGTTCGCGGCGACGGGCGTCGTGACGCCTCACCCGCCGCGCTGCGTGAGCTGTCTCACGAGGCCCGCCTCGCCGCCTCGACCCCTTGCCCTGTCCTTCACCACGTCGACGCACTGCTGTTCGATCGCTGGTCGTACACGAGCATCACCGCCCCGCTGCCCGGGCGGCCGCCCGTCGATGAGTGGTTGCACGGCAAGGCCGAGTGGGAACCGCCGCGCACCACCGTCGCCTGGCGCCGAGAGGTGGCCTGGCTCACGAGCGAGCATCTCGCCGGTGACTCGCTCGACAACTTCCTCGCCGATTACCCGCTGCGGGCGCGCGAGACGTTGAGCGACCGCACCGATCGCGTGCTCCTGCAGCTCAAGAAGCTCACCGCGCGCGACAGAAACGACGAGCAGAGGGTGTGGCTCGTGCGGCATGACGAAGTGGCGCGGCTCGTGAAGCTCGGCTCACTCGTGAGCGAGTACGACAGCAAGCGGAACCCCACCCTCAACAACGCGACGCTGGTGCTCGCGCCGGAGACCGGTGGCCTCGACGAAGGGCTGCTCGACGGCACTGCGGAGTTCGACCCGGCAGTCAACTACGACCTTGGGCCGAAGCCCGGCGAGCGCCTCGTACACGAGCCGGCGGAGGCCACTGAGCCACCCGAGGGCATGCGCCTGGTGCGCGCAGTCAGGCGCACGACCGACGACGACGACGAGACGCAGTGGTGGCACCTCTACGCGGTGTCGCAGCGCGCTGACGACGACGGCTCACGCACAAGCCGGCAGGAGCTGATGCTCGACACCCACCTGCGCCGCACTGAGGCGTGGGCCGCGCGCATCGCGGATCGTCTTGATCTGCCCAAGTACCAGCGTGCGGCGTTGGCACGGGCGGGCCGCGTGCACGACCTCGGCAAACGGCGTCGCGTGTGGCAACGCTCCATTCAACGCTTCAAGGAGCCCCCTCTCGCCAAGGGCCCCATGCGGCCCGCGGAGCTGGGCCACTACCGCCACGAGCTGGGCTCGCTGCACGGCGGCGACTTCGGCGACCTCAGTGGTGAAGCGAAGGACCTCGCGATGCACGCAGTCGCCGCGCACCACGGTCGTGCGCGACCACACTTCCCTACCATCGAGAGCTACGACCCAGAGCTCGGAGACGAGATAGTCACCGCGCTGGTGCGCGAAGTGCCGCTGCGCTTCGACCGGCTGCAACGCCGCTACGGCCGGTGGGGGCTGGCGTGGCTCGAGTCAATTCTGCGGGCAGCCGACGTGCTGGGCTCGGAAGACCAGGAGGTGGCCGAATGATCGGCCTCGACGTCGACCTCACCAACCCCGGCCAATTCTTCGGCTGCTGCGGCGTGTACGAGCTGGCGCAGCGGCTCTGGCCCGGGGCGACGGCGCACTTCGATGGCGCCCGATTCGTGGTGTCTCGAGGCGACTTGAAGGAGCTCGTGGAGAAGACGGAGAATGCGCCGCTCGAGGTGTTGGAGCCCTCCAACCAAACGTCGTCCGCGTTGCGGCTGGCAGGGCCGTTCGATCTGCGGATCGACTGGTGGAAGGTCGAGCGTGGTCTGAAGACGTGGGCGGGGCGTATGTCGGTCGATCGCATCGCATTGAGCCTGCAGCGCGACCTGCTCGGCACACTGGAGAACGGCTTCTTCGACGACGGCCACGTGGTCTTCGGTACCGACGGCAACAAGGTTGAGCCGTACTACTTCGATGGGCGACGGGGCGCCACCGCGCTTCCGCTCGACATCGGATTCTCGTCCGACGCGCTGTCGCTGGAGACGGAGGCCTTCAGCGCGACGGAGTTCTTCACGCTCTTGGGACTCCAGCGGTTCCGCCCTTCCGCCGTGAAGCTGCGCGTCTACCGCTACCGGGCATGGCGCGCCCCGCTTCCCGTGACGCTCGCGGCGCTGGCGGCGGCGAATGCGCTCCCTGACAACGGGTCGCTGTTCCAGTTCGAGAGCGCGTTCCGCACCGACCAGCGCAAGCACAAGGCCCTCTCACCCGCAGTTCCAGTGAATGGAGATAAACATGAGTGACGTGACGATCGAAACGTGCCTCAAGGAGTCTGCTGATGCACCGGCGGCCATCGTGCTGCGGGAGTACCTCACACCTGTAGAAGGCAAGGACGGCGTCTTCTTCCCGCCGACCTTTGCGGCGGCGGAGAACCCAAGGGAGTTTCCCGGAGGCTACAACATCGACGAACTGGGCAACGGTGAAAACGTCTGCCTCATCGACTCGGTGGGATCGCAGGCCAACCGCATCGAGCCAATGTTCGCGGCGGGAGCACACGCGGCTTTCGTGCCGCAGCTCGTCGTAGAGTTCGGAGAGAAGAAGGTCAGCATTCTCGAGGCGGGGCACCGCGCCGGCGACGCGATCGTGCGCTGCTCTGAGTTGAAAGAGGCTCTGCAGCAGGCGTTTCAGGCGCTCAAGAAGGGCAACGCCGTTCCGCTGGCGAAGCTCGCGCCGACCTCGCTCGTCTTCGGCGTGTGGGACTCGCGCGACACGCAGGCAAAGGCACCGCGCTTGCTAGCCGCCACCATTCGCGCCTTCAACGTCGCGAAGCTGACGCGCTCGGCGCAGTACAACCCCGCCGTCGAGTACGTCGAAGAAGGGCTGCTTGCTGACACCGAAGACAAGGACGCGCTCAAGGCCTACTCGGAGCGCGGCTTCCGCCACGTTCCGGCGTCATCGACGCACGGCGGCGTCATCGCGAAGGGTGACATCCGCCGCGAGGTGACGCTGCAGCTTGCGGCGCTGCGGCTTCTCCGCGGCACGACCGACGATGAGACGAAGAAGCTGCGCGCGTACCTGCTGGGGCTGACGCTGGTGGCCTTTACGAAGCCGGCAGTCGGATTCCTGCGACAGGGCTGCAACCTGGTGCTGGACGGGGAGAGAAAGCCCGAGTCGAAGCTGGTCTTCCCCGACGGTCGACGCGAAGTCTGGGGCCTCACGCATGAGGCGGCGCTGGCGTTCGCGACGAAGGCGGCTGCGGCCTTCGGAGTGGGCGAGAGCAAGACGGTGAAGTTCGACCCGGAGATCGCGAAGGACGAGACGACTGGGGAGGGTAAGAAGAACACGAGGGCGAAGAAGGCGAAGGGCGGATGACTCGCCACCTCGTGCTGTCATTTCGCTTCCTCTCGCCGTGGTTCCACGGCCGGGGAGACGAGGGTATACCGGAGTGGCCGCCGTCTCCGCTGCGGGCGTTCCAGGCAGTGGTGGCGGCCGCCGCGCGCGCTGGCACGCTGGAGTCGACGCGCGGTGCGCTGACCTGGCTGGAGCAACGCCCGGCACCGCTCATAATTGCCGCGCAGGCCGTCGAGAGTGCAGTCGGCTACTGCCTCTCAGTGCCGCACAACGAGATGGACCTGGTCGGAAGGCAGTGGAACCGGGGTAAGGAAGGCGACGCGGCGAAGCACCGCGCGATGAAGAAGGTGCGGCCGCATCGCCTGCTGGAAGACGCCGTCGTGCACTACGCGTGGCAGCTCGATGGCGACGAGTTGGCCGCGTCCGCCCTCATCGATGCGACTCGCGGCGTGGTGGCGCTCGGCTGGGGCGTCGACCTTGTCGTGGGCGACGGCGCCGTCGTCGACGGTGCGCGGCTCGCCCATCTGGCGGCTCCGCTGAATCTCTGGGAGCCTCGCAGCGATGGGCGTCGGGATCTGCGCGCTCCGATGGGGGGAACACTCCGCGAGCTTCGCGATCGGCACGCCGCATTCCTCTCACGGATCAGCTTCGCCCACCCCACGGTGCGGCCACCGCCCGCGCTGTCGACCTTCTCCATCACCAACTACGCGCGGACCGATCAGCCACGCGTGGCCGACATTGCCGGCTTCACGCTGATGCGAGTCGAGTCCGGCGGCTTCCGGGCCTTCGACGCCGCGCGTCGTGGCAAGGCGGTCGCCGGTATGTTGCGCCACGCCGTGCGCACCGCCGCCGAGCGCGCCGGGTGGGACGAAGTTCGTGTGCAGAGATCCGTGCTGGGCCACGGAGACGGTGAAGAGGCGCGTCTGTTGCTCGTGCCCGTGCCCAGCATCGAGCCGCGGGGCGGCGGTGCCGAGACAGCGGGTGCCGTGCGACGCGTGATGGTGTTCTCGACCGAGGCGCAAGGCAGTGACACCGCGTGGGCCGCTCGAGTGCTGGGCGGCATGGACCTCGTCGATGAGAAGACCGGCGAAGTGCAGGCAGTGCTCGCCGCAACGTCACGCAACGACCGCGTACTCAAGCGCTACGTCTCTGAGGCAGCCACCTGGGCGACGGTGACTCCCGTGGTGCTGCCCGGCCACGATGATCCCGGCGGGCTCCGCGAGAAGCTCCGCAAGGCGAAGCGCAGCGAAGAGCAGCGCGCGTTGCTCGACCGCCTCGCGAAGCGACGTGAGGCGCTGGTGCGCAAGGCGCTCCGGCACGCAGGGTTCGGCGACGATCTGGCGTTCTCGGCCGGCATTGAAACGCGGGAAACTGGCTTCATCGCGGGTGTCGAGAAGGCGTCGCGCTACGCCGTGCCGAGCCACCTCGCGAAGTCACCGCGGCTCCACGTCAAGCTCACGTGGCCCACGAAGGTTGCGGGACCGCTCTGCATCGGGCGTGGCCGATTCTATGGACTGGGCTTGTTCGCGACGACGATTGCATGACTAACCCGCGCGGACCTCGCGTCTCTGAGAGACTCGACCGCCTCGGCCTGCGCATGGACGGCCAGCTCACACAAGCCGCCAAGATGATCTACAGCACGAAGTTCCTGCCCGACTATCCGCAGGGGCTCATCAAACTCGGACGCTTTCGCGGCACGAAGATCACCGGCGACATCCTGGACAACAAGCAGGAGTACATGCACGCCTTCGCGATGGTCCGCGAGGCGATGGCGTTCCTCGATCGGACGCTTCCGCTGTCCGGACACTTCGTCGTCGAGGGGCGGATCCAGCGCGAAGACCGCCTTCCCGTTCCGCCGGACGCGGTCCTCGAGATTCTGCTCAACGCGGTCATTCACCGCGACTACTCGGTTCCCGGCGGTGACGTCGCGGTGGCGGGATCTTCGACGACCGGATCGAGATCCGGAGCAGCGGAACCCTCCCTTCAGGGATCACCGCTGCCATGCTGAGCGGCCCGCATGAGTCGAGCCTCCGGAACCCGCTGATCGCCGGAGCCTTCCATCGCACGGGCGCAGTGGAGGTATGGGGCCGGGGGTACCAACCGGGTCATCGAGGAGTGCACGCGCTGGGGCGTCGAGCCCCCGGGCTTCGATGTGGTGACGGGCTCGTTGTGGGTGACGTTCCCGGCGGTCATCGGGCCGGGTGCCCGAGGCACCGAGCAAGTAGCCGCGCAAGTCGTGGCCATGCTCCGGGCGGCAGAGGAAGGTCCTGTGGCACGGGAGGCGCTTCAAGAGGCTGCTGGGATCAAGCACCGGGAGCACTTCAGGAAGGCTTACCTCGAGGTAGCACTGAACTGTGTCTGCGATGTCTGGTTGGCCAGGATCGTTGTCCCTGCCCTCGCTTCCTCCTGCCAACGAGACCCTCCTTCATACATCGCGACGCCCTGCCGATGAGATCCCATCGCCTCTCCTCCCCAGCCAGCGGAGGCCCCTGCGATGCCGGATCCCGACCAGCCGCTTGTCCCGGCGCGGATGCTCAACGAGTTCGTCTACTGCCCGAGGCTTGCGATCCTCGAGTGGGCGGACGGCGAGTTCGCGCCGAGCGCCGACACCGTGGAGGGGGCCGTCCGCCACAGCGCGGTCGACAAGCCCGGGTACCGCGTTCGTCTGCGCAAACGGACTGATGGTGCCGAGGAAGAGGCGCAGCCTGCTCCGCGGATCCAGCAGCTTCGCTCGGTCGAGCTCTCTGATTCCGAACTCGGCCTGATCGCCAAAATCGATCTCGTCGAGATCGAAGGGGACCGCGTCCAGCCGGTCGACACCAAGAAGGGGAAGCGCTCGCACGTCGAGCGTGGCGCCTACGAGCCCGAGCGCGTTCAGGTCTGTGCGCAGGGCTTGCTCCTCAGACAACACGGCTATGCGTGCGACTCCGGGATCATCTACTTCGCAGGGTCGAACGAGCGGGTCGAGGTCCCCTTCGACGACGAGCTCGTGGCCCTGACCCGCCAGAAGCTCGAGGAACTACGGGCGACGGCCGCTAGCGGCACTCTCCCACCGCCACTGGTCGACAGTCCGAAATGTGTCCGGTGCTCGTTGGCCCCGATCTGCCTGCCCGACGAGACTCGATTCCTGCGCGAACAGGGCGCTGCGCCCCGGCTGCTTCTGCCCGCCGTCGACCACGCCTTCCCGCTCTACGTCCAGCAGCCCGGCGCAACCGTCCGCAAGAACGGAGACCTCCTCTCCGTTTTCTACAAGGAGGAGAAGCTCGGCGAGGTGCGAATCCGCGAGGTCTCTCAGCTCGTGCTCATGGGCCGGGTCTCGGCCACCGAGCCCGTCTATCAGGAGTTCCTTCGCAACGGGAAACCGATCGTGCATCTCTCGAGCGGCGGCTGGCTCCACGGTGTCACCGAAGGCTTGCCCCACTCGAACATCCAGCTCCGCCAGCAGCAGTTCCGCACCGCTGATGATCCTCAGAGGTGCCTGGCGATCTCGCGCTGGATCGTCGCCTCGAAGCTCACGAATCAACGCGTGTTCCTCCGCCGCAACGGCGGCGATGCAGTTTCCGACGAGGTCACGAACGGAATCCGCAATGCGGGCCAGGCCGCCCTGCGCGCCGAGTCCATCGATGTACTGCGTGGACACGAGGGGAACGGCGCCAGGCTGTACTTCGGAAGTTTCGCCAGTCTGCTCCGAGAGTCGACTCTGGCCGAACGGTTCGACCTCCAAGGCCGAAACCGTCGGCCGCCCCGCGATCCCGTAAACGCCTTGCTGTCGTTCGCCTATTCGATGCTGACGCGGGAGTGGGTCACCGTGTGTCGAGCCGTCGGGTTCGACCCCTTCCTCGGGTTCTACCACGCGCCGAGATACGGACGACCCTCACTCGCCCTGGACCTCATGGAAGCTTTCCGGCCCATCTGCGCGGACTCGACCGTCGTCCGCGCGATCAACAACGGCGAGATCGGCCCGACCGACTTCATCGAACGCATGGGCGCCGTGAATCTCACCGACGGCGGACGGAGGAAATTCCTGCGGAGCTTCGAACAGCGCCTCGGCCAGGAGGTCGTGCATCCCGTTTTCGGGTACCGACTGAGCTATCGGCGGGTTCTCGAGGTCGAGGCGAGGCTTCTCGCCCGCTATCTGCTCGGGGAACTACCGAGCTACCAACCGATGACCACGCGGTGACGGCATGCGCAAGCTACTCATCGTCACCTACGACATCTCGAATCCCAAGCGGTTGCGAAAGGTCTTCAAGACGATGAAGGGCTTCGGGCAACACGTCCAGCTCTCGGTCTTCCGCTGCGACTTGACGGACATGGAGCGCTATCAGATGATCGGCGCGCTCCAGGACGTCATCCATCATGGAGAGGACCAGATCCTCCTGATCGACCTCGGCCCGAGCGAAGGCCGGACCCTCCGTGTCAGCTCGATCGGCCGCCCGGTACCGCGTGAGCGCCGCGAGGCCGGCATCTTCTGAGGAGTCACGCATGCGCGACACGTTGAAATGCCACGCCGAGGCAACGCGAGCGCTCGATCTGGTACGCACCCCGCGGCAGCGCTCGCTCTTCCCAACTCGCAGGGGCTACACGGATCTGCGAGCCGAGTTGCCGGTGAAAGACCGCCAGGCCTCGACCCAGCCGAGGTCGACGCAGCCACCGCTCGCAAACCGCTGCATTTCCCCTTTCGTTGCGCCATCTTTCGCGAGGGCTGATTCCGCGGCTTTCGAGCCGCGGCTCCATTGAAGCAAGAACACGGCGTTCATGATGGAGCTTCGCCGCCAGGATTCCGCGGCTTTCGAGCCGCGGCTCCATTGAAGCGTGACGAGGACGCGCAGGCTGCCGTCACAAAAGGCCGATTCCGCGGCTTTCGAGCCGCGGCTCCATTGAAGCTGATCCTACAGACATGGGAGGAGTGCCGGACAAAATGGATTCCGCGGCTTTCGAGCCGCGGCTCCATTGAAGCACCAGCTCAGCGCCGGCAACCTGCGCGATCTCCGCGATTCCGCGGCTTTCGAGCCGCGGCTCCATTGAAGCCAGCACTGTGTTGTCTCTCATCATTCATCGAGCCAGATTCCGCGGCTTTCGAGCCGCGGCTCCATTGAAGCGGATTCACAAGTACGTTGCCGTCCTTGTCAATGACGGATTCCGCGGCTTTCGAGCCGCGGCTCCATTGAAGCGTTCGATGACAGTTGGCATCCATACCGGACGCAGCGCGATTCCGCGGCTTTCGAGCCGCGGCTCCATTGAAGCACGATTTCTGGCAACAACTTCGAACGCGCGCTCAAGATTCCGCGGCTTTCGAGCCGCGGCTCCATTGAAGCCGTGTGCAACCGGAGGCGACGGCGAAGGCTCTGACGGATTCCGCGGCTTTCGAGCCGCGGCTCCATTGAAGCGCCTCGCGTTCGCCGGAAAGTGCGGACTTGAGACCGGATTCCGCGGCTTTCGAGCCGCGGCTCCATTGAAGCAGCGGGATGTAGAGCAGGTAGTTGCCGACGATGTAGAGGATTCCGCGGCTTTCGAGCCGCGGCTCCATTGAAGCTTCTAGACCCACTCCAAACGCTTCGGCGTTCGCGATGATTCCGCGGCTTTCGAGCCGCGGCTCCATTGAAGCATCACGTCTTCGTAGGACTCGGGACGCGGGAACCGGATTCCGCGGCTTTCGAGCCGCGGCTCCATTGAAGCCTCGACACCGGGCTCGGTAAGACCGCCGTGCAGCTCGATTCCGCGGCTTTCGAGCCGCGGCTCCATTGAAGCGGCGTCCACATCCACAAAGTGGGTAGAGCCCAAGGGCTGATTCCGCGGCTTTCGAGCCGCGGCTCCATTGAAGCATTGTCGAGTCGTTGACGGCCGTGGCCGTCGTGGCTGGATTCCGCGGCTTTCGAGCCGCGGCTCCATTGAAGCCAGGATCAGCCCCCATCGCAGGCCACTCGATCGTTGATTCCGCGGCTTTCGAGCCGCGGCTCCATTGAAGCGATTTCGAACAACCATACGGCAGACAGGGATCTTTCGGATTCCGCGGCTTTCGAGCCGCGGCTCCATTGAAGCAATACGACCGCGAACGACGCGGCGCGCGAGGTCGCACGATTCCGCGGCTTTCGAGCCGCGGCTCCATTGAAGCAGCGCGATCTCTGACCTCCGCACCGCCACCATCATAGATTCCGCGGCTTTCGAGCCGCGGCTCCATTGAAGCTCGATGAGCATCGACCGTCGCGTCGCAGCGATCCGAGATTCCGCGGCTTTCGAGCCGCGGCTCCATTGAAGCGTCCCAAAGCTTCCGCCCTTCGTCCCAAAGCTTCGATGATTCCGCGGCTTTCGAGCCGCGGCTCCATTGAAGCCGCTATCGCGCGCGAGGGAACCGAAGGAACGAACCCCGGATTCCGCGGCTTTCGAGCCGCGGCTCCATTGAAGCTGTTATCAAACCAGTATGCTGGTACCAACCGATGCGTGATTCCGCGGCTTTCGAGCCGCGGCTCCATTGAAGCTCGCCTTCAACCACCCACACTCGGTCGCCAGCCGCGAGATTCCGCGGCTTTCGAGCCGCGGCTCCATTGAAGCCGATAAGAGATTCAGAACGCAACGGAGGATCAGAACAGATTCCGCGGCTTTCGAGCCGCGGCTCCATTGAAGCCTTCGGGCTGATGGTGGCGGTCATCGTGCCATCCCGATTCCGCGGCTTTCGAGCCGCGGCTCCATTGAAGCTGCCGACACCACGTCGGCGCTCGGCACGATCAACACTGATTCCGCGGCTTTCGAGCCGCGGCTCCATTGAAGCGGCCAGACCGCAACGCCAATCGGCGTCGTGATCTGGCGATTCCGCGGCTTTCGAGCCGCGGCTCCATTGAAGCACCTCATTCCGAATGCGTCCGCGACCAGTGGCCACGATTCCGCGGCTTTCGAGCCGCGGCTCCATTGAAGCCCGATCCGCTGGTGGAGGCGTAGGTGACGAAGAGGCGATTCCGCGGCTTTCGAGCCGCGGCTCCATTGAAGCGGTTGTAGTCCCCTCGGCTAACAATTGGATGCTGTGTAGATTCCGCGGCTTTCGAGCCGCGGCTCCATTGAAGCTTGGAGAACCGCACCAGTCCGCGACCGCCGTCCGGGATTCCGCGGCTTTCGAGCCGCGGCTCCATTGAAGCCGCTTTTGGCACGATCACCAAGCTGGGGTCTTACACGATTCCGCGGCTTTCGAGCCGCGGCTCCATTGAAGCTGTCTCAGACCAAGGAACGCGCCGTCGAGTTTAGCCAGATTCCGCGGCTTTCGAGCCGCGGCTCCATTGAAGCACGTCGATCACATCAACGGAGGTGGCGGAGCAGAGGGATTCCGCGGCTTTCGAGCCGCGGCTCCATTGAAGCGGATCGACCTCGACCACGGGAGTCTCGGCGCGCTCGATTCCGCGGCTTTCGAGCCGCGGCTCCATTGAAGCGGTCCCTGCGCTCGGGGCGTAGCGGTCGATCTCGTGATTCCGCGGCTTTCGAGCCGCGGCTCCATTGAAGCCCGCCACATTTTGTCGTGACTGAACGCTGTGGGCCGGATTCCGCGGCTTTCGAGCCGCGGCTCCATTGAAGCGTCGACGATCTCTTCTTCGAGCATTACGTCCGGCGGATTCCGCGGCTTTCGAGCCGCGGCTCCATTGAAGCATGTCGATGCGCGTCAGCTCTGCCGCATGGGCGGTGATTCCGCGGCTTTCGAGCCGCGGCTCCATTGAAGCATTCCCGTCTGGGCCTTGACGCCAGTCAGGTCGGAAGATTCCGCGGCTTTCGAGCCGCGGCTCCATTGAAGCGTGGCGCTCGGCGACGTGCGCGTGCGCTTCGCCGGATTCCGCGGCT
The DNA here is from genome assembly GCA_039794265.1 of Myxococcota bacterium. GTDB lineage: Bacteria > Myxococcota_A > UBA9160 > UBA9160 > PR03 > CAADGG01. The sequence continues at coordinate 135,235 of JBDIVR010000007.1, forward strand.
TTCGAGCCGCGGCTCCATTGAAGCCCGGAGAACAACTGGACGAACGCGAACGATCTGATGGATTCCGCGGCTTTCGAGCCGCGGCTCCATTGAAGCGAAATGAACATCCGTGAAGCTCCATCTCGTGAGTTGATTCCGCGGCTTTCGAGCCGCGGCTCCATTGAAGCTGGAAGGAACGTTGGAGAGACGACCGGACGAAGGCAGATTCCGCGGCTTTCGAGCCGCGGCTCCATTGAAGCGCGCGCCGCAGCTCGTAGTGACGCGCACCACTCCGAGATTCCGCGGCTTTCGAGCCGCGGCTCCATTGAAGCACGACGGTTCCGCGTGCGCCCCGACGAATGACCTGGATTCCGCGGCTTTCGAGCCGCGGCTCCATTGAAGCGTCGAGCTTGGCACCTTGCCACCGCCGTCCGCGGGGGATTCCGCGGCTTTCGAGCCGCGGCTCCATTGAAGCATCGTGAACGGCTGCGGAACATCACGCCGCCATAGAGATTCCGCGGCTTTCGAGCCGCGGCTCCATTGAAGCGGCCAACCTTACGGCCCCCCCAGAGTGGGGAGAACCCGATTCCGCGGCTTTCGAGCCGCGGCTCCATTGAAGCTGGCACGGCGGGGTCTGGCACGGCGGCGACTGGCGCGGATTCCGCGGCTTTCGAGCCGCGGCTCCATTGAAGCTACATCGACCCAAATACCGTTTTCTTCCGCGTCGACATGATTCCGCGGCTTTCGAGCCGCGGCTCCATTGAAGCACCTCGAAGAACGCGGAGCGAGCGCCGAGCTGGATCTGATTCCGCGGCTTTCGAGCCGCGGCTCCATTGAAGCCCATAGACAGACTCGTACGCCTCTGCGATCTCGTCGATTCCGCGGCTTTCGAGCCGCGGCTCCATTGAAGCTCCTCGATGCCGCCAACGACACTGTACGGTGCGCGCCAGATTCCGCGGCTTTCGAGCCGCGGCTCCATTGAAGCCGACCGATCTAGCCGTCTCGTTCTCCGAGCGCGCGGGATTCCGCGGCTTTCGAGCCGCGGCTCCATTGAAGCCGTCTGCGAATGTGCCGGTTGCCGCAGGAATCTCTACGATTCCGCGGCTTTCGAGCCGCGGCTCCATTGAAGCGATGTCTGGGCGCGCTGCCGGACTCGACTTCGGCGCGATTCCGCGGCTTTCGAGCCGCGGCTCCATTGAAGCCAGAGAAATTGACGGAGGCACCAAAGCCGTTGCGCGGATTCCGCGGCTTTCGAGCCGCGGCTCCATTGAAGCGTCGCGGCGTACGTGGCGCCCGCCGCGATGCCGGCGCCGATTCCGCGGCTTTCGAGCCGCGGCTCCATTGAAGCGAGGATTGTCGGGCTGTCCAGACAGATATCACAAGGGATGATTCCGCGGCTTTCGAGCCGCGGCTCCATTGAAGCTACAAGCCGCCAGCGGGCGAAGAGTACGCGGGAGACGATTCCGCGGCTTTCGAGCCGCGGCTCCATTGAAGCGACCAGGCTATCGCGTCCCTGATCGCCGACGATCAGGATTCCGCGGCTTTCGAGCCGCGGCTCCATTGAAGCGGCAGGCGGGCTGGCCATTGGGACGACAGCGGTGCATCGGGCATCTCGTAGCTCGTCGAGTCGGAGCCGCTGACGTCGGATTCCCATCGTCCCCATGGCCAGCCCGCCTGCCGCTAGAAGGAGGCGCACCGAGTGATCGATCCGAGCGTCCGGACCGATCGGAACGTTCCGTCCCCTGCCCTGCCAGACGATCGATCGCGGCGTAGCGAGTGGAACGACGATGGCGACGCGCACAAGGGCGGCAGGACCTCAGCGTTCTGCGCCCGTCGAACGAACGCGGGCCACGTCGGCGATCTCGTCGTCGTCGAGGAGGTCAGCGAAGCCCGGCATGGCGGCGGCGTAATCGACGCCGCCGATCGTCTTTCCCGAGAGCCCGAAGAGGATCACATGGATCTGCTCGGTGGCGTCGGCGGCGAGCACGACGCCGCTGTCTCGCAGCGGCGGGAAGACGCCCGGCACACCCTTTCCGTCGGCTTGATGGCACGCCGCGCACTGATTGCTGAAGACCTTCTCGCCGGTCCTCTTCCCATCCGGAGCGCCTGCGACGGAGGCCGTGCCGTTCGGTTGCGAAGAGGGCGCAGCGGCTTCGGGCCTTGCGACTCGCGTCACCTGATCCCGGTACTCCGCCGCGATGTAGAAGAGAGCCCACGCCCAGGTCGGAGTCGGCGCGGGCGTCTCGGCCCGCACCGGATCGAACTCGTCGCCGACGCGGCTTCCGTACGCGTTCACCAGGACCGGAATGCGCCCGCGGATGGTCTCGCCCTCGCGCAGACCGAAGACGGCGATTCCCGGACCGTTGCGAACCGTGAACGGGACATGCTCGATCCCAGGCGGGTCGCTTCCCTCCCGGGCTTCGATCCGGAGCATGTGCGGTCCGTCCGCGAGCCCCGTGGTGTCGAGCTCGAAGGTTCCGGGGGCCTCGAAGCTCGGACGCGGCTCGGGTTCCGCGTCGACGAAGATCTCGATCCTCACGCCGAATCCTCGTCGTCGAGAATGCGCCGCTTGATGTGTCCCGGCTCGCATTCCCCCGGACGCAGCGTGAGGCGGATGGCCTGGAAGAACGCAAAGCCGACGATCCCGGCCGCGAAGGCAACGAGGACCCAGTCGAGCGTCGCAGGTCCCGACGTGACATCGGGGCCGCACCAGGCGGAGGCCATGATCTCTTCGAGCGTCCTCATGGTGCGAGCTCCGGCTGGCGCAGCGACAGCAGGTAGGCGACGAGGTCCCGCGCCTCGCGCGTCGCGACGACCGCCCTGCCTTCGGGCGCGAAGCCTTCCGGGACCGGCACCACGTCGGCATCGGCCTCGGCCTCGTCGACGAGCTCGAAGTACCACGGGTAACCCGGCATCACCGATCCCGGGACCACGGCCCGCGGGGCGTAGAGATGGATCAGGTGCCAGATGTCGCTCGGCTGGCGCGCGGCGACGTTCGAGAGATCGGGACCCGTCCGCTGCGTCCCGAGCAGAGGCGGGTCCTCGCGCGCGTAGTCCTCGGCGACGGCCGGCCGCCCGTAGCGGCGATCCATCGGCAGATCGCGCAGGAACTGGGTGTGACAGAAGCCGCAGCCTTCGGCGAGATAGAGCTCACGGCCCCGCTCGGCCTCGGGAGAGCGCGGGGCCGTACCGGGCAACGGAGGCGTCTTCTGGATGTCGTAGGCAGGCGCGATCGCGATGACGACGGTCAGGAAGAGATACCCGAAGAACGCGACGGCGACGAGGAGGCGGTGGTTGGTATGAAAGCTCATCCGGTCTCCTCTGCGAGGGATGAAAGCTTCGGCAAAGCACTGGCTTCCCGATTCGCAGGCCGCATCGCCCACACGTTCCAGGCGAACACGAGATGGCTCGCCACCATCAACCCGCCCCCGACCGTTCGCCAGAGCCAGGAGAGCTCCGCTGCGTTCACCGATTCGATGAACGCCTCCTCCGCCACCCAGGAGATTCCCTGCAGTACGCCCGCCGCCGAGATCGAGAGCACGTAGATCACCAACCCGACGAGAGCCATCCAGAAATGCATGCCGACGAGCACCGGATGCGGCTCTCGCCCGGTGAGGCGAGGGAGCAGCCCGTAGATGGCTCCCCATGCCACCAGGGTGATGAAGCCGTACATCGCGAGGTGCGAGTGTCCCACCGTGAAGTTCGTGAAGTGCCAGTAGATGTTCGTCGTCCGGAAGGCCTGGAGCGTTCCCTGCATCGACACCAACAGATAGAAGACGATCCCCAGGAAGAGGAAAGGCAGCGCATAGCTGCGCTGCACGGAACTCCAGGCGCCGCGATAGGTGAGGAGAAGATTTCCGGACCCCGTCCAGACGGGAACCATCATGCCGACACTGAACAAGATCGACGTCGTCTGGAGCCACCACGGGACGGGGCTGAAGATGAAGTGATGCGCCCCGATCAACGTGTAGAAGAGCATGTTGGTCCAGAAGCCGAGCACGCCGAGCGCATAGGAGTAGATCGGTTTCGACAGCAGCCGGGGAATCGCGTAGTAGCTGATGCCGAGGGCGAGCATCGTGAACCACATGCCCACCGCCGTGTGCATGTAGTAGCCCTGGATCACGATGTTCCCGAGACCATCCTGATAGAAGGGGAGATACGCCGTGACGAACAGGATCGACGTCCAGGAGAACGCGCCGAGGATGTACCAGTTCGAGATGTAGATCTCCCGAATGCGGCGGTGGGCGACGGTCTGGTAGACGTTGAACCCGTTCGCGACGAGGCCGGTGCCGAAGAGGGTCGCCACCGGCCAGATCCACTCTCGGTACTCCTGCGGCCCGCGCCGAGACCTCGACGAGGGTTCCCCCGTAACCCTAGCCGGCGGTCGGCCTCTAGTTGTGATAACGTTCGTTCAAGAGTGACACGGAAGACGAAGGGCACCTGGGGCGGCCGGCGCGAGGGCGCAGGCGGGAAGCGGATCCCGCCGGCCGAGCGGCGCGACTACCCGATCCTCGTTCGGCTCAACGTGGCCGAACGCGCGCTGGTCGAGGCCGCCGCCGGTGATACGCCTCTCGGTACGTGGCTGCGCGAGCTGGCGCTGCGGGCGGCGAGACGGAAGAGGGCACTATGAGCGCCGCGTGGCTCGACCTGCTGGCCTACGCCCACCCCGGCGACGTTGCCGAATGGTTGACGCCTGTCGGAGTGCGCGTATGCGCCCGTCTCGGCGTCTACGACCCGGAGGCTCCGGAGTCACGAGCGATCGTGGCCGCGGTGCTCGCGGAGGTGCGCGGCGATCCGATAGAGACGGTCGGTTGAGTAAGGACCAGGAAGTGGAAACGCCGCTGCAATACTTTGGGGCGCTGCTTCATTCGCTTCGTGAGGTTTACGGCTACCTGTCGCGCCTTCGATTCGAGATTCCCGATCGCAGAATGTCGATAGTCGAAGTCATCGGTCGAATGTCCGGAATGGGCCTTCGGCAGCTCGAGGCGTGCCGTCTCTGCATTGAACAAGGATACGTCGTCGAGTCTTTTGCGTTCGTGAGGACTGTCTGGGAGATAGCAATTGATGCTGGATTCATGCTCGACTCGTCGGGCAAGGACCGGATCGAGCTTTGCGAGCGATACTTCGCCATGGAGTACCTGCGCACGCCGATTAGGAAGTTTTTCGAGAGCGATCCGCCGTCTGTGTCGCCCAGTGCTCTAGAGGACTACAAGTTCGCGATGGAGAGACACGGAGGGGACGAGACAGTATTCGACCTCCGAGCCCACTGGAGCGGCCGGGACAAGGGGAAGGTTCGAGACATCGGTGGCAGCTACATCGACGAGCGATTTGGCGGCTCGACCATGTTCGCCGCGACAAAGCAGTTTCTTTTTAGGCCGGCGAGCTTGGCGTCTCATGCCGATCCCGGAATGAACCGGCTGACGCCGCACGACGAACGAGGATGGCCGCGATCCGGCCCGGTCCTCGATCGACCGGAGGTGATGCTCGTGCCCGCCTCGACGGCTGGCACGATGCTGCTCGCGGTGGTCTCTCAGCGAGGCAGTACGGCGATGAAGTCGCATGCGAATCGGATGATTGAGCGCTGCTACTACATGATTCGCGAGCACGTCGGGATAGTGGATAACGCGAAAGAGGAATCGACACAGTGAGAGCAGCAATCTATGCCCGCACGAGCACCGGAAAGCAGTCCAGCGATTCGCTCGTCTAGCGACGATGAGAAAGGCATAGCGTTACTGCGCGGTCACCGAGGGGCCATGGGGGATGTCCCAGAAACGGTTGATCTTCTAGAAGAATAGAGCGGCGGCTCCTTCACCCTCCGTGTGGTACGGAGGGGGTCACTACACCAAGAAGGAACCGCCATGACCAATCATGCCAAGAAGTC
>JBDIVR010000008.1:0-138513 GCA_039794265.1 Myxococcota bacterium
CCCGGCGAGTCCTGCTTCCCGGACCTCGAGAACGGCACCAGCAACTGCGTCCCGGGCACGAGCTGCCAGCTCTTCCTCGCCGACGGCGGCACCGGCTTCCAGTGCGTGGTCGAGGGCACCGGCGAACCGATCCCTGACCCTTTGTGCCGGAGCTTCTACTCACCGGCCCGGCGCAGCTCGGCGATCGCACTCGGAGTCGCGACCACCTCCGGCGCCGGCGCCGAGGGCGGCGCCGGCTTCGGCACCACGTACGAGGCGGGCGTCGCCTACGGCCCGGACGGTCGCTACGGCTGCTACTTCAGCACCTGCCAGGGCGTCACCATCGACGCCGGCTACGAGGCCTTCGCGGCGGCCGGCCTCTACACGAGCTTCGACGCCATCGCCGGCTACTCGATGAACTTCTTCGAGGAGGCGCAGATCGTCAACGTCGTCAACTTCGCGACGAGCCAGATCTTCGCGCGCGACGCGCCCGACGACCTGACGCCGGGCGCCCTGATCGGCACCGCCAACGCGCTCGCGATCGGCACGCCCACCAACCCCTCACCGGTGGCGGCCGGAGCGCTGCTGTGCACCTCCAGCGTGAGAGAGATCCCGCTCGAGACCAACGAGTACGGTGTGATCGAGCCGCGCGCCGTGCCCGAGCCCGGCGCCGTGCCGCTCGCCGGCGCGGTCCTGCTGGCGCTCCAGCGACTGTCGGCGCGGCGGCGCGGAGCGCACCGCTAACACTCCGGGGAGCCGGCAGGCCTCGCGCCCCTCACCGCAGCCCTGCGGGGCGGGGTGACGGAGGTGCAACCGGATCCGACCCCGAGGCCGCGAGCTTCGCGGAGGTCCTGGGCGATCTCGTGGCGGCGCGCGTCGCATCGCCGTCTCGCCGCGCTGTTTCAGGGATGGCTCCGGCCGACCGACGTCCCAAGCAATGAAACGAGAGGTCGACCGGGACTGGCAGGTTCTTGCCGGGTTCGCCGCGCTCGTCGCAGCGGTCTGGCTGCTCTCGTTCTTGCCGCTCATCCACGCGCCTGGCGACCGGGCGCGTGCCGCGCGGATCGTCCCGCGGCCGGCGACCCGAGCGGTCGATCCGGGTCCGGTCGAGGCGACTCTCTATCGTCTCGCCGACGCGCATCACCGCACCTCCTTGATCGTCGACACGAGGAGAGCCGAGTATGATCCGAAGCAGTGGGCCCGATCCTGCGACGCCTCCGAGCGCGCGGCGTGCACCCGCATCGCGAGCTTCTTCGTGCACTTTCTCGGCGCTCCGGTGCTCGGGATGCGTCTCTGGGTAGAGGCCTGCGGGAGCGGGATCGACGCGGCCTGCACCCGCGCCGCGGAGCAGTTTGCGCGAGACGCCTTGCCGAGCTTCGATCTCCGTCTCGCCCACCGCCTCTTCATGCTGGGCTGTTCGGCGACCGCGGTCGATCCGTCCGGCTGCGTCTATGCCGCGGATCCGGATCGGATCTTCGGTCGCCTACTACCAGGGGCTCGACCTCGCGAGCAAGCGTGCGCGGCAGGAGGAGATCGTCGACCTGCGGGCGCATCGGATCGCGTCCGGGGCGCCGGCGCGTCTCGCGCTCGCCGCCGCCGACGACGACGACGAACCGATCGTCGCACAGAAACGAACGCTCCTGCGAAAGCTCGAGCTCGCTGTCCTTCGCGAGCGAGCGAAGGCGGCGTTGCACCCGTATCTGAGCGAAGAGTCTCGTTGGTCTCGGTCCGCTCCTTGGTCTGACGCACGGATCGGGGGGAGCGATCCTCCCGCCCATCGTGTTGGGGGACGGCGCGGCGCTGTGTGTGCGGCTCTGTCCCTCGGAGGCAGAGGAAGCGGAGCCCGGCGCAGCGCGGCGGTGCTCGTGCGGCTGCCTGCTCGATACGCGCTCCAGCGACGTTCCGGCTCCGACTCTCGCCGCCTGTAGAGCCGGGGAGTCGCCGCGCGCGCAGGAGCGCTTCCGATGAAGAAGGGAGCAGTCGCCTTCCTGCTGCTAGGGCTACTGGCCGCCCGCTGCGGCGCAACGATCGGGCCGGTCTGGGCGCGACATCTGGAGGGTCAGCTCGTCGACGAGATCACCGGAGCCCCGGTCCCGGGTGCGATCGTCCATGTGTTCCACGAGGTCTGGGGGCTCGCGGCCCTGGGCGCGCCGGAAGGTCGGCTTGCGAGCGTCTGGACACGGAGCGACGCGGATGGACGCTTCGTCGTTCCGGGTCGGCTCGCGATCACCTGGTTGCCCGTCACCGGTACGGTCCGGTGGCAGGAGGTCGTCGTGTTTCACCCGGAGTACGGCACGTCTTCCGAGGATTTCGAGCGCGACGGCATCTGGACGCCGCCGGTCGATGGTCACGTCCTGCTGGAGCTGAGTCGAAATCGGCTCCAACTCGAGGAGATGCGAACGCAGCGGACGACGGCACATGTCTGCTACGGCCTCGGCCGGACGGCCTGCCGCGAGGCCTGCCGGATCGTGTACTGGGATCCGGATCGTTGCTCCGACCCGTGATCGATGGCGCGCGGGGTGCGCGCCGACCGGTGCGGCCTGCGCGGCGCGACGCGAGGCCCGATGGCCGGTTTGGCCGACGAGCGGCTCGAATCGAGAACGTTCCCATCCGACTCCCTCCGCGGCGAGTCGGCAATAGGGGAGCGGCTGCGGGGAGACCGGGAAGAGGGTCGGCGTCGCGGCTTCCTACCGCAGCCGCCTACTCGGTCCCCGTCGCCGGTGAAGGCGCCGTGGGTTCTCCGGACGCGCCGCGGGCCTGCATCCAAGCCGCGATCCCGCGGCCGATCGCGTCCGGCGCGTCCTCCTGGACGAAGTGGATCCCCTCGACCTGGAGCTCGGTCTGGTTCGCGAAGGTCCGCGCGTGCGCGAGCGCGTCGCCGGTAAGGATCGCGCCGGGCTCCGCGACGACCAGGAGCTTCGGGAACGCCGTCGTCGGCAGCCATTCCGAGTACGCGGAGATGATCTCGTGGGTGTCGCCGGGCTCCCCATCGAACGGGATCTCGCGCGGCCACGTGAGCAGCGGTCGGCGATCCTCGCCGCCGGCCAGATAGGGGGCGCGATACGCATCCATCTCGGCCTCGCTGAGTTCGCGCTGCACCGACATCGGCAGGATCTGCTCGATGAAGACGTTCATCCGCATCACCAGCAGCTCGCCGAGCGGACCGCGCATCGCCTGGAACAGGAGCCGCGGGACCAGGTCCAGGTCCGCCATCCGCATCGGACGCACGATCGCCTCCATGTACGCGATCGCCTCGACGCGCTCCGGGTGACGCCGCGCCCAGTCGAATCCGAGCGCCGAACCCCAGTCGTGCAACACCAGCGTGACGTTGCCGTCGACGCCGAGTTCGTCGAGGAGCGCATCGAGGTAGCGGCGATGTTCGACGAAGCGGTAGCGGCCGTCGCGGCCGTCTTCCGTCGTCGGCGCCAGCTTCGCCGAATCGCCCATGCCGATGAGATCCGGCGCGATGCAGCGGCCACGGTCCGCGAGGTGCGGGATCACGTTGCGCCACAGATAGGACGAGGTCGGGTTCCCGTGCAGGAACACGATCGGGTCCCCGCTTCCGGTCTCGACGTACGCCATCCGGTGGCCGAGCACGTCCCGGAACTTCTTCTCGTATCGCAGCTCGGCGGACGGGGCCTGCGCCCGGGCGGCGGCGGCGAACCCGGCGAGCAACACCAGGACCAGGACGCTCCGAAACGCTCGATCGGCCATCGCGACCCCTCCTCGAAGACCGCGAGCCTACCACGAGGGGCCCGCCGCCCGTCGCCGATCGATTCCGCGCATCGCGGCCTTGACGATGCCCCCGACCGGCCACTACTGTGCTCCGCGGAAAATGAAAGTCGTTTTCATTAGATCCCTCCAGCCTTCCGCAAGCCTGGGCGGTCTGCCGACCGCACAGCCGAAGGATGCCCGCACACCGTGAGAGCGGAGACCTCCTATCGACCTCTCTCCGCCGTTCCGGCGGAGTCCGAGGCGGCCTCGTGCCGCTGCCGCTGCGGGAACCTGCTCGCACGGCTCGTCCCGGACGGCGTCGAGCTCAAGTGCCGGCGGTGCAAGCGGACCCACGTGATTCCACTCGAGGGCGCGCGTCGCGAGACGGCGCTCCCCTCGGGATCGATCCAACCGGTGCGGCCAGCGGTCCTGAACCCCGAGCCCCGAACTCCTCGACGAGGTCGAGGCGGAGGGTGTGCATGCGGGGACGGACCCGGGCGATCGGAATCCTGGTGACGGGCCTGGCCGGCGGCGTTCTGGGGATCGGCGGATCGGCGGCGGCCGCCGACGACGACAGCGAGCTCGCGCGCCAGGATCGCATCGGAGAGCTCGAGCGAAAGGTCGAGGTGTTGACCGAGGAGCTGGTGAAGCTGCGCACCGAGCAGGCGGTGCCCGAGGAACGCCCGCTCGAGAGCTTCGCCGGCCTCGGGCCGGCGGCGTCGAAGATCTACGGCGTCGCGCAGGGGCTGTCGATCGGCGGCTATGCGGAGGGCTTCTACCGCAGCTTCGTCGACGACGGTCGCAGCGATCGCGTCGACACGGCCGATGCGCTGCGCACCGTGCTCTACGTCGGCTACAAGTTCACCGATCGGCTGGTCTTCAACACGGAGATCGAGTTCGAGCACGCGAGGACGGGCGAGAACCTCGACGGGCAGGCCGGCTCGGTGGCCGCCGAGTTCGCGGCGCTCGACTGGCTGTTGAAGGAATGGGCGAACCTGCGCACGGGCCTGGTCCTGGTCCCGATGGGCTTCGTCAACGAGGTGCACGAGCCGCCGTTCTTCCACGGCGTCGCGCGTCCGGAAGTCGAACAGCGGATCATCCCGACGACCTGGCGGGAGAACGGTGTCGGCCTCTACGGCCGGCTCGGCGAGGAGTTCGAGTACCGCGCCTACGTCGTCACGGGGCTCGACGCACTCGGGCTGTCGGCGAGCAACCTGCGCGGGACGCGCTCGAACGGCAATCGCTCGCGCGCCGAGGATCTCGCCGGCGTGCTGCGCATCGACTACACGCCCGAAGCGCTCCCCGGATCGCTGTTCGGCGGCTCGTTCTACTACGGCGGCATCGACCAGGCGCGCGACGGCTTCCCGAGCGCAACGCTCGCCATGTGGGAGGCGCACGCGCAGTACCGGCGCTTCGGCTTCGAGTTCCGCGCGCTCGTGACCCAGGCGTTCCTCGACAACGCCGACGATCTGACGCTCGCGCTGCGCGGTCTCGAAGAGATCGGCGCGAGCGAGGTGATCGCCGACGAGATGTTCGGCTGGTATGTCGAAGCGGCCTACGACGTGATGCCGTGGCTCTTCCCGGACAGCGGCTTCTACCTGGCGCCGTTCGTGCGCTACGAGCGCTTCGATACCCAGCAGAGCGTGCCGTCGGGATTCGCGGCGGACGGCTCGAAGGACATCCGGCTGATCACGCCGGGACTCAGCTTCAAGCCCCACCCCAACGTCGTCTTCAAGCTCGACTACCGGAATTTCGACGCGGATCAGGGCGATATCGCAGACGAGGTACAACTTGGCTTCGGTGTGGCGTTCTAGCGTTCTCGTGGCGGCAGCCGTTGCGGTTCTCGTCGCTGCCGGCTCCGGTGCGGTTCCGGCGACGGCCGGCCTGCTGATGAGCCAGCAGGAAGCGCTCGACTGGGCATTCCCGGACGCCGACCAGATCGATACGCAGAGTTTCGTCCTCACCGACGATCAGGTCCGGCGCGTCCAGGAACTCTCGCGGACGAAGCTCGAATCCAAGCTGGTGCGGATGTTCACTGCGATGCAGGGCGATCGGGTCCTCGGCTATGCCTTCATCGATCAGCACATCGTGAGGACGCTGCCGGAGGCGTTCCTGGTCGTGCTCGCAGCCGACGGCAGCGTGCAGAGGCTGCGGGTGCTGGCGTTCTACGAGCCGCCGGAGTACATGCCCCCGGAGCGCTGGCTCGATCAGTTCGAAGGCAAGAACGCGGAGGCGCCGCTGCGCCTGCAGCGGGACGTCCACGGCATCGCCGGCTCGACCTTGTCCTCGCAGGCCGTGACGGGGGGAGTGCGACGCGCGCTGGCGCTCCACGAGATCCTGGTGCGCCAGGGCGGCTGAGTGGCGATCCCCGCGGCGGGCGGACGGCGAGAGGGCGGACGGGAGCTCCATGCGATTCGTGATCACCGGCGAGTGGAGTCGGAATCGACTGCTGCAGACGATCGTGGTGCTGTACTGCGCGTACGTCGCCATGCTGTGGGTCACGAACGCGCTGCTCTACTTCCACAAGATGAGTCTCGCGCCCTCCTCGGTGGTCCACTACTACCTGGGATCGGAGGAGCAGTTCCTGCAGCCGCGCTCCTATCAGGGCCTGCTCGAAGTCTCGCATTTCCATCTGTTCGCGATGGGCATGCTGTTGTTGGTGTTGACGCACCTGGTGTTGTTCGTTCCGGTCTCCGGCCGGGCGAAGGCCTGGCTGATCACGCTGCCGTTCGCCGCCGCGTTGCTGGACGAGGGCTCGGGCTGGCTCGTCCGCTTCGTCGATCCGATCTTCGCGTGGACCAAGGTTCTGGGATTCCTGTCGCTCCAGGCGAGCCTGGCAGCGCTCGTCGGGCTGTCGTTGTGGGCCGTCTTCCGCGGCAGCAGCGCCAACTACCGCGGCTGACACGGCGCGCGGTAGCGCTCGGGTGTGCGCTGGCGCTGGCGGCCTGCGCGCGCGGCGTGCCGTCGCCCCCGTCGCCGCCGGTCGTCGTGTCGGACGGTCGCTACGCGATGGGCACCGTGCTCGAGCTGACCCTGGCGGCGCCGGACGAGGCGCGTGGCCGCGCCCTTCTCGAACAGTCCTTCGCGATGGTGGCCCGCCTCGAGGCGCTGCTCTCGAACTGGGATCCCGACAGCGCGGTCATGCGCCTCAACGCGGCCGCCGGCCAGGGGGCGCAGCGCGTCGATCCCGAACTCGCCCGCATCCTCGCGGCGTCGAAGACGCTCACGGCGTCCACCGGCGGCGCGTTCGACGTGACGGTGGGGCCGATGGTCCAGCTGTGGCGAACGGCGGGAGAACGCGGCGAGCTGCCGAGCACGGCGGCGCGCGAACGCGCGCTGGCGGCCGTCGGCCCGGACCAGCTCCGGGTCGACGTCGCGGCGGGCACGGCGGAGCTCCTCTCGCCGGATGCCCGGCTCGAACTCGGCGGGATCGCCAAGGGCTGGGCGCTCGATCGGATCGCCGAGCTTCTGCGCACGGCGGGGATCCGCTCCGCGTTGCTGTCCTTCGGACAGAGCAGTCTGTGGGCGATCGGGGTCCCGCCCGATGCGGGCCCGCCGGCGGCGAAGACGCCGGCGTCAGCGGGATGGCGGTTGCTGGTGCGGTCTCCCGACGGCGGTGATGCCGGCGTCGCGACGCTGCGCGACCGCGCGGTTTCGGTGTCCGGCAGCGTCGGGCAATGGACCGAGATCGACGGACGCCGCTACGGGCACGTGATCGATCCCCGCACGGGCGTCCCGCTCGAGCGCGCGGCACAGGCCGTCGTGCTCGCGCCGACGGCGACGGAGGCCGAGGCGCTGTCGAAGGCGCTGCTCGTCTTGCCGCCGGGCGACGCCATCGCGCTGCTCGACGCGCAGCCGGACAGCGAGGGGATGCTGCTCGAAGCGGACGGACGTCGCTACGAATCGCGCGCTTGGACGGAGGCGTCGGGTTTCGAAGACGCGCCGTGAAGCGCGCCCGAGCCGGGCCGTCCGCATCCGAGCGGTCCGATGCGGGCTATGCCGAGCGGAGCCACTCCGTGAGGGCCGGAAACCGGGTTCGCCACGGATCGGCGGACCCGAGCAGCAGCAGGTGCACGGCGATCGCTGCGAAGGCGCTTCCGGTCGCCAGCGAAGCCGCCACGAGACCGACGCTTCCGACGAGGCCACGATCGAGCGGGACGCCGCGCGCGCTGGCCGCGAGCAGCTGCCCGGTTGCCACGAGCAACGCCGCCGGCAGTCCGAGGTGTCCTGTCGCGCCGAGCAGGAAGCCGCCGAAATACACGCCCTCGACGACGGCCAGCAGGCCGTCGGTGACGATCCGCGCATCGCGCCACGAACCGCTCGACCGCCAGGTCCGGAGCGCGGCGAAGCACCAGGCCGCCGCGAGCGTGAGCACCAGCCATTGCGGCGTCTTCACGCCCAGCAGCGGCGCCAGCGCGGCGGCATCGACCGGCAGACCGAACACCGCATAGCAGCTGACGACGGCTCCCGTCGCCGTCGCGAGCAGCAGGGCGGTCCCGGCCGCTTCGCGCAGCCGCCGGCTCGCGATCCACGCGGTCAGCGGCACGAGCGTCGCGAACGGCAGCAGACTCTTCGCGGCGAGGCGAGAGAAGCCGAACCCCTCGCGCAGATGGTGGAGCACGAGCGCGCCCACGAGGACCGGGATCGCCAGCACGACGAGCCTCGTGACCTGGCGCCGCAGGGTCCGTGGGTTCGCGGGGTCGATTTCTTGCAACATGATCCATCGGATTCCGGACGGGCCGGGCGGTTTCACCCGGCGATCCCTCGGAGTGCAAGTCCGGCCGGAGAGCCCCGGGCGGCGCGCCGTTTCGCTGCGTCTGCGCAGGCGAGCCGCCGGGCGGCACGCAGCCCGGACTGCACTACGCTCGAACGCGATGCGACCTCCGGGCATCGGCCTCGTCACCGTCGCGTCCGCCGGCATCGGCCCCGAGTTGGCTCGCGTGTTCGCCGAGAACCGACACGATATCGTGTTGGTCGCGCTCAGTGCCGAGCGCCTCGAGTCGATCGCCGGCGAGCTGCGCCGCGAACATGCGCGCGAGGTCCGGGTGCTCGCGCGGGACCTGCCGGAGCCGGGCGCGCCGGAGGCGATCTTCGCAACGCTGGCGGCGGCGGAGATCGACATCGATGTGGTTCGGCTGGGAACCGCCCCCATCAGCTTTCCGATCGCCGGCGAGTATGGCCTTGCGGAACTCTTCGAGACGGCCGGCGCACAGAAGATCAACCAGAGCGTGGTCGTCGTCGTGTACTGAAGGCCGCCCAGGCGGGCGGTAGCGCGCAGGCGCGACGATTCAGCGAGCGCGGGCGACGGAATCTCCGGCCGGGCGCGGGAGCGACGACAGCGGCCGCTCGACGAGTGCAGCTGGCAGCAGCGACGGGGCGCTGGCCAGCCGCGCGCCGACCCGCTCGAACCAGTCGAGGACCTTCGCGTCGCGCGCGAAATAGTCGGCGTGGTCGTAGCCGGCGAGGTAGGGCAGCGCGAGCTGCGCGTAGGCGGAGAGATCGGCGAGCGTGGAGTTCGGCTGCCCGGCCAGGAACGGACCGTCGCCGAGATACCGCCCGAGGTCGGCGTGGATCGCGGCGAGCAGCGCGCCGAGTGGACGCGACGGGTCGGCGGCGGCGAGCAGCCGCCGGAGGAATCGGGGGCGCGTGATGACGAGCGGATAGAGCAGCCGGAGCGGCAGCGGAACGCCGGCGGGGACCGTCGCGTGCAGCACGCGCGCACCTCGCCGCCGGTTGCGGATGCGCGCACGCAGCGGCTCTCCTGCCGCCAGCATGATCCGGAACACGACGGGAATCAGCGTCTCGCTGACCCAGTCGTCGATCTCGCGAACGCGGCGACGCGCGTCCGGGTCGGCCGGCAACAACGGCGCACGCTGCGGAAACCGCTCCTCGAGCCACAGCCCGATCGGCGTCGAGTCATTCCGGAGTTCGCCGTCGATCCGAAGCACGGGAACCTGGTGCCCGAGCGGCAGCTCGGCGCGCACCCGGAGCGGGTTCACGTAGAAGGTCTCGAAGACGAGGCCCTTGAAACCGAGGAAGCAGTGCACCTTCGCCGCGAACGGGCTGAGCGCGTAGCTGTACAGGATGATGCGCTCGCGCTGGGACAACCGTTGGTTCTGCGCCGAGGACGACGTCGGGAACTCGTCTGCCATGGGTGGCCCCGATCATGGAGCGGAGCGCGGGCGAAGACAAGACGATTTCCCGGCGCGGGAGGAGCAACCGGGCGGAACGCCGGTCACGCGCGGCTCGCGTCGGCGCGGCCGTGCACGAGCGGCAGGGCGAAATAGCAGGAGACCTGTTCGGTGCTGCGACCGGGATAGACGCCGGCGGCGCCGTGATCTTCCACCATGTTCCCGTCCTCGATCTCTCTCCTTCGGCCGCGCCAGGCGCCGGAAGAGCTCCCCGAGATGCCGACGGATCGTCCCGTACAGGACCTTCCACCGGGACTTCGGGACGAAGATCACATGGTACTTGCACTCCCATTCGCTGTGCTGCGGCGTCTCGGATTCCGACACGGAACTCCCTCTCGCGCTGCTTCGAGCGGCTCGCGAGGGGGAGTTCCTGCTTCCGGAACCGTCGAACTTCGACCGGCTCCCCGGCAGAGCCGGGGGGACTCCCGGTTGGGCTAGAAGCGCTCGAGGTCGATGTCTCCGCCGGCCGCTTCGTCCGCATCGGACTTCTCCGTCTCGGCGTCGACCGCCTCGTCGCCCTCGCTGCCGTCGAAATCGTCCCAAGTGCCGTCGGAAGTGGAGGCGATACCGCGGAAGCGCAGCGCGAAGTCGTCCGGGTTGGAGACGTGCTTCAACGCCTCCTCGTAGGTCACGAGATTCTGCTTCACGAGCTGCATCAGCGACTGATCGAAGGTCTGCATGCCGTAGCTGGTGAAGCCCTTCGAGATCGCGTCGTGCAGTTCCTTCGTGCGGTCCTTGTCGGAGATCAGCTCGCGCACGCGCGCGGTGGTCACCATCACTTCGAGCGCCGGGACGCGGCCCTTGCCGTCGGCCCGGGGCACCAGGCGCTGGGAGATCACGCCGCGCAGGATCGACGTCAGCTGCAGGCGGACCTGCTTCTGCTGATACGGCGGGAACACCGACACGATACGGTTGATGGTCTCGGTGGCATCCAAGGTGTGCAGCGTCGACAGCACCAGGTGCCCGGTTTCGGCCGCGAGCAGCGCCGTCTCGATGGTCTCGAAGTCGCGCATCTCGCCGACCAGGATCACGTCGGGATCCTGGCGGAGTGCGGCGCGCAGCGCATTCGAGAAGCTGTTGGTGTCGACCCCGATCTCGCGCTGGTTCACGATCGAGCGGCGGTCGCGGATCAGGAACTCGATCGGATCCTCGATCGTCATGATGTGACAGGTCCGGCTCGAGTTGATGTGCTCGATCATCGCCGCCAGCGTGGTCGACTTGCCGGACCCCGTGGTCCCGGTCACGAGGATCAACCCGCGCTGCTCGTTGGCGACCGATTCGACGACCTTCGGCAGATAGAGCTGTTCGATCGTCTTCACGCCGAACGGAATCACGCGGAAGACGATGCCGATGGTGCCGCGTTGCTGGAAGACATTGACGCGGAAGCGACCGAGGCCGGCGATTCCGTACGCGAGGTCGCACTCGCGGTTGGTCTCGAAGCGTTCCTTCTGGACCGGGTTCATGATGGCGCGCGTGATGACCTCGAGCTGGTCCGGCAGGAGCCGCTCGGCGTTCTTCAGCGGCACCAACGCGCCGTCCACGCGGAAGATCGGGGGCAGGCCCGACTTCAAGTGGATGTCCGAGGCGCCGCCCTTCAGGGCGATCTTCAGGATCTCGTTGAGCTCGAGCGGCATCGCCCTGGGGTCCTCACGGGCGGTCGTCCACGGGTTGCGGGCGGGACGACTCCCGGGCCTTTTTCGTCCGGGAGGGCGCGGGCCTTGAGCGGCGCCTACGGCCGCCGCCGATGGGCGCGGGGCAGCCGGTCGCGCCGAGGAACCGGGTTGCGCGGCATCCCCGCGTCTGGCAAAGGTCCTCCTGGGCGCCGGCACCCGCGGTGCCGCAGGATTCCCCGTACCTCTCTGCTGCTCAGGAGACTTTCGTGACGCTCAGCAAGCGCACCGACGCGATGCTCGGCCGCCAGCTCGCGCGCTGGGAGGCGGCCTCGCGGGCACCGCGGCCGCGGCCCTGCGTGGCCATTGCCAGCTTGCCGGGCGCCGGCGGCGATGAACTCGGCCAGCGGGTCGCGGAGAAGCTCGGATTCGCCTGTTTCGGCCGCGAGATCGTCGACCAGATTGCCGTCCAGCGAGGGCTCTCCGAGGAGATCCTCCGCGAACTCGACGGCCGCGTCCGCAACGCCGTCGATCGCTACTTCACGGACTTCTTCCAGGGGGCTCGCTTTACCGAAGACGACTTCCTCCACGCCGTCGAGCGCTTCGTGGTCCCGCTGGCGCGAAGCGGCGCCGCCGTCTTCGTCGGCCGCGGCACCGCGTTCCTGTTCAGCGACGAGCCGGTGCTGAAGGTGCTGGTGGTAGCTCCGTTCGAGCTTCGTGCCGAACGCTGGGCACGCAAGCAGGGACTCGCCGCCGAGGTCGCTGCGGACGCGTTGCGCGCAGAGGACGGGCGGCGCTTCGAGTTCATCCGGCACCACTTCGACAACCGCCTCGACGATCCGTCGGCGTACGATGTCGTCGTCAATACCGCTACGCTCGGTGCGGATGTCGCAGCGGATGTCGTCGTCGCCGCCTATCGCCGGCGCCACCCGGAGTCCTGAGCCGCCGGTCCGCCAGCGACGACGAGCCTCGCGATCGCCGCGAGCGGACCCGCGCGTCACATGTCCTAGCCCGAAGACCGCTCCGCGACGGGAGGATGGATGGCTGCGGAAGAAGGCGGGAACGCGAGGTCCCGCTGGCACGCGCTGGCAACCGAGGAGGTGCTGGCGATCCTGGCGACGAGCCAAGAAGGCCTCGACGAGGCGGACGTCCTCGCGCGACGCGAGCGACACGGACCCAACCGGCTGGAGATCCAGAAGCCGCGCAGCGCCCTCGCCCGCCTGCTCGCCCAGTTCCACAACGTCCTGATCTACCTGCTGATCGGGGCGGGCATCGCAACCGCACTGCTGGACCATGCCGTCGACAGCGCCGTGATCTTCGGTGTGGTGATCGTCAACGCGCTGATCGGCTTTCTGCAGGAGGGCAAGGCGGAGCGCGCGCTGGACGCGATCCGCAACCTGCTCGCGCCGCGCGCGGTCGTCATCCGGGCCGGAGAGACGATCGAGGTCCCGGCGGAAGCGCTCGTTCCCGGTGACATCGTGAAGCTGCGTTCCGGCGACAAGGTTCCGGCAGACCTGCGACTGCTCCAGACCCGGAGCCTGCAGCTCGACGAAGCTGCACTCACCGGAGAATCGCTTCCCGTCGAGAAGGCGACGGAACCGGCGGCAGCCGATGCATCGCTCGGGGATCGCACGTCGATGGCCTACGCCGGGACGCTCGTCACCTCCGGACGCGGCCTGGGTGTCACCGCGGCAACCGGTGCGAAGACGGAGATCGGGCTCATCAGCACGATGGTGAGCGATGTCGAAAAGCTGACGACGCCGCTGCTCCGCCAACTCGCGCTCTTCGGTCAGCGGCTCAGCGTCGTCATCCTCCTGCTCGCGGCCGCCACCTTCGCGTTCGGACTGCTCCTGCGCGGATACAGCGCCACCGAGATGTTCATGGCGGCCGTCGGCATCGCCGTCGCCGCCATTCCCGAGGGTCTTCCCGCGATCCTCACGATCACCCTCGCAATCGGCGTCCAGAGAATGGCGCGGCGCAATGCGATCATCCGGAGACTCCCCGCCGTCGAAACCCTCGGCTCGGTCACGGTGATCTGTTCCGACAAGACCGGGACGCTCACGCGCAACGAGATGACGGCGCAGACGGTCGTGACCCGGAACGCCGTCTTCGCGATCAGCGGGGTGGGGTATGCCCCCGACGGAGAGTTCCGGCTCGCCGATTGCCCGGTCCCGCCCTCCGCGCAGCCACTCCTCACGGAGATCCTGCGAGGCGCCGTCCTCTGCAGTGACGCCGTCGTGCGTCGCCAAGGCGAGAGCTGGATCCTGCAGGGCGCACCGACCGAAGGCGCGTTGGTGACGGCCGCCATGAAGGCGGAACTCGATCCGGACGCCGAGCGCAAGGCGATTCCCCGCACGGACCTGATTCCTTTCGAGTCCGAGCACCGCTTCATGGCGACGCTCCATCACGATCACGAGGGACGCGCCTTCGTGTACGTGAAGGGCGCCCCGGAGCGGCTGCTGGAGATGTGTTCGCAGCAGCGGGGTGAGGGTCGTGACGAACCGCTCGAGCTCGATCACTGGAAGCAGCAGATGGCCGAGATCGCGGACCGCGGTCAGCGGCTGCTCGCCATCGCCACCCGGTGCTGCGACGAGGACCAACGCGAGCTGCGATTTGCCGACGTCGAGAGTGACCTCACGCTCCTGGGACTCTTCGGGCTCGCGGATCCTCCGCGCCCGGAGGCGATCGAAGCCGTCGCCGACTGCCGGGAAGCGGGAATCCGGGTCAAGATGATCACCGGCGATCACGCCGGGACGGCGCGCGCGATCGGCCGCGAAATCGGGATCGACAGCGAGCAAGTGCTCACCGGACAGGAGGTCGAGGCGCTCGGCGATGGCGGGCTCGAACGCGCGGCGGCGGATGTCGACGTCTTCGCGCGCGCCAGCCCGAAGCACAAGCTGCGGCTGGTCGAGGCGCTGCAGGCACGGCGTCAGGTGGTCGCGATGACGGGGGACGGCGTCAACGACGCGCCAGCGCTGAAGCGCGCCGACGTCGGCATCGCGATGGGTCGGAAGGGCACCGACGCGGCGAAGGAAGCCGCGGAGATGGTGCTGGCGGACGACAACTTCGCGTCGATCGCCAATGCCGTCGAAGAGGGCCGCACGGTCTACGACAACCTGAAGAAGGCGATCACCTTCATCCTCCCGACCAACGGCGGCGAAGCCCTGGTCCTCATCGCCGCGATCGCGCTGGGTCGTACGCTTCCGATGACGCCGGTGCAGATCCTCTGGGTCAACATGATCACCGCCGTCACGCTCGCATTGGCGCTGGCCTTCGACCCGCCGGAGCCGGGCGTCATGCGCCGGCCGCCGCGCGCCTCCGACGAACCTCTGCTCTCGCGCTTCCTGCTCTGGCGGATCGGATTCGTCTCGACGATCCTGCTGATCGGGACCTTCGGGCTCTTCGTATACGAGCGAGAGGCCGGGGCGAGCATCGAACGGGCGCGGACCGTGGCCGTCAACACGCTCGTGATGTTCGAGATCTTCTACCTGTGGAACGCGCGGCATCTGCGGGATCGGGTGCTGAGCCGCGAGGGCCTGTTCGGCAGCCGGCCCGCGCTGATCGCCATCGGTCTGGTCATCGGTTTCCAGATCGCCTTCACCTACGCCCCGCCGATGCAATTCCTGTTCGGCACCGAAGGCCTCGACGCGGCGACATGGCTACGGATCATCGCTGTCGGATCGTCGGTGCTGTTCCTGGTGGAGGCCGAGAAATGGTGGATCCGGCGCCGCGACCGCGCTCGTCGGGGAACAGGCACGTCGCGATGAGCATGCAACCGATCGAGGTCCGCCGCGCCCGTGCTTCCGACCGCGCCGAATGGCGCCGCATGCGCACGGCGCTGTGGCCGCACGAGCAGGGCGAGCACGACGAAGAGATCGAGGCCTACCTCGGCGCAGCGGACGATGCCGGCGCGGCCGCCTTCGTCGCGGCCCGCGCCGGCGGCGGGCTCGCCGGCTTCGTCGAGCTGCGTCTGCGCGACTTCGCCGAGGGGTGTACGAGCTCCCCGGTCGCCTACGTCGAGGGCTGGTGGGTGGACGACGATGCGCGGCGGCGAGGAGTCGGCGAAGCGCTGATGCGCGCGGCCGAGGACTGGGCGCGCAGCCGCGGGCTCCGAGAGCTCGCCAGCGACTGCGACTTCGACAACGAGGTCAGCCTCAGCGCGCATCTGGCCCTCGGCTTCCGCGAGGCCGAGCGCGTGATCTGCCTGCGCAAGGACCTGTGACTCGCTCGATTTCGGGAGGGCCCGGCGTGGAGTTCTGGTTCGAGTTCGGAAGCACGTACTCGTATCCCGCCGCGATGCGGATCGAAGAGCGAGCGCGCGCTGCGCAGGTCCCCGTGCGCTGGTGCGCCTTCCTGCTCGGGCCGATCTTCCGCGCGCAGGGCTGGAACGACTCGCCGTTCAACCTGTACCCCGCGAAGGGACGCTACATGTGGCGCGACATGGAGAGATTGTGCGCGGACCTCGGACTGCCGTTGCAACGGCCGTCGCGGTTCCCGAGGAACGGCCTGCTGGCGGCGCGCATCGCCTGCTGGTTCGAGGAGGAGCCGTGGATCCCCGCGTTCGTGCGGGCGGTCTACACGGCCAACTTCTCAAGGGATGCGGAGATCGATCAGGCGGAGGTCCTCTCGGTCTGCCTGGCCGAGGCCGGCGCCGAAGCCGCGGCCGTGCTCGCCGCCGCCGGCACGGACGCCGCGAAGAGCCGCCTTCGCAGCCGCGGCGAAGAAGCCGCCGCGCGAGGGATCTTCGGAGCGCCGAGTTTCCTCGTCGACGGCGAGCTGTTCTGGGGCAACGACCGGCTCGACGATGCGCTCGCCTGGGCCACTCGAGGACGCGCGCCGGGCGCCGACCGCCTCGTCAGGACGCCGGAGGCGACATGACCGGGATCCCGGCCGTCATCCCGCCGTCGACGGCGATCGCCTGGCCGGTCACGAACGACGCATCGTCGCTCGCGAGGAAGCACACCAGCTGCGCGACTTCCTCCGGCTCGCCGACGCGCTTCAGCGCGTGGATCTGCGCCAGGACCTGCTCGATCCCCGGCTGATCGGAGAGGCTCGTCAGCATCGGCGTGCGGATCACGCCGGGGCAGATGGCATTGACGCGGATCCCCGCAGCGCCGTACTCGAGCGCCGCCGTCTTGCTGAGCCCGACGACCGCGTGCTTCGAGGCATCGTAAGAGCCGAGGCCCGGTGCACCGATCAGCCCTGCGACGCTGGCGGTGTTGACGATGCTGCCGCGCACGGGTCCCGCGTTGCGCAGCATCACGGCGACGCCCCACTTGAGGCCGTAGAAGACGCCGTTCACGTTGACGTCGATCAGGTTGCGGTGCAGCTCGTCGTCGGTGTCGCCGAGCGCCGCGTGGATCTCGATGCCGGCATTGTTGAACAGCACGTCGAGACGCCCGTACTCGGCGGCGGCGCGCTCCACCAGCGCGCGCACCTCCTCGCTCTTCCGCACGTCCGTCGCGACGTACAGGCCGTCGACCTCCTTGGCGACCGCGGAGCCGTCCTGGAGATCTCCGATCACGACCCTGGCGCCCGCGGCGCCGAACAGCCGCGCCGTCGCCGCCCCGATTCCGGAGGCGCCCCCGGTGACGACGGCCACCTTGCCTGCGAGCGAGTTCATGCGGTCTCCTTCCGAGAGCTTCCGATACGAGCATGCCGGAGCGCGAGCCGGAGAGTCTCGCCGGGGCGGCGTTGCACGGCAACTACCGCCCCGGCGAAGATGATCGAGCGTCACGGCGCAAGGATGGGACGCGGCCCGGCTACGCCTCCGCGTCCGGGTCCGACGCCACCGGCTCGATTCCCGCAACGGGCGTCTTCCGCTTGATGTTCTTCGCGGCGTAGACGGCTTCGGTGACCCGAGCCAGCGTCTCGGGGTTGTCCTTCAGGAACTTGCGGGCGTTCTCGCGGCCCTGGCCGATCCGCTCGTCGCCGTAGGAGTACCAGGAGCCGGTCTTCTCGACGATGCCGATCTCGCTGGCGAGATCGAGGATGTCGCCCTCGCGCGAGATGCCCTCGTTGTACAGGATGTCGAACTCGGCCTGGCGGAACGGCGGCGCGCACTTGTTCTTCACCACCTTGACGCGGGTGCGGTTGCCGATCACCTCGTCGCGCTCCTTCAAGGCCGCGATCCGCCGCACGTCGAGACGGATCGAGGCGTAGAACTTGAGCGCGTTGCCGCCGCTGGTCGTCTCCGGGTTGCCGAACATCACGCCGATCTTCATGCGCAGCTGGTTGATGAAGATCACCGTGGCGTGGGACTTCGAGACGGTCCCGGTGAGCTTGCGCATCGCCTGGCTCATCAGCCGCGCCTGCATGCCCGGCTGCTGATCGCCCATCTCGCCCTCGATCTCGGCGCGCGGCACCAGCGCCGCCACCGAGTCGACGACCACCAGGTCCACCGCGCCGGAGCGCAGCAGCACGTCGGCGATCTCGAGCCCCTGCTCGCCGGTGTCGGGCTGCGAGACCAGCAGTTCCTCGATCTTCACGCCGAGCCGGCGGGCGTAATTGACGTCGAGCGCGTGCTCGGCGTCGATGAAGGCCGCGACGCCGCCCTGCTTCTGCAGCTCCGCCACCGCGTGCAGCGACAGCGTCGTCTTGCCGCTCGATTCCGGCCCGTAGATCTCGACCACCCGCCCGCGCGGATAGCCGCCGATGCCGAGCGCCAAATCGATGCTCGGCGATCCGGTCGGGATGACGTCGATCTCCTTGTCGATGGCGTCGTCGGTCATCGTGAGGATGGCGCCCTTGCCGAACTGCTTCTCGATCGTCGTGACGGCGAGGTCGATCGCCTTGCGCTTGCCTTCGTCTCGCGAGATCTGGGTCGCGCCCTTGCTGTTGCTGGCCATGTCGGTTTCTCCTTGGTCCTTGGTGTTCAGGGTGAAGCCACACCGCCGAGCGCGATCCGCTCGAGCGGGGTGTACGTGGAGCCAGCCGACGAGAGCTGGCTGCGGAAGAGCACGACGGAGTCGACGGGGAACGGCGCGGACTCGGCGCGTTCGTCGTCGGGAAGCCGCAGCAGACGTCGCTGCTGGTGTCGCCGGCCGAGCGTCAGGTGACCCCGGAACGGCCGCTCCTCGGGCGGGAATCCCACTGCCACCGCAGCGCGCTCCGCCGCGGCAGCGAGCTCGGCCAGCGCGCCGGCCGGTTCGTCGTCGAGTTCGAGGACGAGGACGCGCGGCCGGCGCGCATTCGGGAACGCGGCGAGCGCGCCGAGCCGCAGGGGGAACGGCGCGAGGGCCGCGGTCTCCCGCCGCAGCGCCGTCGCGAGCGAGCCCACGCGGTCTTCGGGCGTCGCGCCGAGGAATCGCAACGTCACGTGGAGCGCCTCCGGGCGCGCCCAGCGGACGGCATCGCCCCACGGCTCGCGGCGCAGGCGGTCGATCCAGCTCGCAGCCACGCGCCGCGCGTCGTCCCCGATCTCGGTCGCCAGGAACGTCCGCAGCACATCACGCCCTCGTTCCGAGCCTGGGGAGATCGAGCGCTTCTCCGAGCATGTGCCGGCGCACCCAGTCGAGCGCGACCTGCGCGCCGAGCCGCCGATTGCGCTCGCGATCGAACGCGAAGAACAGCTCGCGCGACTCCGTGCCCTCGGCCGTCGCCATGGCGATGTACAGCAGGCCCACCGGCTTGTCCTCGCTGCCGCCGGTCGGTCCGGCGATGCCGGTCGTCGCGACCGCGTAGTCCGCGCCGAAGCGGGCGCGGGCGCCCTCGGCCATCGCGCGCGCCACCGGATCCGACACGGCACCGTGTTCGGCGAGCAGCGCTTCCGGCACGCCGAGCAGCGCCGTCTTGGCCTCGTTCGCATACGCGACCACGCCGCCCCGGAACACCGCCGACGAGCCGGGCACCGCCGTCACCAGCTCCGCGATCATCCCGCCGGTGCAGGACTCCGCCGTCGCCAGCGTGCGCCCGTGTTCGTCGAGCCGGCGGACGACGACCGCCTCGAGCGTCTCCTCGCCGTCGCCGTAGACGAGCGCGCCGAGCCGCGCGCGGATCGCCGCGACGGCGATCCGGAGCTTCTCGTCCGCTTCTTCGGGGCTCGCGGCGCGCGCCACCGGCCGCACGTGGTTGTCCGGGAACTGCGTCCGGAAGCCGAGCTCGACGCCCGGCGGCAGCGCCAGATCGCGCAGCCGCTCGTCGAGGTTCGATTCTCCGATGCCGAAGGTGCGCAGCAACGCGGCCCGCGCGAACGCAATGCTCCTGCGCTTCTTCGCGATCCGCGGTAGTACCTGCTCGTCCATCATCTTGTAGAGCTCGCGCGGCACACCGGGCATGCAGAAGATCAGCGCGGCCTCCCGGTCCTTGCGCTCGACCTCGAGCATCGTCCCCGGCGCGGTGCCGATCGGATTCGCCATGATTTCGGCGCCCTCGGGAAACCACGCCTGCTTCTCGTTGATCGCCGCCATCTCGCGGCCGAAGCGCGCGAAGAAGGCCCGCAGCTCCGCCAGCGACGCCTCGTCGAGCACCAGCTCGAGGCCGAAGGTCTCGGCGAGAACCTCGATCGTCAGATCGTCGCGTGTCGGACCGAGCCCGCCCGACACCAGCACGATGTCGGCGCGCGCGACGGCGCGCAGCAGCGCATCGGCGATGTCCGCGCGGTCGTCCGCCACCGTGCTGTGGAAGCGCGTCTCGACGTCGAGGCGCAGCAGCCGATCGGACAGAAACGATTTGTTCGAGTCCACGATCTCGCCGCGCAGCAGCTCATCTCCGATCGTCAGGATCTCCGCTCTCATGTCAACTTCATCCGAGTACCCACAACGCGACGGCCAGTCCGATCGCGCCGAAGACGCCCGCCAGGACGTCGTCCATCACCACCCCCGCGCCCCCTCGCAGGTTGTCCTGCAGCCAGCGGACGGGGCCCGGCTTCCACACATCCAACACCCGGAACGTGACGAATCCGGTCACGAGCCACGGAATCGATCGCGCGCGGCCCGCCGGGATCAGCGGCAGCAGCGTCAGCAACTGGCCCGCGACCTCGTCGATCACGATCCGTCCGTCGTCCTTGCGCGCGAACACGCGCTCGGCCACGTCGGCGGCCCAGATCCCGAGCGCCGTCGTGCCGGCCACCGTCACCGTGAACAGCGGCAGGCCGAGCGCCGCGAGCGGCCAGAACAGCAGCACGCCGACGGCGGAGCCCGCCGTTCCCGGCGCGAACGGCGACAGGCCCGAGCCGGCGCCGGTGGCGACGAAGATCGCGAATTTGCGGACGAGCCCGTGCGGGGCCGGGGATTCGATGGGTCGACCACCCAGGACCGAGGAGAGGCGCGCCCGGGGGAGGGGGGAACCGGACGCTGGCGAAGCGTAGCTCACCGCGGCCTGCACTCAACGACGAGATCCCCTTGCACGGGACGACGACGGCGCAGCCGGACAACTTCGCCCCGGGGGTCAAGCGTCCCCCGCCGGCCGACGATGAGGAGGGCGGCGTGGCGGAACCAGGGCTCCCCGCGCGGCGAACCCCATCCACCAACCATCCACGGGCGCAGGGGCATGGGCCAGGTCGAATCGATGCGACAGGATCTGGGCGCCAGCGGGCGTTCCGTCGCGGACGTCGCCACGCTGCTCCTGGAGCTCGGCCGCGCGAGCAAGGGCTGGGCGTTCTACCCCCCCGAGCACCCGGCGCGGGCGGAGCTGTTGGACCGCACCTTCCGCGCGTGGCAGGGAGAGCTGCGCCGGGGCGGCCCGCTCGAGCTTTCGATCCGGCGCGGCGCGTTCTGGATTCCCGGCGCCGAGAGCCCCCTGACGACGCGTGCCGACGACACCGCGCGGCAGCTCTACCTGCGCTCGGTCCGGCGCGTGATCTTCGATGCCGAGCTGGACCCGGCGAGCCTCGCCGCGTTCCTCGACGTCGTCACGATGGAGCCCGAGACGCTCTCGCTACACGGGGGCTTCGAGACCGTTCTCTACACGGCGCCGCGTCATGGCATCCAGGTCAACGAGGCCGACTGGCGCGCACTCCTGGATCAGCCCCCCGTCGAGGACACGCTCGAAGTCGACGACGAGGAGCTGGCCAACACGGCGCCGCTCGGACTCGGCGAGGAGCCGGCCGCGGCTGGCGTCTCGGCAGTCGAGAGCGGGCTCGCTCTGCTCGGCGCAGCCGTGCAGGCCGCCGAGGACGCTGACGAGGCGCCGATCGATCCCGCGACCGCCCGCAGACACGAGCTCGAATCGATCCTCTCGCAGATCGACGAGTGCAGCGATGACCTGGCGTATCGCGACCTCGCGCGCCAACTCGCGTCCCTGGCCGAGCAGATGAGCGCGGGCGGAGAGGTGGACGGCGCATTCCAGATCCTCGTAACACTCTCGAGCCACGCCGGCGACGACGCCAAGCGTTCGTTCTCGCAGCGCGAGAGCGCCAGCGGCTTTCTGGGACGGATCGCGCACGGTCCCGCCCTCGAGCATCTGATCGACCGAGCGATCGACGCGACGGTCGCGTCCAGTATCGAAGCGACGACAGTGCTGCGAGAGCTCGGCCCCTCGATCGCGTCGATCCTGCTCGACCGACTCGAGAGCGAGAGCGATCCCGAGCGTCGGGGGCGGCTCTCCGGCGTTCTCATCGCGATGGGCGAGGACGCCGTGCCGGCTCTGGTCGACGCGCTGACGCATGGCTCCCGACATCGCATGAAGGTGTCGCTTCGCCTGGCGGGCGAGACGCAGAATCCGCGTCTCGTGGAGTGTCTGCGCGAGGCCTTGTTGTCGGGCGAACAGGAGGTCGCGCGAGACGCCGCGCGGGCTTTGGTGCGCGTGGGCGACGTCAGCTCCCTCGACGTGCTCGCCGAGGCGTTGCACAGTTCCCGGCCGGGAGTCGCCGCGCTGGCGGCGTACTCGCTCGGAGCGACCGGACGCATCCTCGCGCTGGCCCCGCTCCGAGATGCGCTGGCGCGTGCTCTCGATGGCGGCCAGTTGGCGCTGGCCCGCGAGGTCGTTCGCGGACTCGGGCGGATGGGACGCTCCGAGGCGGTCCCTGCGCTGGTGAACGTGCTGGATCGCGGCGGTTGGCTCCGCCGCAAACAGCTTCGCGACGTCAAGCTGGCCACCATCGGCGCGCTGGCGCACCTGCCCGGCGCGGACGCCGAGGCGGCACTGGCGCGCCTCGTGCGGAGTCGCGACGCGCGCCTGCGCGAAGCGGCCACCGCGGCTTTGCGAAGGCAGGCGTTGCAGGGCATCGCGACGGGGCGTCCGCGGGAGATCTCGTGATCGACACCAAGATGGTGTTGACCCGCCTTTTGCAGCATCTCGCCAGCGGAGTGCGCGCCGCGGCGTTGTATCCGCCGGACCACCCGGCCATCCATACGCCCATGCGAGAGCTGGCGACGGGCCTCGCGATGCTACTGCGCGATCGCGACAAGGTGACACTGGGGACGGTCGACGATGTCCTCGTCCTCGACGAGATGCCCTTCTATGACGCTCCGAGCCGCTTTCGTCCCGTCTACGATGCTCTCGAGGAGCATGCGCTCGAGTCGATCACATTCCATCCGGGCGTCGCGCTGGGCGAACTGACCTCGCTGCTGCAGGTGCTGGCTCCGCACGGCGACGGCGGCGCGCAACCGGTGCTCGAAGCCGCCCGGGACATCGAGATGCCGCACATCGTCCTGCGCGAGCGAATCGAGGATGCGGGGGATCCGCGCGCCGTCGCCCAGCAGACCTACGAACGCACTCTGAAGATCGTCGTCGACCTCACGACCGAGATCCGGATGGGGCGGATCCCGACATCCGGACACGCGACCCGGATCGTGACGACGATGCGCGACCTGGTGATCGCCGACGAGAGCGCGTTGCTCGGGCTGGCGCTGCTCAAGAACTACGACGACTACACCTACACGCACTCGGTCAACGTGGCGATCTTCTCGCTGGCCCTCGGTCGCTTCCTGGGCCTCGAGGGCCGGGAGCTCGAACGCGTGGGTCTCGCCGGGCTGCTGCACGACCTCGGCAAGATCCGCACGGCGGAGTCGATCATCAAGAAGCCGGGCACCCTCACGCCGGACGAGATCAAGATCATGCAGCTCCACCCGGAGCTGGGCGCCGAGATCCTCGACCAGATGAAGGGCATCGACGGCGAGACCAGCGAGATCGTGCGACACCACCATCTGCGTCACGACGGAACCGGCTACCCGCAGCTCGCGGCCGGCGAGGAGATCCACCCGCACGGTCAGCTCGTCGCGATCGCCGACTGCTACGACGCCCTCACGACGACCCGTTCCTACCAGAAGGCGCGCCATCCGAGCGAGGCGATCCGGATGTTGCGACGGCTCTCCGGCACGGCCTACGCGCCGGAGCCGACCCGGGCCTTCATCGAGATGATCGGCGCCTACCCGATCGGCGAACTGGTCCGCCTGTCGACGAACGAGCTGGCCGTGGTGAGCGGATCGTCCGAACTCGACGCCACGGCGCCTCGGGTCAAGCTCGTCACGAACGCGAGCGGAATCGTGCTGCCCGAACCGATCGACTGCGATCTCTCGTCCGAACCCGCCGGCGGGCGCCTGATCGCGGGGATCGCCGATCCGGTCCGCAAGGGCATCGACGTCGTGCGCGTTCTCGGCCTGTAGGACGAGCGAGGAGCGCCGCTACCCATTGCGGTCGAGCGGGGCGAGCAGCGCGCGGTAGCGCTCTGCAGTGCTCTCGCGGAGACAGCAGAAGCTGACGCGACGAGGCCACTCGCTCACGACGAGCGAGGTCGCGATCGATCGCACGGCGATCCGGGTGGCGGCTTCGAGCGGAAAGCCGCGAGCGCCGGTCGCGATCGGCGGAAAGGCGACCGCCTCGATCTCGTTGCGCTGCGCCAGGCGAAGCGATTCGGTGTAGGCAGCAGCGAGCAGACCGGACTCCCCCGCCGCACCGCCACGCCAGAGCGGACCGACCGCGTGGATCACCCAGCGCGCCGGAAGTTCGTAGCCTCCGGTCATGCGCGCCTCGCCCGGCGGGCAGCCGCCGATGGAACGACACTCCTCGATCAACTTCGGACCCGCCGCGCGCTGGATCGCCCCGGACACCCCGTCACCGCTCCGAAGTTCCGGATCCGCAGCGCTGACGATCGCATCCACCGCCAGCCCCGCGATGTCCCCCGTCACCACCTCGATGCGCGCTCGCACCTCGTCCATCTCCCGTCAACTAAGGGGCCGGGTTCGATCCGTCAACTTTTCGCGCCGGCGGCGCGAAAAGTTGACGGATCGAACCCGGCCCCTTGGTTGACGGCGGCTGCTAGGCTCGTCGTTCCGCGCCCAGGGAGACGCCACGCGATGAGCGACACCGCGCCCACGAACCGCCCCGCGAACGAGCCGGGCCGGGTCCTGGTCACGGGGGCCAATGGGAACCTCGGTCGGGCACTGATCCGGCGGCTGGCGCACGGGGCCGGGGCGATCCCGCAGCGTTCCGTCCGCGCCGTCGTGCGGTCCGAGCGGGCGGCGGCCACCGTCCGGGCGCTGCCGGAGGCACCGGCCGTCGCGATCGTGGATTACGGCGACGTCGACGCGCTCGCCGCCGCCGCCGCGGGGTGCGGGGCAATCGTCCACCTCGTCGGCATCCTCAAGGAGTCCTCGACGACGCGCTACCGCGACGCCCACGAGGGGACCGCCGAGGCGCTCGCCGCCGCCGCGCAACGCGCGGGTTGTCTCCGAATCGTGTATCTCAGCATCCTCGGCGCCAGCGTCGATTCCCCGAACGCCTGCCTCGCGTCGAAGGCGCGCGCCGAGGCCATCCTTCTCGCGTCGCCGCTCGAGACGACGATCCTGCGCGTACCGATGGTGCTCGGCGGCGACGAGCCCGCCACCTGGGCGCTGCGCGCACGCGCGCGCGCACGCGTCGTCCCGTTGGTTCGCGGCGGCGTCTCGCTCGAGCAACCGATCGACAGCGCCGACGTCGTTGAGGCCATCGCCGCCGCGCTCGCACGCCCGGAGCTCGCGGGGCAGACGCTCGACCTCGCCGGCCCGGAGTCGCTGCCCCGCCGCGAGTTGATCCATCGCGCGGCGGCGGTGATGGGCGCGGCGCCGCCCCGCATCGTGTCGATCCCGCTGCCGTTGCTGCGCGGGTTCGCCGCGCTGGCCGAGCGTCTCATGGCGAATCCGCCCATCACGCCGGCGATGCTCGGCGTCCTCGAGCACGATGACCGCGTGGATCCCACACCGGCGTGCCGCGCCCTCGGCATCCAGCTGACACCGCTCGACGAGACGCTGCGCCGATCGCTCGTGGAGGGCCAGTAGCCATCCGGCCCGTGCGGGCGGTCTGCGCCTGGACACGTCACTCTCCGCGCACTCGTCCGCCCACCCCGGAGGACCGCTTGTCCGAAGCCGCTCCCGCCGTTCTTCCGCCCCGGCGCACCTCGCGACTCGTCCGGATCGCGCCGTGGGCGATCACGATCGCCTGCTTCGCGTTCCTGTACACCCGGATCGACGGCGCGGCGCGCGCGCAGGGCTCGTCGGCGCTTCCGTTCCTCGCGTCGGTGTTCGAGAAGGTCGACTGGTGGGCCTGGCTCGCGCTGATGATTCCGTACTCGGCGTTCTTCTTCCTGGTGGACTCGCTGGTCGTCTGGCGGGTCGTCAACTGGTTCAATGCCCGCGTTGCGTACCTCGACATCCTGCCGGTCCGCGCCAGCACCTACATCCTGTCGATCCTGAACGAGCAGGTCGGCAAGGGCGTGATGGCGGTCTACCTGAACCGGCGCAACGGCGTGCCGGGCTGGCAGGTCGGCTCGAGCATGCTCTTCATCATGTTCTGCGAGTTCTACTACCTGCTCGGCTGGGCGCTCGCCGGGGCCTCGTTGCGCTGGGGCGCACTGCCCGACGCGTTCCGCGTCCTTCCGTGGGTCGGCCTCGGCGCCGCCGCGTTCTTCGTCGCGTGGATCCTGTACTTCCGCGGCTCGGTCGCGCGGGGATCGATGCTTCGTGAGCGCCAGATCCTGCACGCGTTCCGGCAGGCGAAGCCCTGGCAGTACGGCGCGATCGTGCTGCTGCGCTCGCCGGCGTTGCTGGCCGCCGCACTCGTCTACACGCTGGCGCTGCGGCTGTTCGGCATCGACGCGAACTTCCTGCAGATGCTCGGCGTGCTGCCGCTGATCTTCTTCGGCGCGGCCACGCCCGGACCGATGCGCGCCGTCGCCATCTCGATGTGGGTGCTGCTGTTCCCCGAGCACCCGGCCGAGATGGCGGCGTTCGGTCTCGTCATGCACAACTTCTTCATCTTCTTCAACGCGGCGATCGGACTGGTGTTCCTGCGCCGCGCCCAGCGGGAGCTCTTCGCCGAGGCCTGACGGGTGCGCTCAAGACACCGGGGCACGCAGGCGCGCCTGCAGGCGATCCGCCATCGAGACGAGCGTGGACGCCACGAGGAGCCAGCCGGCGGCCCGGATCCACATCGACCCCGGCGAGGCGAGGCCGAGCAGGTCGCGGTAGATCGGGACGGCCACCAGCACGTAATAGGCGATCCCGTTCCACCGTCCCAGCGAGCTCGCCCGCAGCGGGCGACCGGCGAGCACGCGCGAGTCGAGCGCGTACTGGGTGAACGCGGCAGCGACGAGCGGAGCCAACACGATCGGCGTCTCCCCCCGACACGACCACGATGCGATCCCGACCACGCACAGCGTCGCATCGACCGCGTGATCGAGGACGCCGCCGAACGCCGTCACCTCGCCGCGCCGTCGGGCGACCGCGCCGTCGGCGAAATCGGTCGCGACGGCCACCGCGAACAGCGCGCCTGCGGCGAGCGGTCGATCGCGCAGGATTGCCGCACCGAGCAGCGGGACGAGCGCGAGTCGCAGCAGCGAGAGCGCATTGGCGAGCGTGATCCGAAGCTCCTTCCCGCTTTCGCCCGGCTCGGCCGACATTGGCCGGCACGATACCAGACGGACGCTACGCTCCGGCCTCCCCGGAACGGAGGCTCGCTCGCGGGTGGCGACGAGGCGGCTGGCGAAATGGCTCGCGGGATGCGCTCTCGTCGTCGGCTGCTCGAGCGGCGAGACGACGACGCTCTCCGACGCCGCGCAGCGCGGGCGCGGCGTCTACATGAACGTCTGCGTCGCCTGTCACAGCGCCGACCCGGCGCAGGATGGCGCGCTCGGACCGAGTCTCGTGGGAACCACACGCGAGTTGCTCGAGTGGCGGGTGCTACGAGGCGGCTATCCACCCGGCTACACACCCAAGCGAACGACCGGTGCGATGCCCGCGTTCCCGCACCTCGCAGGCCAGATCGACGACCTGCATGCGTTCCTGCGCGAGAGCACCGAAGACGCCACCCCTCGCTGAAACGGGCGGGCCGCCTGGCGACCCGCCCGTCCCGAAAGCGCTGCGGACTCGCGGCCGCTCAGTTCGTCAGGAACTCCTGCGCGAGGAACAGCAGCAGCGTGAGACCGAGGCCCGCGTGGATCGTGCCCGACACGGTCGCCAGCGGCTTCTGGCTCGGCAGGCCCGGGCCCAGCAGCGCCTGCGCCTCGACGGCCAGCATCACGATCAGCGCGACGACCCAGTAGAGCCCGACGCCCCCGGTTCCGGTGAACGCAAAGTGGCTCGCGGCGCCCATGAAGAACAGCATCGGGATCGAGAACAGCGTGTTCACGCGCGATGCGAGCCCGGCGCGCTGGCCGCGGGCCGCTGCGTCCGGAATCGCCTGGCCGCCGCCGGCCACCTGATCGGCGGAGGCGATCACGACCTTCTGGGCCGGCCAGATGACGAACCAGACGTTCGCCCACATGAACGTGCCGAGGAGGCCGCCGGTGAGGATCCGGGTCATGTAGCCGGCGTCGAGCGGCACCTTGTCGTGCCCCAGCTTCGTCAGGACGATCAGCCAGCCGGTGAGGAAGGTGACCATCGCGCCCCAGCGGAACCACCACAACGCGTTGGGTACGAGCCCGCGCACCATCGGGCCGCGCGCCGTCCCGCCGAGCTCCGTGCCGAAGAACGGGGTCTGGATGAAGTTGAAGTAGTAGAGGATCCCGATCCACGTGATCCCCGCCAGAAAGTGGAACCAGCGGAGTAGGAAGTACCACCCCTCCATGCTGAAGAGTTCCATTGCGACCTACCTCCTCTTCGTTGGATGAACAACAGGCATTGTACCCGGATGCGGCCGAGTCCTGCCCGGATTCCCGTCGCCTCGACAGCGAGCCGCCGGCCGGGGGCTCGTCCCTACAGGCCGTCGCCCAGCAGCGACTTCGCGATCGTGTCGAGCTGGATGAACGAGGTGCCCTCGTAGATCTTGCCGATCTTCGCGTCGCGCAACAGCTTCTCCGCGGGACACTCCTTGGTGAAACCGACGCCGCCCCACAGCTCGAGGCACTCGCTCGCGAGGCGCTCGGCCACTTCGCTGGCGAACCACTTGGCCATCGCGGCTTCGCGCAGGAACGGCTGGCCGGCATCGTGGAGGCGCGCCGCGTTGTACACCAGCAGGCGCGCCGCCTCGAGCTCCGTCGCGCAGCGCGCCAGCCGGTGCCGGACGGCCTGGAACTCGGCGATCTTGCGGCCGAACTGCTCGCGTTCCTGGACGTAGCCGAGCGCGCCTTCGAGCGCGCCGCGCGCCAGCCCCGCCATCTGCGCGCCGATCCCGATCCTGCCCTCGTTGAGCGTCTCGATCGCGACCTTGTAGCCCTTGCCCACTTCGCCGAGCACGTTCGCGCGCGGTACTTCGACGCCGTCGAAGACCAGCTCGCAGGTGCTGGACGCGCGGATGCCGAGCTTGTCTTCCTTGCGGGGGATCGAGAAGCCGGCCATGCCGCGCTCGACGACGAAGCAGGTGATGCCGCGGTAGCCCGCCTCCGGGTTCGCGTTGGCGAAGACCAGGAACAGGCCCGCCTCGTCGCCGTTCGTGATCCACAGCTTGCGGCCGTGCAGCGCGAAGTGATCGCCGCGGTCCTCGGCCCGACACGCGAGCGCGAAGGCATCGCTGCCGGACCCTGCCTCCGAGAGCGCGTACGCGCCGATCGTCCCGGCGGCGAGCCGCCGGAAGAAGCGATCCTGCTGGTCGGCGCTGCCCCAACGCCGGATCGCGTTGATCACGAGCGTGTTCTGCACGTCGCAGACCACGGCTACGGAGGGATCGACGCGCGCCAGTTCCTCGATGGCGAGGATGCTCATGAAGAAGCTTGCGCCGGATCCGCCGAGCGCCTCGGGGATCTCGATCGCCAGCAGTCCCATCTCCTGCAGCCACGGGATCACTTCCGGCCGGAACTTCCCCTCGCGGTCCATCTCGGCCGCCAGCGGACGCAGCTTCGTCTCGGCGAACGATCGCACCGTCTGCGCGAAGATCGCTTCGTCCTCGGACAACGTCGTCAGGGCCGGCTGCTGCATCTCAGCGGCGCTCCTCGAAGATCGTCTCGGCGATCGTCTCGGCGGCGCGATCCACCGGCAGCTCGCGCGACTGCCCGTCGCGGCGGCGCTTCAGTTCCACGACCTTCTTCTCGAGTCCGCGCGCGCCGACGACGACGCGGTACGGGATCCCGACCAGGTCGGCGTCCTTGAACTTCACGCCGGGGCGTTCGTCTCGATCGTCCAACAGGACCTCGATGCCCGCCGCGCGCAGCGCATCGTAGATGCGCTCTCCCACCTCGGAGGTCTCGACCTCCTTCGGGTTCAGCACCGTCACGACGACCTCGAACGGAGCCACGCTCACCGGCCAGGCGATGCCGGCGGCGTCGTGACACCGTTCGACGATCGACGCCGCGACGCGCCCCACGCCGATCCCGTACGAACCCATCACGATCGGCAGCGACTGGCCCTGCTCGTCGAGCACCGTCGCGCCGAGCGCCTCGCTGTAGCGGGTGCCGAGCTTGAAGATGTGGCCGATCTCGATGGTCTTGTCGATGGCGAGCGCGCCGCCGCACAGCGGACACGGCTCGCCGGCAGCGACGGCGCGCAGATCCAGCCAGCCGGACACCGCGATGTCGCGCGCGACGTCGACGCCGCGCAGGTGGAAGCCGTCCTCGTTGGCGCCGGTCGTCATCACGCGGCGACCCTGCAGCGCGAGGTCCGCGAGCACGCGCGGCCCCCGCACGCCGACGGCGCCGAGGCTGCCGGCCGAGGCGCCGAGCGCAGCGCGGAGCTCGTCGTCGGTCGCGGGGCGGACCGCGACGGCGCCGGCGCCATCGGCGAGCTTCTGCTCGGACAGCGCGTGGTCGCCGCGCAGCAACACCAGCGCCGTCTCGCCGTCGAGCACGTAGACGAGGGTCTTGATCTGGCGGTCGGCGGCCGCGCCCTCGGGAAAGCGCGCCAGCTCCTCGATCGTGCGGATCCCGGGCGTCGCGAACTTCTCGGGCGCCTCCGGCGCCGCGTCCGGATCCGCGATCTCCGCGAGCTGCGACGTGGCCTTCTCGACGTTCGCCGCGTAGCCGCAGGCGCCGCACGACGCGACCCAGTCCTCGCCGGCGTCGCTCGGCACCATGAACTCGATCGATTCGCTGCCCCCCATCGCGCCCGAAGACGCCTCGACGGCCAGCGGAGCCAGCCCGCAGCGCTCGAAGATGCGCCGATACGCATCGAAGTGGAGCTGGAACGCGCGATCCAGACCCTCGCGATCGACGTCGAGCGAGTAGGAGTCCTTCATCACGAACTCGCGCACGCGCAGCAGGCCGGACTTCGGGCGCGGCTCGTCGCGGAACTTCGTCTGCACCTGGTACCAGATCTGCGGCAGCGCGCGGTAGCTGCGCACCTCGACGGCGAGCGACGCGAAGACCTCTTCGTGGGTCATCCCGAGACACAGCTCGGCGCCGCGACGATCCTTCAACCGGAACATCTCGTCGCCCATCACCTGCCAGCGCCCGGAACGCTGCCAGAGCTCGGCCGGGTGCATGGCCGGGAGGCGGAACTCCTGGGCGCCGATCCGCTCCATCTCCTCGCGCACGATCCGCTCGATCTTGCGGCACACGCGCCATCCGAGCGGCAACAGCGAGTACACGCCCGCCGCGAGCTGGCGCATCAGACCCGCCCGCACGAGCAGCCGGTGGCTGACCGCCTCGGCGTCGGCGGGATCGTCCCGCAGCGTCGGAATGAAGCTCTGCGACCAGCGCAAGCGAAGTCCTCCAGACCAGGCCGTCGAAGCTAACGAATCCCGTCCCCCACGACCTGGTGCCGTCAAGAAAGGGGCCGGGTTGGATTCGTCAACTTTTCCCGACGGGAAAAGTTGACGAATCCAACCCGGCCCCTTTCTTGACGGCGAGCAGGGTGAGGATGGCGGAATAGGTGTGGAGCTCGGTGGCGTCGGCGATGGGGCCGAACTGAAAGGAACCGAACATGCCGGCCAGGGGCGTCGGGCCGAGCGCACGGGCGACGGTCGCGGTCTCGAGGCCGGCGTGTCGGAACAGGCTTTGCCCACGCCCCGAACAGCTGAGGTACAGCGCCGCGGCAGCGGGCCCACCGGCAACGGCGAGCGCCCGTTGGAGATCCTCGCGGGCGAGATCGCCATCGCGCAGGGCGAGCTGCAGTGGCGAGCCCGACCGCAAGGGATCCGCCAGAGCGAATGCCTGTCGCTCGGGCGCAAAGCCCGTGACGTGACGCACGACGAAGTCCGTCCGGATCGGGCCGCGCGGCAGCGCGACGAGCAATCGTCCGCCCGCGCGCACGAGATCCGAACCGAGGAGACTTCCCGCAGCGTCGCGGTAGACCTCGAGCGCCGGCCGGCCGTCGATCTCGAGAACCCAATGGCCTTCGACGCGCGTCACGTGCATGCGTTCCGTGATCGGCCGACAGCCGTGGCTCACCGAGATCCGCGCCGGCTCGTCGAGATGGAGGACGAGCCCGCAGGCGCCGCCTGCAGCAACCTCCCGGCCGCACCACAGGAGTCCCTCCGGCCCCCTCGGACCAACCGCTGCCGCCGAACCGACGAGCGCCCTCGGCGGCAACACCTCGTCGATCGACGCGAGCAGACGCGGTAGATCGAGGGCGACTGGATCCGCCATCAATACGGCCAGGTCCCCGCACCGGGTCGAACGCTGCAATGCCGCTTCGAGTTCCGCACCGGCGGCCTCCTCGGCGCCGGCCAGCTGCTCGAGTCGAAAAGGAGTCGCCTCGATCCCGGCGAGTGCGAGGACGGAAACGGCCGCGCGGTCCTCTTCCTCGAGGCCAGCCGCCAGAACGCCGTGCGCCGTGACCGCCGCCATGGCCGGCGATCCGAGGACTGCCGTCGCTGCCTCCGCCGCGCGGGCGGCATCCGCCCCGGGGCCCGCTACGAAGAGCAGCGCCGCGTCCGCTCGATCGACTCCACAGACCGCCAGAGCCGCGGCGGCCGCCTCGGCGGCCGCACGGCCCGGATCGGGGTCTCGGGCAAGAGCAGTTCCGGCCTGGAGCACTGGGGGAGCATAGACCCGCGCCCGTCGCTTCCCTCGGCGAGCGGGCTCGGCTAGCATGCCGGCTCCGCACCGACCACACCCCCCTGATGCGGGACGTACCCTCGAGGACGTCGTTCCCCCCTGGGAAGTCGAGCAAGAGCAGTGGCGGATCACGTGCGTATCGAGCGCGAGGCCGAGCTGCGGGCCCTGGCCAAGGACCTGCTGCGCGAGAAGGTCATCGCGGTCGATACCGAGGCCGACAGCTTCTATCACTATTTCGACAAGACCTGTCTGGTGCAGATCGCGTCGAGCGAGGGGATCTTCCTCGTCGACCCTCTCGCACTCGGCGGAGCCGCCGAGCTGGCGCCGCTCGCCCCGGTATTCGCTTCGAAACGGATCCGCAAGATCTTCCATGCGGCCGAGTACGACCTGTTCGTGCTCAAGCGAGACTGCGGCTTCGCGTTCGCGAACTTGTTCGACACGATGATCTCGGCGCAGCTGCTCGGCTATCCGTCCGTCGGTCTCGCCGCGCTGGTCGAGCGACACTTCGATGTGAAGCTTCCGAAGGATGAGCAGCGCTCGGACTGGTCCGCACGACCACTGCGCGAAAAGCAGCAGACCTACGCCGCGGCCGACGTAACGTATCTGATGCCGCTCGCCGAGAAGCTCGAAGTGCTGCTCGAACAGCACGGTCGCCTCGAATGGGCGCGGGAGGAGTTCGAGACGCTGATCGCGCGCACGTGGCCGGTGCGCGAGTTCGACGGCGCGGGCTATCTGCGCATCAAGAGCGCGAAGGGCCTGCCGCCGACACAGCTGTCGATCCTGCGCGAGCTCTACCTGCTGCGCGATGCGCGCGCGCGGGAGATCGATCGACCGCCGTTCAAAGTGCTCGGGAACCGAACGCTCCTCGAGATCGCGGAGCGCCAGCCGAGCAGCTTGGCGGAGCTCGGACAGATCAAGGGCATCACGGAGCTGATCCTCCGGCGACTCGGGAAGGAAATCCTGACAGCGGTCTCGACGGGAAGGGAATCACCCCACGCACCGCTGCAGCGGGTCGAAGGAACCACGGCTCGGCGACGGATGGATCGCCGCACGGAGCGGCGCGTCGAGCGACTGAAGCGCTGGCGGACGGGCCGCGCAAAGGAACTCGGGCTCGATCCCGGCGTGCTGTGTCCGAACACGCAGCTCGAAGCGATCGCCTGGCGGAACCCAGCGCGCATGGCGGATGTCCGAGAGATCCCGGAACTCAAGGTCTGGTTCGTTCGCGAGTTCGGGAACGAGATCGTCGAGGCGCTTCGCGATGCCGGCGACGGAGCGGAGTAGAGCCTCGCACACGCCAGAAACAAGAGACCCCCCGGCACACTCGGCCGGGGGGTCCTGTCGTTCTGGTGTCTCGGCGACGCCGGGAAAGGCGGGGTGCCGATTCTTGGGGAAAGCGCCTTTTGGGGTGCTTACCCCGGAGTCTCCGAGGCAGCATCTACGAAGGACGAGCGCGCCCGTTGCCGTCCTCCGAAGATGATCCAGAACGTCTCCACGCGCGTTGAGAATGCACGCTGCATGCCAGTCTCGATCCCGCGCCCGGAGAAGGGTTTCAAGTGCCTGAAAAGAATGAACTTCGTTCCTCGGGACGGGTTCCCGCCAGGCGCTCTCGCCGCCGCCAACGAATGTGGCAGACCTGCTAGTCGATCTTCGGAAACCTGGGTCAGCATTGACGCAATCTACTGATTCGAATAGGATTTCATGTTTCTCGACAGATGCCACTCCGAGCGGCACTGCCACCTTCGGCTTCACCGGAATCGTCGCAGTCGGTTGCCTCCTGTGGGGCTGCGTGGCGCGCGAATCCGCACCGATGAAGGCCACGCCGCCGAGCGGGATCCGGGCCTATACGGCCGCGCCAGCAAGCTCAGCAGAGCGCACCTGCGCCTGGTTCGCAGATGCACGCGACGGCATCCTGTACGTCGGCCAGTCCGCCTTCTGGAGTTCCCACCGCGAAGCGGGCGGCGACCCGAAAGCAGGCCTCGCCGTCGCGGCCCCGAAACGCATCGGGCGCTTCGACCTCCTGCGCGAGCGCTGGCTCTCTCCGTGGACCGTCGAGGAGGCCGCCGTGTCGGGCACGTGGGACGTGCTCGCGCACCCGAACGGACGGGTCTACTTCAGCGACCTCTTCGGCGCGGCGGGCTTCTTCGACTCGAGAACCGGGACAACGCGACTCTTGCCGGCCGTCGGGCCCGGCCTCAACGAGTTGGCGCTCGGTCCGGACGACCGCGTCCTCGCGACCCGCTACGGCGGCGCCGGCGGCGAGCCGGGTTCCGTCGTCGTGCTGGCGGCGGACGGAGGCATACTCGCCGAACACACGCTCGGGCCCGTTCCCGGCTTCCGCGTCGCCGCCAAGAGTCTCGCCTACGACCCGATCCGGAACGTCGTATGGGTGAACACGGATCTGCTCCCGGAGTCCGCTGACGAAGCTCGAGGACCCGGCGCTCCGCACGAAGGGCACGGCGACATCCGCTTCGACACGCGTGTCGTCGACCCGGACACGGGTCGCGAGCTCGAGCGTTTCGCCGGACCGGAGCTCCATTTTCTACATTTCGCAGCGGACGGCCGCGGCTTCTTCGCGTGGATCGAGGACTCCCGACTCGTGCTGCGCCGGACGGCCCCCGGCGCCGCCGCAGACCCGGCCTCCGGCGCTTCCGTCGTACTCGACGAGGCCTTCCCGACCGACTTCGACTTCGTCCAGGAGCTCCGGCCGACGCCGGACGGGAGCGTACTCGCAACGCGTTGGAGCGGCGTGATCCACGAGGTCGGTCCCGCTGGCGATGTCCGCACCCGCGCGCTTCCGCGGATCGACCCCGACGGCCTCTACTACTCGGCATTCACCGCGGGCGATCGTTTCTGCGTGAGCCACTGCGCCGATCTGACGATCGTCTGCGCGCCGCGCCCCTGAACGCGCGCAGCGCGCTGCGCACGATGCTGCGGGTGCCGGATCCACGCCGCGCTGCGGTATGCTCCGCCGACCATGTTCGCCGCGCGCCGCAAGCGATTTCTCGAGGCGATGGAGCCGGGTTCGATCGCCATCCTGCTGGGTGCGGGGCTGGCGACGCGCTCGCGCGACACGCACTACCGCTTCCGCCAGGACAGCGACTTCCACTATCTGACGGGCTTCGATCATCCGAACGCGGCGCTGGTGCTGCAGCCGGACGGGGAGGCGCCGTTCACGCTCTTCGTCGAGCCGCGTGACCCGGAGGCCGAGACCTGGACCGGCTACCGGCCGGGGATCGAGGGCGCCCGCTCCGATTTCGGCGCCGACCAGGCGTGGCCGATCGGCGAGCTGCTCGAGAAGCTTCCCGCGCTGATCGAACGCGCGCAGCGCGTCCACCACGTGCTCGGTCGCGACCCGCGCGTGGATCAGAAACTCGTCGAGACGATCGAGGCGGCGCGGCTGCGCTCGCGGGCGCACGCGCCGCCGCCGGGGTCGATCGTGGACCCGCGCGGGATCCTGCACGAGCTGCGGCTGTTCAAGGAACCCGAGGAACTCGAGCGGATGCGGACCGCCTCGGCGATCACGCGGGAGGCGCATGCGGCCGCCGCCGCCCTCGCGCATCCGGATCGCTACGAGTACGAGCTGGAAGCCGCGCTCGATGCGACGTTCCGGCGTCGTGGCGGCTGGGGCCCGGCCTACGACTCGATCGTCGGCGGCGGCGCCAATGCGACG
The DNA here is from genome assembly GCA_039794265.1 of Myxococcota bacterium. Classification (GTDB taxonomy): domain Bacteria; phylum Myxococcota_A; class UBA9160; order UBA9160; family PR03; genus CAADGG01. Next base: position 36,445 of record JBDIVR010000008.1, read on the forward strand.
GTGCTGCACTACATCGCCAACGACCAGCCGCTGCGCGACGGAACCCTGGTGCTGATCGACGCGGGCTGCGAGTACCAGGGCTACGCGGCGGACGTCACGCGGACCTATCCGGTCGGCGGCCGCTTCACGAGTCCCGCTCGCGAGATCTACGACGTCGTGCTCGCCGCCCAGGACGCCGCGCTCGAACACGCGCGGCCGGGCGCCACGTTGGAGGAGATCCACGACGCCGCCCTGCGTCGCCTGATCGAGGGCATGATCGCGCTGCGCCTGCTGCCAACGACGACCGTGGACGACGCCATCGCGAGCGGCGAGTTCCGTCGCTACTACATGCACCGCACGAGTCACTGGCTGGGCCTCGACGTCCACGACGTCGGCGCGTACAGCCAGCAGGGCCAGCCGCGACGACTCGCGCCCGGCATGGTGCTGACGGTCGAGCCGGGGCTGTACGTGCCGGCGAGCGACGAGCGCGCGCCGGAGGCGCTGCGCGGCATCGGCGTCCGGATCGAGGACGACGTGGTCGTCACCGCCGACGGCCACGAGAACCTCTGCGCCGCGATCCCGAAGCGCCCGGCCGACGTCGAGGCCTTGGTCCGAGCGGGCCGCACCGCCTGAGCGCTCGCCGCCGATCCACCCGCGAACGACGACCCGAGAGGAGGCCCTGCCGATGGCCGACATCGAATCCCTGCTGAAGGAGAAGCGGCTCTTCCCCCCGTCGAAGGAGTTCGCGAAGAGCGCCAACTGGTCGCCGCGCCAGGTGGCCGAGTATCGCAAGCTCGGCGCGAAGAGCCCGACGCGCTTCTGGGCGCAGATGGCGAAGGAACACGTCAGCTGGTTCCGGCCCTGGAAGAAGGTGCTCGACTGGAAGCCGCCGTATGCGAAGTGGTTCGTCGGCGGCAAGCTCAACGTGTCATACAACTGCCTGGACCGGCATCTCGAGGGACCGAACGCGTGGCGCCGGAACAAGGCGGCGATCCTCTGGGAGGGCGAGCCGGGGGACACGCGCGTCATCACCTACGCCCAGCTCCACCGCGAGGTGTGCCAGTTCGCCAACGTCCTGAAGTCGCTCGGTGTCGCCAAGGGCGACCGCGTCGCGATCTATCTGCCGATGATCCCGGAGGCCGCCGTCGCGATGCTGGCCTGCACGCGCATCGGCGCGACGCACAGCGTCGTCTTCGGCGGGTTTTCCGCCGAATCGCTGCGCGACCGGATCATCGACGCGGGCGCGCGCGTGGTCGTCACCGCCGACGGCGGCTACCGGCGCGGCGCAGCCGTGCCGCTGAAGCCCGCGGTCAACGAGGCGGTGGCGGGGGCCGACTGCGTAGAGCACGTCGTGGTCGTCCGGCGCACCGGGGACGCGACGCACATGACGGTCGGCCGCGATCACTGGTGGCACGAGCGCATGGCCGACGCATCGGCGATCTGCCCGCCCGCGAAGCTCGACGCCGAGCATCCCCTGTTCATCCTCTACACCAGCGGGACCACCGGAAAGCCGAAGGGCATCCTGCACACCACCGGCGGCTACCTCACCCACGTCGCGACGACGACGAAGGCGATCTTCGATCTGCGCGACGACGACGTCTTCTGGTGCACCGCGGACGTCGGCTGGGTCACCGGCCATTCCTACGTCGTCTACGGGCCGCTCGCGTGCGGCGCGACGACCGTGATGTACGAGGGCGTCCCGACGCATCCGGCGCCGGACCGCTGGTGGTCGCTGATCGAGCGCTGGGGCGTCTCGGTGCTGTACACCGCACCGACGGCGATCCGCGCCTTCATCCGGCTCGGCGAGGAGCACCCGAAGAAGCACGATCTCTCGTCGCTGCGCCTGCTCGGTTCGGTCGGCGAGCCGATCAATCCGGAGGCGTGGATGTGGTACCACCGCGTGATCGGCGGCAAGCGCTGCCCGATCGTCGACACCTGGTGGCAGACGGAGACCGGCGGGATCCTGATCACGCCGCTGCCGTCGTCGACCCCGACGCGACCCGGCTCGGCGACGCAGCCGTTCCCCGGCATCGACGCGGCGATTCTCGACGAGAACGGCAGGGAGCCGAAGCCGCCTGCCGGCGGCTTCCTCGCGATCCGCAAGCCCTGGCCGGGCATGCTGCGCGGGATCTGGGGGGACAAGAAGCGCTACGAGGAGACCTACTGGCGCAAGTGGAAGGGCATCTACTTCCCCGGCGACGGCGCCCATCGCGACGAGCGCGGCTACTTCTGGATCATGGGCCGCATCGACGACGTCATGAACGTGTCGGGGCATCGCATCGGAACGATGGAGGTGGAGAGCGCGATCGTCGCACACGACAAGGTGGCCGAAGCCGCCGTCGTCGGGCGGCCGGACGATCTCACCGGCACGGCGATCGTCGCGTTCGTGACGCCGCGCAGCGGCTTCGAGCCGGATCGCGCGCTGGCGAGCTCGATCCGCGACGAGGTGGCGAAGCACATCGGCCCGATCGCCAAGCCGGCCGACGTGCGCTTCACCGACGCGCTGCCGAAGACCCGCTCCGGCAAGATCATGCGCCGCCTGCTCCGCGACATCGCCGCCGGCAAGGCCGAGATGGGCGACACCACCACCCTCGAGGACTACTCCGTCCTCGCCCGCCTCCGCGAGTCCGAAGAACCCTAGAGCCCGGCCCCGTCAAGAAAGGGGCCGGGTTGGATTCGTCAACTTTTCGTTGTCCGGATGGGAGGCTTCGTCAGCGGCCGGCTAGGCCGCCTCCGCCGGCGCCGTCGGCGCCGGCGCGTCGATGCCCGGCGGGTTGCTCGATCGGCCGCCGAGCACCCATCCGTCCCCGACGCGCGTCAGGATCAGCGACTCTCCGAGCGCCGGGCGATCGCGATCCTCCACCGGACTGCCGATCAGGCCATCGACGATCGTCCGGATCACTCCCTTGTGTACGACCAGCAGCGCCGACGTCGCTCCCGACTCGTCCAGCCGCGCGAGCCCGCGCTCGACGCGAGCCCGGAACTGCGCACGCAGCTCTCCGCCGGGATACTCGAAGCCCGGCGCGCCCTCGCGCCATTGCTGGTACAGCGCCGGATCGCTGGACACGAGCTCGTCGACCCGCTTGCCCTCCCAGCGGCCGAAGTGGATCTCGCGGAAATCCGACTCGAGACGCATCGACGCCCCCCCCGTCAGCGCCTGCGCAGACTGCCAGGAGCGTCGCGCCGGGCTCGCCACCACGGCATCGATCACCTGGCCGGCGAGCTGTGCGCGCGCGGCCCGCATGTGGTCTCGGCCCTCGGTCGAAAGCGGCGGATCCCCACTCCCGATCAGCCGCTCCCGCGAGTTCCCCTCGCTCTCTCCATGCCGAACGAGCACCAACCGACGCAGAGCCATGATCTTCCTCCTCGCGAGGCGAGGCAGGATGGGAGACGCCGCCGGGACCGTCAACGACGGCGGGGAAGCCGGACGGAGGGACGACGCGGCGCTCCGCGGCGTGCGAGCCCCGACAGCCCCGATCCGGCTGGTAGACTGCGCGTCCGGGGGGAACGGATGATTCGATCAGGGCTGCGAATGTTTCTGCTCGTCGCGCTCGCCGCGGGCGTCGGTTCGGTGGCGTGGGTCCGCTGCGAGGGCACACCGCCCGCTGTCGAGGCGCCGGCGCGACTCGTCGTCGGGAAGTCCGGGCAGACCGTGCGCCTCACGGTGTCGGACGCCGGCGCGGGACCGAAGTCGGTCACGGCGGTCCTCGTGCACGACAAGGGCGAGGAGCCGCTCGGCGAGCGCGTCCTCGGCACCGGGCGCTGGCTGCCGTTCGGCTCGCCCGCGGCGAGCCCGGCAGAGTTCCCGCTGGACGCCAAGGGTCTCGGGCTCGCGGACGGAGCAGCCACGCTGCGGGTCGCGGCGCGCGACCACTCCTTCCGGAGCTGGTTCGCGGGCAACGAGACGGTGCTCGAGATCCCCGTCGTCGTCGACTCCCGCGCTCCGCGCGTCTCGCTCGAGCCAGGCATCGTCTATGCCCGTCGCGGCGGTTCCGTCGCGCTCGCCTATCAGGTCTCCGAGGAGACACAGCGAGATGGCGTGCAGCTCGGGGACCGGTTCTATCCCGGGGTCCGTATCGGCGTCGAGGACCCGGCCATGCAGCGAGCTCCGGGATGGCGCCTCGCGTTGTTCCCGCTGCCGATCGATCAGCCGGACGCCGCGCCGGTCGTGATCGCAGAGGATGTCGCTGGCAATCGGGCGCAGGCGACGCCACAGGTTCGCATCGAGGAGCGGCGCATCCCGGAGGCGCTGCTGGTGCTGCCGCCGAGCTTCCTCGAGAACAAGATCGCCGATCTCGCCGACGCGGTGGGCGTTCCCGCGGACGACCGGGTGAAGGCGTTCCAGGAGATCAATACGCGCATCCGCTCCGAGAACGAGCGGAAGATCCGCGAGGTGATCCGCGAAAGCGCGCCCGTGCCGCTCTGGGACGGCGCCTTCGAACAGATGGCGAATTCCAAGGTCACGAGCCCGTTCGCGGAGCAGCGCAGCTACATCGTCGACGCCGAGAAGGTCTCCGCTTCGACCCACTACGGGTACGACCTGGCCTCGCTCGCCGGCTCGCCGATCACGGCTTCCAACGCCGGGCGGGTGCTGTTCGCCGACGAGCTCGGCATCTACGGCCAGTGCGTGATCGTCGATCATGGGCTGGGCCTGTTCTCGCTGTACGGGCACCTCTCGAGCATCGACGTCGCCGCAGGCGACACCGTAGAGAAGGGTCAGTCGCTCGGGAACTCCGGGCAGACGGGTCTCGCCGGCGGCGACCACCTGCACTTCGCGATGCTGTTGCAGGGGGACTATGTCGATCCGGTGGAGTGGTGGGACGCGAAGTGGCTGCGCGACCGCGTCGATCCCAAGATCGCGTCCGCGAAGCAGTAGCCGCGGCGCACGGGGCGCCGGGGATGGATCGCCCCCGCCTGCGCGCGGCGCTGCTCGCGTGGTACCGCGAGAACCACCGCGACCTCCCCTGGCGTCGAACGCGCGATCCGTGGGCGATCTGGGTGTCGGAGACGATGCTCCAGCAGACGCGTGTAGAGGCGGTGATCCCGTACTGGGAACGCTTTCTCGCGCGCTTTCCGGATCCGGGCACCCTCGCCAGCGCCGACCTCGACGACGTACTCGGGTTGTGGTCCGGGCTCGGCTACTACTCGCGCGCGCGCAACCTGAAGCGCGCGGCCGAAGAGGTGGTGGCTCGCTTCGGCGGACGCGTGCCCGACGATGCCGCCGCGCTGCAGACGCTGCCGGGCGTCGGGCGCTACACCGCCGGCGCCGTCGCCTCGATCGCCTTCGACCGTCCGGCCGCGATCGTCGACGGCAACGTGGCGCGCGTGCTGGCGCGTCTCGTCGGCATCCGTGACGTGATCGAGACCCCGCGCGCCCGCGCGCAGTTGTGGCAGGAGGCCGCGGCGCTGGCGGCCGGCGAGGCGCCGGGCGAGCTGAACCAGGCGCTGATGGAACTCGGCGCCCTGCTCTGTGTGCCGCGCGCGCCGCGATGCTCCGGCTGTCCGCTGTCGGCGTTCTGTGTCGCACGCGCCGCCGGTGATCCGGAAGCGCTGCCGCGGCGGGCCCCCAAGCGGGCACCGCGCGTGGTGCACGCCGTCGCAGCGCTGGTGATGCGACGGGGCAAGGCCCTGGCGGTGCGTCGCCCGGCAAGCGGGCTGCTCGGCGGTCTCTGGGAGATGCCGGGGGGCGACGTCGCGAGCCCGCGCTCCGCCACAGCCGCGACGCTCGCGACCGTCCTGCGCTCGCGTACGGGTCTCTCGATGCTGCAGATCGAACCGGCCGGCCGGATCGAGTACGCCTTCACGCATCGCCTGCTCCACTTGCGCCTCTTCCGCTGCCAGGCAGCGAGCGGCCGCGTGCGTCTCGACGGCTGGGACGCACACCAGTGGGTGTCGATGCGCCGGCTCGCCGCGCTTCCGCTCGGCACGGTTACGAAACGTGCGCTGTATGCCGCCGGAGTCCGCTGAAACCGGACGCGAGAACACCCCGCATCGCCGTCGGACGCGGCGATATCGACGCGGCGCCATTCTCGGGGCAAGCTCCTCCCGTGCAGGAACGCAGCTCGGAAATGGCGTCGTTCGTCCTCACCGACCGCGGTGGCGGCCGGATCGATGGCGCCTCCTCGGGCTTCGACCGCCGGCGCCTGCGCGAGCTGCGACGAGGCGATCCGCCGCCGGATCGCGAGATGGACCTGCACGGCCTCAGGCGCCACGAGGCACACGCGATGCTGTGCGGCGAGCTGCAGGATGCGCTCGCCGCCGGCTCGCGTTGCGTGCTGGTGATCCATGGCCGAGGCACGCGATCACAGGCCGGCCCCGTCCTCCGCAGCTCGCTTCCCACGTGGCTGGCGGAGCCCCCGCACGGGCCCTTCGTCCTGGCATTCGCAGCCAGCGAGAACCACGCGGGCGGTGCCACCTATGTCCTGCTCCGGAGGTCTCGTTAGCAGGAACCGCGGACGCCAGCCCCCGCACACGGTATCCTGCCGCCGTGTCCAGCTCCTCCGGACAGGTGTTTCGCATCACCACCTTCGGCGAGTCGCACGGCGGCGGTGTCGGCGTCGTCGTCGACGGCTGTCCGCCGCGGCTCCCGATCTCCGTGGAGGAGATCCAGCGCGACCTCGACCGGCGCCGTCCCGGCCAGAGCCACCTGACGACGCCGCGCCAGGAAGCCGATCGCGCCGAGATCCTGTCCGGCCTCTTCGAAGGGTTCACGCTCGGCACGCCGATCGCGATCCTGGTGCGCAACGCCGACGCGCGCCCGCAGGCGTACGAGCACATGCGCGACGTCTACCGGCCGTCGCACGCCGACTGGACCACCGAGGCCAAGTACGGGATCCGCAACTGGCAGGGCGGCGGCCGGGCGAGTGCGCGCGAGACGATCGGACGCGTCGCCGCCGCGGCGATCGCCCGCAAGCTGCTGTCGACGCAGACCGGTGTCGAGGTGCTGGCGTGGGTCCAGAGCGTGCACGAGGTCCAGGCGAAGGTCGATCCGGGCGTCGTGTCGTTGCTGCAGGTGGAGTCGAATCCGGTGCGGTGTCCCGACCCGGCGGCCGCCGTCGAGATGGAGCGCCGGATCGACGCCGCCCGCAAGCGCGGCGACTCGCTCGGCGGCGTCGTCGAGTGCGTCGCGCGCGGCGTACCGGCAGGTCTCGGCGAGCCGGTCTTCGACAAGCTCGAGGCGGATCTCGCCAGGGCCGTCTTGTCCCTGCCGGCGTCGAAGGGCTTCGAGATCGGAAGCGGCTTCGCGGGTACGCTGCAGACCGGCATCGAGCACAACGACCCGTTCGAGCCCGGGCCGAACCGCCGGCCGCGCACGCGCAGCAATCGCTCCGGCGGCGTGCAGGGCGGCATCAGCAACGGCGAGGACATCGTGATCCGCGTGGCCTTCAAGCCGACCGCGACGATCCGGCTCACGCAGGACAGCGTCGACACGTCCGGGCGCGCCGTGAAGCTCGAGGCGCAGGGACGCCACGATCCGTGCGTGCTGCCGCGTGCGGTCCCGATGGTGGAAGCCGCCGTGCTGCTGGTGCTCGCCGATCACTGGCTGCGCCAGCGCGCCGTCGACGCGATCCCGCGCCCGGAACGCTGACCGGTCCGCCGCCTGCTCCTCGTCAGGCGTACATCGGCTTGCGGTCGAGCATCCGCAGCCAGCCGCGACCGATCCGGTAGACGAGCCACACGGTGACACCGACCAGGATCGCGATCGCGAGCGGGATGCCGATCAGCGTCACCATCAGCAGGGCCGCGATCACGACCCAGACGATCGCATACCAGAACGTTCGGATCTGCCAGCGATAGTGCGATTCGAGCCACGTCCCGCGCGCATCCCGGCGCTTCAGGTAATTCAGGACGACCGCGACGATCGACGGCACGCTGGCGACGAAGCTGCCGATCACCGTCGCGGAGCCGGCGATTCCGACCAGGATCGCGAAGCCGTGCAGCCCGTAGACGATCTTCGCGATCGTGAGGGCCGAGGCCGGAGGCTCGGGAGCGGATCCCGGGCCGCGGGTCGAGGCATCCGTCATGGCATCCTCCCTGGTGGCGTTCGTCACGTCATGTTGGCAGCAACCCGAGCACTCGACCAGGACCCTCCCGCCTCGGGCAGCGGCGCCGGTCGCCGGAGCTTGCTACTGCACTCCGGCATGAAAGCCGCCGTCCTCCATCGCGCCGGTCCTCCCGACGTCCTCGTCTACGAGGACGTTCCCGATCCCGTCTGCCCGCCCGATGGCGTCGTCATCGACGTGGCAGCGATCTCGATCGAGGGCGGCGATCTCGGCAATCGCGCTCGCGGCGCGTTCGCGAAACTTCCCCACATCGTCGGCTATCAGTGCGCGGGAAGCGTGAGCGAGACCGGTCGAGACGTGCGGGATCGAGCCGTCGGCCAACGCGTCGTGGCCATGATGCTGCATGGTTCCCACGCGGAGCGCGTCGCCGTCCCGGCCGGCTTCACGTGGCCGCTCGCCGACGGCGCCGATCTCGAGGCGGCCGCCTGCGTGCCGATCCCGTTCGGAACCGCCGACGATTGTCTCTTCGAGTTCGGACATCTCGCGAGCGGCGAAACGGTGCTGATCCAGGCGGGCGCCAGCGGGGTCGGGCTGGCGGCGATCCAGTTGGCCCGTCGCGCCGGCGCGACGGTGATCGCGACGGCGGGCAGCGACGCGAAGCTCACGCGCCTGCGTGACGAACTCGGCCTCGCTCACGGCATCAACTACCGGGAGCGCGACTTCGTCGCGGCCGTGCGCGAGATCACCGGCGGGCGCGGCTGCCACGTCGTCGTCGACTCGGTGGGGGGTGCGACGCTGCAGCGGAGCCTCGATTGCCTCGGCTACCGCGGGCGCTGCGTCACGGTCGGTGACGCGAGCCGCGAGGGCAAACAGCTCGACGTCGCCAGCCTCTCGGCGGGCAACCGCTCGCTCGTCGGCGTCTTCCTCGGCGCGGAAGCATTCTTCGCTCACGACCGCGTGCATGGAATGATCCAGCGCCATCTCGACGCGGTCGCCGCTGGCGCCTTGCGCGTGTTCATCGACCGCCGCTATCCGCTCGCAGATGCTGCGGCCGCGCACGCATACTGCGAAAGTCGCGCCGCCTTCGGCCGCGTCCTGCTGCTCCCGTGATCAGGTTCCTGTCACGCCGCGCGGGCCGATGAACCTGCGGAGCGGGAGCGGGGCGAGCGCGGCCAGGAGAGCCGTCGCGACGAAGAGCATGCGATAGGCATCGGCCGATGCCGCGCCGGAGCCGATCGCGAGTTCGAGCAGCATCCCGGCCAGCAGGGGGACGGCCCCGTAGGCGAGACTGGTCGTGACGTCCGCGATGACCAAGGTCGCCGTCGGCTCGCGAGCCGGCGCGAGCCCGAACAGGACATGGGTGTCGGCGACGCCGAAGCCCGCATTCAGCACGGCGAACGCAAAGAAGAAGCCCACCATGGCGGGCGCCGACGCGGCATCGCCCCAAGCCGCGAGCGCCACCAGGAGAGCTGCAGTGCCCACCGCAGCGACGCGAAACACCGGCACGGATCCGAACCGGTCGACGACGCGGCCCCATCCGTAGAGCGAAACGAATCCTCCGGCGTAGAACGCCGCCGTCGCGAGCACGACGTCTGCGTCGGAGAGTCCGAGCGTGCGACGCATCATCACGATCGCGAAGGGAATCGCGGTCCGGCGGGCAGCGCCGTAGAGAACCATCCCGCCGAGGTAGCGGCGCAGGCTCTGCTCCGCCTTCAGCAGGCCGAAGGCATCGCGCACGCGGAGGCGCGTGCGGCCGTCGCCCTGGGCTTCCGGCAAGCGGAGCACCATCGCGATCCGCACCGCGCCGGCGAGCAGGGCCACCGCGAAGAGCGGACCGAAGGCTCCCGGAGACCCCGCAAGCCAACGTTGCGCCGCGACGAAGTACGCGATCAGCGTCAGATGCCAGCCAGTTCGCAACACCCCGAAGAACTGGCCGATGCGACCGGGCTCCACGTACCCGCGCAGCAGCGGAAACCACACGGCGTTGCCGATCACGAGGCCGACGGCGGTGAACGCGAGGCTGGCGAGCGCAATCAGCGGCCCTGCGGTCGCACCTGCTTCTCCGAGAGCGCCATACGCGACCAGCGGCAGTCCTGCGAGGACGGCGAACGACTGCCCGGCGACCAGGACCGTGCGCTTGCGCACGCGGCCGACGGCACGCAGCGCTCCGAGCTGCAGCAGCTGCGCCATCGGCTCGAATGCGCGCTGCAAGCCGACGACGGACTCGCTTGCCCCAAGGCCGACCAGAGCGAGAGTCGGAAGCTGTTCGGTGTAGATCGCGCGATGCGTCATGCCGGCCGGATGGCTCAGCACGGCGATCCGTCGCCCGCGCAGGCGCTCGGCGGGCGTCAGGGTGGCCGTGTCCGATTCGCGCGGTTCACCGGACGGGGGCGGCATCTCGGGCGGCGACTGTAGCGTCCTCGCTCCCGAGAGAACCCGGGGTCGTCCTCCGTCAGGGCAGCAGGACGAGTCCGGCGAGTGCGGCGACCGCCGCCGCGAGGATCGCGAGCCCCGCGAGCAGTGCGTGCGCCTCGACGGCCCGGCTGCGGCGGAGTTCGAGACGGCGCCCCAGCCAGGCGGTGGCGACGAACAGCACGATGGCTGTCGCCCCGATCCAGCCGTGCGCCGTGCCGAAGGGCTCGCGACCTCGGAGCGTCGCCATCGACAGCGGGCCGGCGAGGAAGCCGATCAGCAGCATGGCGACAGCGGGCTTCGCAAGCGCGAGGTGGCCGCGAAGCGCAGCCGGCTCACGGCGCAGGTGGCGGAGCCGCGCGCGCCGCAGCCCGAGCCCCTTGCGCAGCGCCAGCGCCGCCAGCCCGATCGAAGCGATCATCCACAACGGGTGCGCGTAGGCGAGCCAGCGCGCCAGGCCCTCGTGCGCGGCCGGGTCGTTCACTCGACCTTGTGGACTGCGTCCTGCGGCAGCCGGGCGAGCAGCGCGTCGAGCGCGCGTTGCACGTAGTCCGCGTCGCGAGACTCGAGCGTCAGCAGCACGTGGAACTCGGGCTCGCCGATCTTCGGGTACGAGCCGAGCAGCAGCTGCGGGTACTCCCCGAGCAGCGCGTGCAGTTCCGCGGCGATGTCGCTCTCGCGCAGCCGGACGTAGACCCGCCGCAGCGCGAACGGAACGCCCCGGAAGCGCTCGCGGATCGAATCGAACTTGCGGCGCAGCAGCTCGGGGATGCCCGGAAACACGTAGACGTTGCCGACGACGACGAGCGGGAACCACAGGTCCCCGGCGTCGATCAGCGCCGCGCCGGCCGGCAGCGCCGCCATCTTCAGCAGGCTCTCGTTGGCCGCCTGACCCTGGGCGCGCTCGATCCGTTCGACGATCGAATCGTAGACCTGGATCGGCAGGTCGAAGGCCTTGGCGACGCCGTCCATCGTGAGGTCGTCGTGCGTGGGTCCGACTCCCCCCGACGTGAAGACGAAGTCGTAGGCCGCGCTCATCGCGCGCACCTCGCACGCGATCACGTCGATGTCGTCGGGGATCGTGACGATGCGCTCGACCTCGACGCCGAGCGCCCGCAGCTCGCGGCACAGATACGGCGAGTTGAGATCGACGACCTTCCCGGAGAGGATCTCGTTGCCGATGATGACGACGCCGGCGCTGGCCACGAGAGCAGGGTAGAGGAGCGGCCGCGCGGGCCGCTACCCGGCGGCGGACGGCGCGGCTCGCGCCAGCGCGCGCAACGTGGCTACCCTCCGCTCGGGGAGGCGCCCGACCCATGGCACTGAATCTCGGCACGATCCTGCAAGCCAGCGCGGCAGCCCGTCCGGACCACCCGGCGATCCGTCTCGGCGATCGCGTGCTCAGCTACGCGCAGCTCGACCGCGCCGCCCGCGGCGTCGCGACCGCGCTCCGCGCGCGCGGCATCGCGCCGGGCGACAAGGTCGCGCTGCTGATCCCGAACGTCCCGGAGTTCACGATCGCGTACTTCGGGATCCTCTACGCCGGCGCCGCCGTGGTGCCGATCAACGTGCTCGCCGCTGCGCCCGAGGTCCACTACTTCCTCGAGGACTCCGAAGCGAAGCTGCTACTCGCGCATCCGCTGTTCGCGGAGCCCGCCCGGCGCGGCGCCGCCGATGCCGGGCGCCCGCTCGTGATGGCCGGCGGCGGCCCCGGCGCCGGCACGCTCGAGGAGATGCAAGACGCCGATCCGATCGACGTTCCGCACCCGACCGGCGCCGACGACACCGCGGTGATCCTCTACACGTCCGGCACCACCGGCAAGCCGAAGGGCGCCGAGCTCAGCCACTCGAACCTGTTCGTCAACTGCGCCTTCGTCGTCCCGCGGCTGCTGCCGGCGATCGAGCCGGACCGCTTCGTCGCGATCGCGACGCTGCCGCTCTTCCACTCCTTCGGCCAGACCTGCATCCAGAACGCGACGATCGCGCACGGCGGCACCTTCACGCTGCTGCCGCGCTTCGGCCCGAAGGAGGCCTTCGAGATCCTCGAGCGCGACCGCGTGACCGTCTTCGCCGGCGTGCCGACGATGTACTTCGCGCTGCTCCATCACGAGCAGGAACGCGCCTACGACCTCTCGAGCCTCGAGCTGTGCATGGCCGGCGGCGCACCGATGCCGGTGGAGGTGATGCACGCATTCGAGAAGCGTTTCGGCGTGCCGATCCTGGAAGGCTTCGGCCTCTCCGAGACGTCGCCGGTCGCGAGCTTCAACATGGTCGACAAGCCGCGCAAGCCGGGCTCCATCGGCTACCCGGTCTGGGGCGTCGAACTCGCGATCGTCGACGACAACGACAAACAGCTCCCGGACGGCGAGCGCGGCGAGATCGTGATCCGCGGCCACAACGTGATGAAGGGCTACTGGAAGCGCCCCGAGGCCAACGCCGAGACGCTGCGCGGCGGCTGGTTCCACAGCGGCGACATCGGCACCCGCGACGAGGACGGCTGCTACTGGATCGTCGACCGCAAGAAGGACATGATCCTGCGCGGCGGCTTCAACGTGTACCCGCGCGAAGTGGAAGAGGTGCTCTACGCCCACGAAGCCGTCGCCGAGGCCGCCGTGCTCGGCGTGCCGCACGACAGCCACGGCGAGGAGGTCAAGGCCGTCGTTGCCCTCAAGCCGGGCCGCGAGTGCAGCGCCGACGACCTCATCGCGTGGTGCAAGGAGCGGCTCGCCGCGTACAAGTACCCGCGCGTCGTCGAGTTCCGCGACGCGCTGCCGAAGGGGCCGACCGGGAAGATCCTGAAGCGCGAGATGCGGTAGCGCGGCTACCGGAGCTGCGCGACGCCGAAGCGGTAGAACACGGAGCTGTCGTCGCGCTCGAGATCGGCGGAGAGGTCGAGAAGCGGATGCCACTGCGGCCGCCGCGTCGCGCGGTTCATCACAGGCGGCAGCGACCGAAGAGCGGCAAGGTTCCGGAAGCACACTCGTGATCCGGGCGGACTCACCGCGGCGATCGCGCCGAGGAGCTCATGGAAGCGCCGCTCGCTCATCCAGCAGCTGACATCCGAGATCGACCACAACATGCGCCGTGCGGGCGGCAGGCGCGGTGGTAGAGCACCGAGATCCGCGCAGGTGAGCTCCAGGTTCGACAGACGCTTTCGCGTCTGCTCGCTCCCCTCCCGGGTCAGCCACAGCGGCAGGGCCCCTTGCGGATCGTACCGGCCGGTCCGGATCAACTCTACGAGAAAGCTGTCGCGAAGCAGGCGCCGGTCCGCCCAGGCGACGAGCCGCCGGTAGAGGTAGCGACCGGGATTGCCCTCGGTGCTGCGCAGGAAGCTGGGATCGCGCATCGCGATCCAGGCCACGGCTGGATGCATCAGGAGCGCGAAGCCGCGCTCGCTGGTGTGCACGTCCTCGGAACGCTCGGCGAGGACGCTGCGCTGCTGAGTGAGATCGACCGTCGACGCGCAGGCATCCGCCCACGAGAGCATGCCGACGCGACGGAGCAAGTCGGCGCAGCGTGCCAGCCATGTTTCGAGACGGCCGGCATAGAGGACCCCATCGCGCAGCAACTGCGCCCGGTGGTCCCAATAGCGTCGCGCGCCACGCGAGAGGCTACCGCGCAGGTGCGCGTAGATGTCGAGTCGACACGGCTCCTGGTCCAGGCCGACGAAGCCGCGGAGCCGTTCGTAGGGGAGCGCATCGAGCGCAGCAGCTTTGAGCTCCAGGACGTGCAGCTGCGCGGGCTCGCGATCGACCGCGAGAAATCGCCCGTCGGCTACCGCGAGCAGCGACAGCGCCCGGCCGCCGCCAGCCGCCACACAAACGATCAGATCTCCAGACGAGGGTGCGAGGGCCCTTCGCTCCGAACGCGTGTCCTCGTTGTCTGCGCTGTACAGCGGACGGCGACCCGCCGGAGTCATCGACTCTCCTCGCGGCCGTGTCGCTCGGCCAGATCGAAGAGACCTTCTCCTTCCCGTTCGAGGCGCAGCGCAGAGAAGAGGCTCGCTGCGATCGTGGGGTCGATCGCGATGCGCTCGATCACGAGCTCCGTGCGAGCGTTGCGGCCGATCTGCTCGACGGTGATCCGGCGGAACCGCAGGTAGCCCTGCTCCTCGACAGCCTCCGCGAGGTCCGCACGCAGCCGCTTCAACGGCTGTCCGCCAGCGCGTGTGTCCTCGTCTCCCCGAGCGAAGAAGTCGATTCGCAGCACGCCGTCGACGCGCGTAGCGATCCAGATGCGCAGCCTTCCGTACTGTGACTCGGGAGGCGGCCATGCATCGGCCACGAGACAGGTTTCGCCGCTTTCCTCGATCGGAACCGAGTCCGCGATGCGCCAACGATCCCAGCGCGTCCGTTCGAGATCCTCGAGGGCGAGGTCGCTGCCGTAGAAGGCATCACCCTTCTGGGCATTCCCGACGCGTCGCGGGCGCCGTTCCTCGGGCTGGTAGACCCAGAGAGCACTCGGACCGTCTCCGGGTTCCGTGATCAGGAGCGCGTGCCCACGAAGGTAGTCGGGCGCCAGGAAACGGATCAGCGACCGGGAGCCGCTCGGATCCGAACGATGGGCCAGCTCGAGGCGACGATGCGCGACGACCTTTTCGTTCCGGGAAACACGGAGATCGATGAGGCGGACACCGGGCTGATGGAAGGTCCGGTCGAACGCGCGGCGCAGCTGCGCAGTCGCGGCTGCACTGGCGGACTCGGCCAGCGCGCTCGGAGCCAACGCCAACGCCAATCCAGCACCGATCAGGAAGAGAACCAGCGCGATCGATTCACCCGGCAACCTCACGAGTTGTCCTCCCTCTCGTTGCGAAGGCCGAGCCGGCGCCAGCGATGTCGCCAGGCAGCCCGCGTGAGACCGAGCGCCCGCCTCGCCGCCTCCTGATTGCCGCCCGCTTCGCGCCAGGCCGACAGAAGCCGCGATTGCTGGGCCTGCTCCTCCGCGTCGAACGACGGCGCGAGCGAGATCAACGCTTCGGCCAGATCGCCCGGCTCGAGAGCGTCTCGACCTTCCTTCCAGAGCAGCACGGTCTGGAGCGTCGAGCGAAGCTCGCGTGCGTTTCCCGGCCATGGCCGAGAGCGGAGCGCCGCCAGGAATGCGGGGGATGGCTGCGGTGGAGAGATGCCGAGCACGCGCGCCAGATCCACGAGCAGCGCGCGCGCCAAGACATCGATGTCCTCGGGACGCTCCCGCAGCGGCGGAATCGTGATCACCGCCTGCTGGAGTCGGTAGTAGAGATCCGGACGGAAGCGGCCGGTCCGTCGATCTCGCTCGAGATCGCGATGGGTCGCGGCCAACACTCGTACATCGAGCTTCCGAGGCCGGCTCCCTCCGATCCGCCGCAGTTCGCCGGTCTCGAGAATCCGCAGGAGCTTGGCCTGGAATGCGGGCGCGGCGTCGCCGATCTCGTCGAGCAGCAGCGTTCCCCGCTGCGCCTGCTCGATGAGTCCCGCCCGCGCACCGACGGCGCCGGTGAAGGCGCCTCGCTCGTGCCCGAACAGCTCTGCCTCGAGCAGAGACTCGGCGAGTTCCGTCACCGCGAAGGAGCACAGCACGCTGCGACCGCTCTCCTCGTGTAGAGCGCGCGCGACCACTTCCTTCCCGACTCCGGTCTCGCCGAGAATCAGCACCGTCGCGCGAGTGGGCGCGAGGCGCCGGATCCGATCGCGCACACGGGCTGCGGCCGCCGACGTCCCGAGAAACCGAGCGGCGCCTGCCAGCTCCTCGCGCGAACGGTCGGGCTCCGCTGCGACGAGGCTCTCGTCGATCGCCGGAAACAGCTGCTCCTCGACTGCGAACGGATACGCGAGAAAGCCGCTGGCACCGAGACGCGCGGCGTGGAAGGCCACGTCCGGAGCGAGATCCGCACTGTAGAGCAGGAAGGGAACGCTGTAGCGCTCCCGGAGTGCTCGCAGCAGGCCGAGCCCATCGAGGTGTGGCATACATTGGTCCGAGAGCACGAGATCGGCTGCCTCGCGTTCGAAGCGAGCGAGTGCCTCGGTACCATCTCGGACCGACGCCACGGAATAGCCTCGGCCGTGCAGAGCCGCCTCGAGACTCGTTCGCGTCGGGGTCGAGTCCTCCACGAGCAGGATCCGCGCTCGACTCATGCTGTCGCCTCCTCGGACAGTTGTGGCAGCAGCACACGAAATACGGTCCGGCCAGGCTGCGATTCGACCGCGATCTCGCCTTGGTGAAGTGCCACGACGTCGCGACACAATGCGAGCCCGAGACCGAAGCCACCACAGAATGTCCCGACGCCGGGCTCGAAGATCTCCTCGGCAAGGTCGGCAGGAATCCCCTCGCCGTCGTCCTCCACTTCGAGGAGGATCCGGGAGCCGGTGTCGATGGAACGGGGAGCCAGCAACTTCGACCGCACCGCGATGCGACCCGCTTCGCGCGTAGCGCGCGCCGCGTTGTCGAGAAGATTCTCGATCAGAGACACGAGGCGGACGGGGTCACCGAGCAACGGGAGGCGGTCATGTTCGTGCGAGGCTTCGAAGCGCCGCGTCGGCCGCACGAGAGCCACCCTGCGCATCGCTTCGTCGACGAGGCGCACGAGATCGACTCGTCGCCGATCGAGACGACGTCTCTGTCGGCACAGAAGAGTGTCCAGGCGGCGACTCATCTCGCAGGCAGCGCTCTCGATCTGGGTCAACGCGGAGCGAGCCGCCCCCTGCGTCGTCGGCGCGAGAACTGCCACCAGCTGGCGGATCTCTTCGCCAGGCTTGCGCAGCTCGTGGGCGACTCGCCGCACGAACTCGGCGTTGTGGCGATCGGAGCGGATCCGCGCCAGCTCTCGCGCCTGGCGCTCGACCTCGAGCTTGAGTCCGTCGAATAGGTGCAGGCGCTCGATTGCCATGTTGGCGAGCGCCTCGAGGGTATCGGCTTGCGGTTGGAGGTCGGCGGCGCGCTCCGGCGAGAGTCCAGTGAAGGCCAGCCGTTCGCTGCCGAGCGGTGGTCTACTCAGATCGATGGACACCCGGGCGATGCCGCCCCCCGGACCCGCAACGGCGTCGGTGGAGTCGTGGCTGCGCGCGGCGAGAAACTCGGCGACCGCTATGCGAACGACGTGCGACTCTCCGGCGGCCTGGATCCTCTGCGCTGCTGTCAACAGCGCGTTGCGGTCGGCGAGAGCACGACGCAACGCCGCCGTGCGTTCGAGAACCCTTCTCTCGAGCCGCTCTGCATCGAGGGCATCGGCCAGCGCCAAGGCGGCGAGTCGTCCCGCATCGACGACCGCGCAAAGCTCGTCCGGCGAGTAGGGGAGGCCATCTGGCCTCGGCGCCACGGCGACGAAGGCCGCCGGTCGTCCGCGCGGCTCGAGCCGCAGGGCGACCTCGGGCACACTCGGGTCGGGATCCTCGCTGCGTGGTACCTGCACGAGCGCTACGCCTGCCACCGCGGGAGCCTGTTCACAGAGTGCGATGCTCCGGTCGAGCAGCTGGGTTCGCGAACCCGGACGGCTTCGCTCTGCATCTCGGTGCCTTTGTCTTTCGTCGTGCCCTCTCGTCACTTCGACGACACCCGCGCCTAGGCTCGAGCGCAGAATCGCGGCCAGGCGCACGAGTACGGCGTCTGGCCCCGGGGCGCCCGCCAGTTCGCGAGCCGCGCAAGCCAGCAGCGTCTCCGGCGCATGGTGGCGTCCCGTGAGAATCCCCCCCGCCCGCGCGAATGCCGGATGCAGGCACTGGAAGAACAGCGCCGTCGCGAGAGCGAGCGCGGAACCGCCGGCGACACTGGGAACCGCACGACCGGCGATGCGGAGAAGCGCGGCAGCCAGGGCCAATGCCACGAGCGAACGAGCAGTACCCAGCAACAGACGAGGGAGCCACGCCGGAGGATCGAGGAGTCGATAGCGCGCCACGGCCCAACCGAGTGCAATCGGCAGGGCGAGCGCGCCCAGCGCGAGCGCCGTCGCGAATGCGGCGCCGGGCGTGATCCCGATGACGGCCACGCCGAACGGACCCACGCCCGCTACCGCCAGACCGAGTGTCGCCGCGCGCGCGCGAAAGCGCTCGATCGGTGAGAGCCGCCGCCCTGGCCAGAGGCAGCCGGCGATCAGGATCCCGCCCGCGAGGAAACTCGCCGCCAGAGCGACGCGCTCCACGGCGTGGCCGACGGTCGCGGTGCCGAAGTGAAATTGTGCGAGCGCCGCCGGCACTGACCACAGCGCCCAGGGCAGCGCCGCGAGCGCCGGGCGACGAAACCGGGGCATCGTGACCGGAAACCGCGTGGACAGATGCAACAGCGACGCCGGCAGCAGGCTCCAAGCCAGCATGCCGACTCGAGACCGGAGACCCGAGACCCCGAGCAGGCCCCGATCGTCGGGAAGCGCCAGATCGAGCGCCGCGAGGATCCCGGTCCCGAGGCAGGCAGTCACAGCGGCCAGTGGCGTGGCCACGGGGTGTCGGCCCCCGATCGCGCATACGCCGGCGAAGAGCAGCAGAAGAGAACCTGCCAGTACGGCAGGCCACTGGGCGAGCAGCGCAGCCCGCGACCCTTCTTCATACAGCGCGATGCGGCGATCGCTCATCGCGTTCGAGCCCTGGACCCACAGCGAGACGTCGCCTCCGGATGGCAGGGCAGCGATTGCCGCGAGCAGCGCCACGCGTCCGCGCGGAACGATGAGGCCGCCGTCGCCGGGCAAGCGCATCCCGACGATGCGATCGCCCGGCGCGAGCGGTTTCCCTTCGCCGGCCTCGCCCAGCAGGACACTCGCGAAGGGCACGCGCAACGCGGGATCCAGCCAAGCCGCTGGCCGGCGCTGCGCGGTGTCGTTCCAGAGTGCGATCGGATCGGGTGTCGTCGCCAGCGCGGCGGCGACGACGATCATGCTCGTCAGCACCGCTCGGGTCGTCATCCGGGTTCCTCGTGTCGCTCACCCACCAGAAGCGCCGCCGGCAGCAACAACAGGTCCCCGGCGAGCAACAGCATGACGCCGAGGCAGGCGACCAATCCGAAGGTGACCAGCCCGCCCCACTGCGAGAACAGGAGGACCGAGAAGCCGAGAGCGAGACACAGGCTCGTCGTCAGCACGGCCTCGCCGACGCCAGCGAATGCCCGGGCGATCGACGTATGCATCGACTCCCCGAGATGGCGTTCCCATTTCACGCGAAGCGAAACGTGAATCGTGTCGTCCACGCCCAACGTGAGCAGGATCGCGGCGACCATCGTGCTCGCCGGATCGACGCCGATCCCTGCCCAACCCATCAAGCCGAGCAGCGCAGCCACCGGCAGAAGATTCGCGACGATCGCCCAGACCATGAGGCTCACGGGACGACGCAGCAGGAAGGCGAGAGTCGCGGTCACCATCGCGAATGCCCAGGCGAAGCTCTCGATCTGGGTCGCGCGCAACCGACTCAGGAAGCGATCCGCGAGCACCAGACCGCCAGCCAGCTCGATGCGATGGCCGCTCCTCCCCGACTCGACCGCCTCCTGCCGGACGAGTTCTTCGCCCTCGAGGGCCGCAAGCTGTCCGGCGATCCGGGCGACGTAGGGCCCTTGCGCGGCGTCGTCGAGCCAGGCGCGATCGACCGCCACCCGGGTGCGCTCCCGACCGTCGGGCCCGTACTCGTTCCAGACCCAGCGAGCCTGCTCGGACGCAGCGACCAACGGCATCGAGCGCGGTGCGGACCGGACCAACGAATCGAGAGAAGTCGCCGGAACGCCGCGATCGAGGCGCTGCGCTTCTTCGAGCAGGTCGAGGAAGCTGAACGTCGTCCCGGTGGACGGCTCAGCGGCGAAGATCGCCTCGATCCGTCCGATCAGGCGCAACGTAGACTCCTCCCAGACGCGGGCGCCGGGGGGCAACGTGACGACGACCTCCGTCGTCATCGGCTTGCGGAAGTTCGCCTCGATCGTTCGCAACGAGCGCACGACGTACGAACCCTCGCCGAAGCCGAAGTCGCTCGCGTACTGCAGCCGGCCGGCTCCGAGCGCGAGCAACACGAAGGCTCCCAGCGCGGCCAGCAGAACGAAACGGGGATACTGCGTCACCGAATCGTGGACGGCGCCGAGGATCTCCCGGAGGAAGGTCCCTCGGAGCGGATGCGCGCGAAAGTCTGCGTACTGAAGACGAAGGCAGAGCAGCGCCGGCAACAACGTGAACGTCACGAGAAATGCGACTCCGACGCCTGCGGATGCCAACGCCCCGAAGTGTCGAAAGGTCACCAGGTCACTACCGAGAAACGACGCGAACCCGGCGGCGGTCGTCGCGGCGGACCAGAAGCAGCCCTCGCCCACGTCTCGTGCTGCGTCGACGACCAAACGCTCGCTGCGTTGGCGGCGCGCCTGCGCGAGCAGACGCTGGCGTTCGATGCTTCCGCCCGTTCCGGCGACCCCACTCTCGTCTGCCGTGGGATCGCGTTCCGCCGCGCGAGCGATGGCCGACAGCAGGTGGATGGACGCCGCGATCGCGATCGCGACCAATAGCGGCGAGAGGGCAGCCAACAGTGACGTCCGAGGAATTCCGATGGCTTCCGCCGCGCCCTCGATCACCACGGTCACGACGGCGACCGACAGCAGGGGCAGCCCCGTGAGCCATGGGTCGCGCAGGAGCACCCAGAGCAGCGCGAGCATCGCGCCGAACATCAAGGCGGTGAGCAATGCCGCGTCGCGCTCCAGACTGTCGGCGGAGATCACCGTCCACACGGGATCCCCGGCGACATGCAGCTCGGCTCCGAGTTCTCGCTCGAACTCCGGAAGCATCGCAAGCAGGCTCCGGATGGCTTCCCGCACAGCTGCGCTCTCGATCGAGGCCAGTTCGAGGGCGAGCCCCGCCGTGCGGGCGTCGGGCGCCACGACGACGCCCGCGAATCGGGGTTGCTCGAGTCCGACGGCGAAGCGCTCGCGCCAGTCCGGCGCTAGCCGCCAGTCGGGCTCGGCGTCACCCTCGGCGGTCGTTCCGGGCGGTGCGCCGTTCTCCGCCAGCGGGCGGGCGTCGAGCGGCCCGAGGACCACAGGCGTGTTCAGCGCACTCGCGACGCGTCGCACGTGGGGGAGCCGTTCCGCCGCGTGATGTAGACGGCCGAGGAAGTCCATCGCCCACGGCTCGTCGACGCGCTCGCAACGCGCGCTCTCGCGGCAGCCGAAGACGATCAGGACGTGAAAGCCGCTCTCGAACTCCTCGAGAAAACTCTCGAGGCGCCGGACCTCGGGGCTCTCGGGACCGAAATAGGCGGCGTAGCCGACTTCACTCGGGCGCTTCACCCAGGCGGCGAACAGCGCGATCGTAACGAGTGCGAACGCCGCTACGACCCATCCTGGTCTCCGCGCGCTCCCCGCCGCAAGCAGGGCGGCCACATTTGCTCCGAACTGCTTCAAATCCCCGCACTTCCTCTGCTTTCTCGGCCCGAATCGAAGTTCGAGATCATACGCACGCGGGTGTCGAGCCTCGCTTAGGAAAGCCCGAAGAAAGGCCAAGGCGACGCGAAATCGCGGAACCACCGGAGTCGTTCTGGTCGCAGCTGGTCGCCAGGACTGAAGCCAACGAGCGTTCCTGCGTGGTGCACGCGTTCACGATCCCTGCTCTCCGGCTCCTCACGAAATGGCACGTCGTTTGCTGAGCATCCGGTGAAGAGAGGGGAGTTGTCATGCATGGACTCTCGAGTGCGACGCGCGCCGGGATCGACGTCCCCGTTTCCGGCGCTCTGCCGAGGACACTGCGCGGCAGTTCCAAGGCGATGACGGATCTGCGGCGCATCCTGCGCCGCGTCGCCCCGAGCGAAGCGACGGTGTTGCTGACGGGCGAAACCGGAACCGGCAAGGGGCTCGTCGCACGCGCGCTGCACGACGAGTCGCGGCGCTCAGCCGGACCGTTCGCACACGTGGACTGTGCTTCGCTCGCAGCGACCGTGATCGAAAGCGAGCTGTTCGGACACGAGCGCGGCGCGTTCACCGGTGCCGATACGACCCGTATCGGTCATCTCGAGTCTGCCGCGCTCGGCACGCTCTTCCTCGACGAGGTGGGAGAGCTCGAACCGCGCCTGCAGTCCAAGCTGCTGCGCGTGCTCCAGGACCGCACGTTCGAGCGGGTGGGAGGAACGCGCACGTTGCGGCTCCACGCCCGCGTCGTTGCAGCGACCAATCGCGATCTGCGTCGTGCCGTCTCGGGAGGAGCATTCCGCGCGGACCTCTACTACCGGCTCCAGGTCGTAGAGCTGGAGCTGGCTCCCCTGCGCGAGCGGCTCGAAGATCTTCCGGAACTCGTCGAGCACGGCTTGCGCGAGGCGGCGCGCCGACATGGCCGCCCCCCGCCGCACGTGCTCGATGGATTCGTGGCCGCGCTCGCCGCCCACGACTGGCCCGGAAACGTGCGCGAGCTGCTGAATCTTCTCGAGCGGTTGATCGCACAAGGCGTAGGGCCGGTGCTCGACGCAGCGGATCTCAGCGGCTTGCTGGGGCCCTGGCGTGGCGCAGCGCAGCGCGCCGGCGCGCACTCCGTCGCGGATCGCCCGGACGACCGGATGGAATGCAGCCCCGTCACCGTTCGCCGGTGCGACGATCGCGACCGGATCGTCACGGCGCTCGTGACCACCGGTGGCAACATCGCGCGCGCTGCCCGTCGCCTCGGCCTGCCACGCACGACGCTCCGACACCGCATCGCGAAGCACGGACTCGCCCACCTGATTCCGCGCGACTGAGCCGGCGGACCAAAGCGCGGTGCGCGTCCTGCTCGGCGCCGAGCGGCGCCAGGACCCGCTGGGTCACGGCGACGGAGATGCGGTCGAAGCGGGCGCGCGCCCGCGTACTCCCGGTAGCTCTGCCGCGGTGCCTCCAGGGCCTCGCGCAGTTGGACCGGGCAGTCGGCGCGCAGATCGCGCACCATCGCGAGCGGACGCTCGAGCGCGAGGGTGAACTCTTCGTACTCGGCGGGGCCCGGTGCACCGAGGACGCGGCGTTCCGTGCGACTCCAGACGGCGCCGCAGTAGCGGCGCGGGATCTGGTGGACGTCCGGATCCGCGCGGGCGGTCTCCATCTGCCCCGTGGCGACGACCCGATCGAACGACTCCAGCGGCGGCGAGGCCGTGCGGGCGCAGCGGACACGGCCGGCAGCATGAGACGGACCGGCGACAGATGCCGCACGATCCTCGCCGGACGTGACCGCTTCTGTCACATGGCCGTGTTCTCCTTCAGCCTGGAGGACATGGTGATGACCCGTTCTGTTCGCTTTGCACCTTCGGCTCCGTTCGACCGCTCGGCTCGGTTCGAGAGTTCGGCGCGTACGGTTCGATCCAACCCGCGTTCGTCTGACCTGCGCACACAGGCGGCGCCATCGCGCGCCATCGTCGCCCCGGATCCGCCGGTGCGTCGGACCGGCTGCGCAGTGTGCGGCTCTCCCGAGATCGCCTCCGACGAGGTCATGCACCGGGGGCTTTGGCTGCTCGGAGAGTGCTGTCGCTGCGGCCACCGCTGGACCGAAAGGCCGTCGTTGGATGGGCCTCTACCTGCTCCGGCGAGCTTGCGGCCGGTAGCGGCAGCCTTCGACGAGGAAGACTTCGAGGCCCCGCACGCGGCGTAGGTCGCCGGACCACGCACGGGGAGCAGCGGTGAGTCTGATACCGTTGACGCATGGCATCCGACCGACCGACGCAGCCACGACCGAAGCGCACGCGCCGCGCCGCCGACTCCGCGCTCGCGCGCGTCGTCTTCTTCACCGGCAAGGGCGGCGTCGGCAAGACCACGACGGCGGCGGCGACCGGGGCGCACGCAGCAGCCCGCGGCGCGCGGGTTCTCGTCGTGTCGGCGGACCCGGCGCACAGCCTCGGCGACGTGCTCGGGGTCCGGCTCGGACCGGATCCGCGCGCGGCCGGCGCGCCGCGGATCGATGCGCTCGAAGTCGACGCCCGCGCCGAGATGGAGCGGCACTGGGGCGCCATCCGCGCGTACCTCGGCGCGCTGTTCCGGCACCAGGGCATCGAGCCGACGATCGCCGACGAACTCGCGCTGCTGCCCGGCGCCGAGGAGATGGCGGCGCTGCTGGCCGTCGAAGCGCACGCGCGCTCCGGCGCGTACGACCTGGTGGTCGTCGACTGCGCGCCGACCGGCGCCACGCTGCGCCTCGTCACGCTGCCCGAGATCGCGAGCCGCGGCCTGCGCATCGCGCTGCGGATGCAGCGCGCGCTCGCCGCGACGGTCTCCCCGCTCGCGCGCGCCGTGCTGTCGATCCCGGTTCCCGACGCCGAGGTGTTTCGCGATCTCGAGACTCTGCTGTACGAGCGGCTCACCGCGATCCGCGCGCTGCTGCTCGATCCCGCGACGACGATCCGGCTGGTCGCGACGCCCGAACGCATGGTCATCGACGAAGCCGTCCGCGCGCACACCGATCTCTGTCTCTTCGAGCTGGCCTGCGACGCCGTCGTGATGAACCGCCTGCTGCCGCCCGAAGCCGCCGCCGAGTCGTACTTTGCCGAGTGGGCGCGCGTCGCCGAGGAGCGCGTCGCCGAGGTCGAGACGCTGTTCCCGGGACTGCCGGTCCTGCGCGGGCCGCTGGCGCCGGACGAGGTGATCGGCGTCGCGGCGCTCGCCGCCCATGGCGCGCGGCTGTTCGGCGCGCTCGACCCGGCCGCGCGGCTCGCGAACCCGCCGCGGCTGCGCTTCGCGCGCCGCGCCGATGCCAGCGGCCACTTCCGCATCGACCTGCCGCTGCCGCACGCGCAGCGCCAACAGCTCGATGTCGCCAAGCTCGATGATGCGCTGCTGATCCGCGCCGGGGCCTGGCGCCGCGCGATCCCGCTGCCGCGCCGGCTCGCGCGGCTCTCGCTGCACAGTGCGCGGCTCGACGCCGGCCAGTTGGTCGTGCGCCTCGCGCCGGCGGCTGCCGCCGCCGATGCGGCGGGGAGCTGACGCGTGCGCGTGATCGTCCACACGGGCAAGGGGGGCGTGGGCAAGACGACGCTGTCGGCGGCCGCCGCGCTCGGCGCCGCCGAGCACGGCCACCGCGTGTTCCTGCTGTCGACCGACCCCGCGCACAGTCTCGGCGACGCCTTCGGCCGTCCGATCGGCGCGCGGCCGACCGCCGTCGCAGAGGGCGTGGTGGCGCAGGAAGTCTCCGTGCTCGACGAGGTCGAGCGTTCGTGGTCGGCGATCCAGACGTGGCTCGCGCGGCTGCTGCGCGACGGCGCCGACGAGCTGATGGCCGAGGAGCTGCTGGTCGTCCCGGGTCTCGAAGAGCTCGTTGCGCTGCGCGCGATCCGGGAGGTCGAGGCGCTCGGCGAGTTCGACGTCTGCATCGTCGACTGCGCGCCGACCGGCGCGACGCTGCGCATGCTGCGCTTCCCGGATGCGCTGCAGGTGTTCATGGAGCGCTTCTTCGATCTCGAGCGCCGCGTCGCGCGCCTCGCCCGTCCGTTCGCCGACGGCGTCGGCCTGCGCGGATGGATCCCCGGCGACGACGTCTTCGCCGCGTTCGAGCGCCTGTACCGGGACGTCGACGACGTGCGCCAGATCCTGCTCGACGGCGACCGCACGACGGCGCGGCTCGTGACGAACGCCGCGCGCGTCGTCGTCGACGAGACGCGGCGATCGTACGCGTATCTGTGTCTGTACGGCGTCGCCACGGACGCCGTCATCGTCAACCGGCTGCTGCCGGCGCCGGCGCAGTCGGGCTGGTTCGCGCACTGGGCCGAACGCGAGCGAGAGGAGCTGGCCGCCATCGAGGCCGCGTTCCCGATCCCGACGCTGCGCGCGCAGCTCGCGCCGAGCGAGCGGATCGGCGCGGAGGCGCTGCGCGCGTTGGCCCGCGAGGTCTACGGCGAGACGGATCCCGCGGCGATCTTGCATCGCGGGCAGCCGCTGCGCTGGCGGCGGGTCGGAGCGAGCGCGCTGCTCGAGATCGATCTGCCGGGCGCCAGCAAAGAGGAGATCGAGGTGACCGTCCACGGAGACGACCTGCACATCCGGGTCCGGGACGCGCTGCGAAGGGTGGCGCTGCCGGCTTCGGTGGTCGGCCGTCGCCTCCGCGGGGCGACGCTGCGCCGCGGAACGCTCGAAGTCCGCTTCGCGCCGTGACCGGAGCGGGCGACGGCGAGCCTCCGATCGGTCCCGGCGCGCGTCCCCGGCTGGCGACCCCGCCGGCGCGCATCGTCTCGCTGGTCCCGAGCCTCACCGAGGCGCTGTTCGACCTCGGGCTCGGCGAGCGCGTCGTCGGCGTGACCCGCTGGTGCGTGCACCCGGCCGCCGGCGTGTCGCGCGTGCCGAAGGTCGGCGGCACCAAGGACACCGACGTCGCCGCGGTCCTCGCGCTCCGGCCGGACCTCGTGATCGCGAACCGCGAGGAGAACACGCGGCGCACCGTCGACGCGATCCGGGCTGCCGGAATCCCGGTGTGGGTAACGTACCCGCGCAGCGTCGCCGAAGGGGCGGAGCTTCTGCGTGAGCTCGCAGAGCTGGGGGCGGATCCCCGCATCATCGAGACGGTCGTGGAGCCCGTCGAGCACGCCGTCGCAGAGGCGGCACGTACGCTTCCGGCAGAGCCGGCGCGGGTTTTCTGCCCCATCTGGAGGGACCCGTGGATGAGCGTCGGGGCTGATACCTATGCCGATGCGCTGCTGCGACTGTGCGGGGGCGAGAACGTGTTCGCGGAACGCCGAGAGCGCCGCTATCCGATCGTCGCGCTGGACGACGTTGTCGCGGCGGCCCCCGACGTGATCCTGCTGC
Organism: Myxococcota bacterium; assembly: GCA_039794265.1. GTDB lineage: Bacteria > Myxococcota_A > UBA9160 > UBA9160 > PR03 > CAADGG01. Next base: position 63,498 of record JBDIVR010000008.1, read on the forward strand.
CCGACGAGCCGTACGCGTTCGGCCCGCGCGACGTAGCCGAACTGCGGGCACTCGCGATCCCGGCTGCGGACGCGGGCAGGATCCATTGCATCGACGGCACGTGGGTGTCGTGGTACGGTGCGCGCATCCGGCCTGCCCTGGCCGCCATCCGCCGGCTCCTCCACCCCCCGCCGTCGGCTCGAGGCGCATAGCAGCTCGGCCCCCCGTTCGGTTTCTCGCGGCCGACTCCTCTCTCGGATCGAGCCGCGGGCTGCAAAGAGCCGCGTTGGATGGTGGCCGGAATGCATGCGAGCTGCGCCCTCATGCGTGAGAAGGGACTTCAGCGAAGCGCGCGTCCGGCCGACGAGAATGTTCGCGACTTGCTTCAAAGGGGGTTCATCGAGCCATGGCCAGCCGGGAGCCCGTGCGGCTCAACTCGCTTCTTCGTTCCGCGTGTGCACTCGTCGCCGCAGCCGGACTGCTCGCGCCGTCGGCGGGAACCGCCGCGACGCTGTCCCAGGTCCGGATCGGGACGCACGAGGACCACACCCGAATCGTTCTGGAGCTCGACGAGGCCACCTCGTACCGACTGACGCCGCCCGGCGCCGGCGGTGCACAGCTCCAGATCCAGCTCGACGCGAACAGCGCGGCCCGCCACGTCGCGTCGCGGAGCCCGCTCGTGAAGGCGGTGCGGGTCACGCCGTCCGCACGCGGCGCGACCGTGTTCGTCGATCTGTCCGAGGGCGGGGTCGGAATCTCCGAGATGATCCTCGCCGACCCGCCGCGCATCGTGCTCGACCTCACCCCGGCCGGCGTGCCGATCGCCACACGCTCGATGCCGGCGCCGACGAGAGCACCGGAGCCGACACCGCCGCCCGCGCCGACCGTCGCGGAGGCACCGTCCGCTCCGAAGACGCCGCCCGCAGAGGCAATGCAGCCGCCCTCGCTGTCGGATCCGGTTCCCAGCGATGTTGCGGAATCCCGGGCGTCCGCACCGGCCGATCTGCAGGAGATCGAGACTGCCGAGGCTGCGTCGCTCCCGGCCGGCGACGAGGAAGCGCCGCCGGCGCTCGCAGAGGCAGTCGAAGAGACACGGAAAGGCGTCATCGCGGGCTCGTCGTCCGGCGGCGAGTCCGAGCCCGGGACCGCCGAGCCGGCCGTGGCTCCGTCGAAGACACCGGCCGAGGTCGTCGTGCGCAAGCCGGCCGCTTCGGCGCCCGCAGTTCCGCCCGCAGCGCCGGCATCGGCCGACACCACGTGGGCCGACCGGCTGTCGAGCCCCCTCGGCTATGCGGGCATCGGCATCGTGTTGCTGTTGCTGGTCGTGCTGGCCGTTCGCCGCCGCCGCCACGAGGAGGACGACGATCCGCTGTACGCCGTGATGTCGGCCGACGACGCCGGCGAGGATCAGGACGGCGCCCATGCGGCGGGGATGGCGTGGGACCAACGCGACGACGAGGCCGACGACGTCGAGGACGCGAATGCCGCACCGGCAACGAGCTTCTTCGATGACGAGCCGGTCGAACGGGACGGCGCACAGCAGCTCTCCCTGTCGCGAAGCTCCCGCGAAGACGCGGCGGCCGAGCCGGAAGCCGCAAACGACGCGGACTCCTTCTTCCGAGAGCCTGATCCTTCCGCGCCGCTGCCGGTCAGCGACGAGCATGCGCCGAGCTTGCAGCCTGTGCCTGGCGACGTCACCCACCTGGCCGCAGAGCTGGGAGACCGCGTGCAGGAGCTCGAGCGCCGGCTCGAGCAACTGACCGAGGCGCGCGAACGCCTCGAGCGCCAGGTCGCTGCCCAGACCGAAGAGCTCCGCGTGCAGCGCGCCGCCATCGCGCGGACCCAGCGCGTCGTGCGCTCGATGACGAAGGGCGAAGACCTCGCCACCGAACCCGTCCCGCGAGCCCCGCAGGCCTGACAAGAAAGGGGCCGGGTTGGATCCGTCAACTTTTCCCCTAGAGGGGAAAAGTTGACGGATCCAACCCGGCCCCTTTCTTGACGTCAGTCGACGAGGAGGAGTGCGCCGAGGGCGCCGGCGTACTCGCCGTGGGGCAGGAATACGGGTTCGCGGCCGAGCGCTCGCGTGATGCCGCCGAGGACTTCGACGAGCGCCTCGTTCCCCCGCAGCGTCGAGCCGCCGAACACGATGCGCTGGACTCCGGAGACCGCCGCAAGGCCGGCGCACACGAGTGCGACGTTCTCGCCGACCATCCCCATCAGCGCGTGCGCGAGATCCGCCTCTGCGACCCGGTCGCCGGCGCGCAGTCGCCGCGCGAGCTTTCCGAAGTTTGCCGCCGTCAGGTCTCCCGCGAGTGGAATCCCTCCGGCCTGGTAGATATCGGAGACCAGCAGATCGATGTGCCGTCGTGAGCCCTTTCGCGCCAGCTCGGCGACACGAGCAAAGTCGCTGCTGCCGATCAGGCCGGCCGACAGCCCCAGCAGCGTCCCGCCGCCGAGCGCCGTTCCGCCGACGCGCTCCACCCGGCTGCCATCGACGAGCAACACGGAAGTCCCCGTGCCGAGCGAGACCAGCAGGTAGCGCTGCCCCGGCTCGCCGTTTCCGTCGGCCAACAGGGCCGAGGCGCCGACGCCCCAGGCAGCGAACTCGTCGATCGGCGTGGCGCCGGGCAGCTCGCGTACGAGCCTCGCCGCTCCCCCGCCCGTCACGCCGACCCGGGCGTCGACCGGCTCCGTCAGTGCGATCAGCTCAGCGAGCACGTGTGAGCACGCCTCGGGCTCGGCGCACGGCAGCAGCCGGAACGCCGGCGGCTCCCCGGGCCGCTGGATGGCGAGCTTGGCGAGCGTCGCCCCCCAGTCGACCCCGATCGCGACGCCGGCGCGGGGCTCGATCTGCATGGCGGTCCGTTCGGCCGGCTGCGCGGTTTCCCCACTGGCGGTCGGCCCGGCTCCGCCGCGCTCGGTAGGCCGTTCGGTTCCCAATGAATCTCCCGGCTGGTAGCCTCCGCCCGGAAACGGATTCGTCATGTATACCGCGTTCTTCGGACTCCGGGAGAAGCCGTTCGCGCTGAGCCCGGATCCCCGCTTCCTGTTCCTCTCCGCCGCGCATCGCGAGGCGCTCGCTCACCTGCTCTACGGAATCGAGCAGGGGGAGGGCTTCATCGCGGTGACGGGCGAAGTCGGCACCGGGAAGACCACGCTCTGTCGAACCCTGCTGCGCCGCCTCGGGTCCGAGGTGGAAGTGGCGTTCCTGTTCAATCCGAAGCTCTCCGCTCGCGAGCTGCTCGAGGCGATCGTGATCGAGCTCGGGCTCGAGAAGCGCGGCGCCACCGCGCGCGAGCTCGTCGAGGAGCTGAACCACTTCCTGCTCGAGCGCCGCCAGCAAGGGCGCCGCGTCCTGTTGATCATCGACGAGGCCCAGGGCCTCGCTTCGGACACGCTCGAACAGATCCGGCTGCTGTCGAACCTCGAGACCGAGACGGAGAAACTGATCCAGATCCTGCTGCTCGGGCAGCCGGAACTCGACGCGATGCTCGAGTCCGACGAGCTGCGGCAACTGCGCCAGCGCATCGCGGTTCGCTGGCGGCTGGCACCGCTCTCCCGCGACGAGACCGCCGAGTACGTCCGCCATCGCCTGCGCGTCTCGGCCGGCGCCGATCGCGATCACCTGTTCTCCGACGCCGCCTTGCGCGAGATCTTTCGCCGCTCGCACGGCGTTCCCCGCGTCGTCAACCTGCTGTGCGACCGCGCGCTGCTCGCCGGATTCGGCGATGGCTCGCAGACGATCGGCGCGGCGCATGTCTCGGCGGCGGCTCGCGAGACGACCGTCGGTGTGACCGGCGAGCGGCGCGGGGACTGGCGCCGGCGCGCCGCAGCGATCGCCACGGCGGCGGGGATCGGCGTTTTGATGGCAGCGCTCGGTTGGAACGGAGGGGACGCGCTCCGCGGTGCCGCAGCAAGCCTGGTCGCCGGATCGTCCGGTTTCGGCCGGACGGCCGAAGCCAGAACGGACTCGGCGACACCCGCGACGCCGACCGTCGTCGTCGCCGCCGCGGCGCAGCTGCCGATCTCCGACGTCGCCGCTGCGCTGCTGGATCCAGAGCTCCCGCTCGTCGATGCGTCGCCGCCGGCGCCGATGCCCGAGACGCCGACCCCCGCTCCTGCCCCCGCGACCATGCGCACGGTCGACGACCTCGGCCACGCGCTCGCGCTGCGCGCACCCGGCGCCACCGCAGCCGAATCGCTCGCCGGCGCGCTCGACGCGTGGTCGCTGTCCATTGCGGCGGAGCCCGCCCCGCCGATCCTCAGCTTCGACGCGCTCCTCGCCGCACTCGAGGCATCGGGTCTCGGCGTCCATCCGTTGCCGGACGCCAACCTCTCGATGCTGCGCGTGATCGCTCACCCCACGCTGATCGCAGCCTTCGCCGCCGACGGGATTCCGCGCATCGTCCTGCTCCGCAGGATCGAAGGCGATGACGTGGAACTGATCGGCGTCAGCGAGAAGGAGCCCGTGCGCGTTGCGGCGGCCACGCTCGAGCAGTCGTGGGCCGGCGAGGCCTACATCGTCTGGCGCGAGTTCGAGACACTGCCCGGTGTGCTGCGCATCCGCGATCAGGGGGCGGGAGTGCAATGGCTCCAGTCGGCACTTGCCGAACTCGGATTCCTGGCGGCGGAGCCATCGGGCGACTTCGATCGGCGCACCGAACTCGCCGTACGGGCATTCCAGGCAGATCGCCAGCTGCCGGCAGATGGTGCCGTCGGGCCGCTGACGAAGATGACTCTGTATCGAGCGCTCGGACGCTATCAGGCTCCGGACCTCGTCGCGCGCGTCGCCGCGGGGGGCGCCGGATGAGCACGATCCTGAAGGCGCTGCGTCGGCTCGAGCGGGAGCGCTCGAAGGACGCGGAGCGCCCGTTGCGAGAAGAGGTCGTGTTCGCCCGGCCGCGCCGGCGTGGGCCGTCGGGAAGCTGGGCCCTCGTCGGGGGGGCTCTGGCGCTCGGATTCGCCGTGACATGGTGGCTCCTCCCGCGGTCTTCGCCGGACGTGGGTAACGTGTCGCCGATCCCCGCTGCCGCCACGGCGACACCGGCGCCGCGCGCCGCCTCGCCGCCGGTCGCCGCGCGAGGAGCCATGGTGGCGACGCCAGCGCCGACGACCCCGGCCGAACTTCCGGCGTCGGCGCCGTCGTTCGCGATCTCCGCGCCGGCAGTCGAGCCGAGTGCGAGCGCGGTGGGGGGATCGATCGCGGCGGCGAGCGAGCCGACCCGCCCGACCCCGGGCAGGGCCGTCCGCGTGGAGAGCGTCGAGACCGCGGAAGTCGATCCCGTACCCGTCGTACCGATCGAGGGCCGGGCGTCACGGCTCGTCGACGAGGAGCCCGCGGCGCGCCGAACCCGCGCGGAAGTTCCGGTGCGCGTGGTCCGCACGAGCTGGCATCCGCGAGCCGAGCGCCGCGCCGCGTGGGTCGCCGTCGGCGGCGCGGATCCGCGGGAGGTGCGCGAGGGCGAGTGGGTCGGCGCGCTCGAGATCCGCACCATCGAGCCCGACGGCATCCTCTTCGCAGACGGCCCGCTGCTGGTTCATCGCAGCATCGGCGAACGCTGACCGCCGCCGGGAGCGATCAGCGGAGCGAGATCGAGCCGTTCGAGGTGCGAATCTTGATCTGCATACCGCCGCGGCCGAGCTTTCCGGTCAGGCGGCCGCTGCGCGAGCGGGAGCAGTGACACAGCGAGCGCTGGTTGCGGATCACACCGTTGTCGACGCGCAGATCCACGTCTGCATCGACGGCTTCCGGTAGCGACAACGCGATCCTGCCGTTGCTCGTCGCCAACACGACCGGGCCGCGCAGCTCGTCGATGGTGGCATGGATCAGCCCGTTCGACGATGATGCATCGAGCGCTCCGCGGTGTCGCTCCACCTCGATCTTGCCGTTGCTGGTACGCGCCACCAGCTTCCCGACGACGTCGGCGCACAGCACTCGGGCGTTCGAAGCCTGGATCTCGACATCGCCGCTGACATCCTCGACGCGCACCGCGACGTTGCTCGAGCGTACGCGCACGCCGCCCTGCAGGTCGGCGATGCAGACCTTGCCGTTCGAGGCGTTGACGTCGATCCGCGTTCCGCGTGGGACGCGCAGCTCGAGGTTGACGTGCCCACGCCGATTCCAGCGTCGCGGCACCTCGACCTCCAGCTCGGTCCCGAGATCGGTGTCGGTGCGGGCGAGCCGGATCTCTCGCGCCATGCTTGCTGCTGCCGCGGTGCTCTCGGCGCGCGCGACCTTCTGCATCCGGACCTCGACGTCCCCGCGATCCTCCCCGAGGATCCGCGTCATGCCATTCGCGTTGTCGAGACGCAATGCGCCCGAGCGCGGCGCCGGCAGCGTCATCGTCTCGCACACTTCGACGCGCTCGCTCCACGGGATCCCCGCCAGCAGTGAGCGCAGAAAACCGCCGAAGCCACGCCCCGCGCCGTGTGCACAGCTCTCGCTGCACGGGCCGTCGTGATCGGAGTCGGCTCCGTGACCCGTCCAGTCGTGATCGCCGGCTCGACTTCTCACGCCGCCCCCCGATCCGCGCGCGCCGCGGTGTGGGCGAGCAACCGCGACAGCACCGGCCCGCCCGGCCCGCGCAGCGAGATCGTCGCGATCGCCGTGAGCTCGCTCTCCTCCGGATTGATCTCGATGACGATCCCCCCAGCGCGCAGGACCTCGACCGGAAACTCGGCTGCCGGGTACACCGTCGCCGACGTACCGGCGACCAGCATGCAGTCCGCCGCCGCCACGGCGCGCGAGCACGCGCGCAACACGTCGGCCGGAATCGGTTCGCCGAAGACGACGATGTCGCCCTTCACGATGCCGCCGCACCGGGGACAGCGCGGCGGCAGCTGCGCCCGATCGACATCGATGGCTTCGGGCTCGAAACGCGCGTGACAGCCGATGCAGCGCAGCAGGCGGTGGTTGCCATGGATCTCGAGTACGTCGTCGTGGCCAGCGCGTTGGTGGAGCCCGTCGATGTTCTGCGTGATGAGCGCGCGGAGATGGCCGCGGCGCTCGAGCTCCGCGAGCGCATGGTGGCCGGCGTTCGGCTTGGCCTCGCGCACCGCGTCGTGTAGCACGCGCGCCCAGTCCTCGCGCGGCGACAGGCGATCGCGCCACGCGGCCGCCGGATCGCGCAGGAACCGCTGGTAGCCGTCCATCGGCGGCTCGCCGTACTTCGTCCAGATCCCGCCCGGGCCGCGGAACGGCGGGATCCCGCTCTCGACCGAAAGTCCCGCGCCGGTCAGCGCGACCGGATGGCGCGCGCCCGCCAGGGCGTCCGCGGCGCGCCGGATCTCGGCATCGAGTCCGGGCGAGATGCCGAAGTCCGTGGGGGGGGAGCCGCTCATCTCATCGCCTCAGTGCAACCACGGTCCGCGGCGATCGTCGTCTCGCCTGCGATCGCGCCACTCTTCCTGCTGCACCGCGCGCAGACGGCGCCGCATCCGCCAGCGCCGGATCTTGAACTTCACCTGCTCGAGCGACAGCAGCGCCCCGGTCTCCCCCTGGCTGCGCAGCAATAGCCATCCGACCAGCACGCCGCCGAGATGGCCGAGGTGGCTGACGTTCGACGGACCGAAGTAGATGCCGAGGAAGAACAGGATCGGGATCAACCAGATGGCGCGGAACGCGACCGGCGGGAAGATGAACATGATCGTGCGGTCGGGCCACGTGAGCGAGTACGCGAGCAGCACGCCGTAGACCGCGCCGGACGCACCAAGGGTCGGCATCAGCAGACTCATCGGATCCCGCGCGCCGATCAGCACCGGGATCCACGGATACGTGACGATCAGCAGGCCGGCGCCGACGCCGCAGATCAAGTAGAAGCGCAGGAAACGCTGCGCGCCCCACACCATCGCGAGCTGCGACCCGAACATCCACAGCGCGAACATGTTCATCGCGACGTGGCCGAGACCACCGTGCAGCCACATGTACGTGAACGGCTGCCAGATGAAACCGTTCGTCCAGAAATCCGCCGGCGACGCCGCCAGCGCGCGCATCGGGATCATGCCGGCGTACTGCGCGACGAACACCGCCGCGTTCGCGATCAGCAGTTGCTTGATGACCGGCGGCGTGACGGGGGGACCGAAGCCCATGCCGACCGGAGAGGATCCGCGTCCGTACAAATCGTTCCTCGCTTCGACTGAACGGCTGATTCCTGGCTGCCCGGTCGAGGATGCCAGCTCGAACAGGCGGTCAGCGGTTGTCTCGACGATGCGGGCCGGGCGCGGGCACCCGCGATGGCGTTTAGCGTAAGTGGCCGTGACAGAAGGGTCAATGCGGGCCGTCGAGGGGAGGATCCGGCGCGCCGCGCGGCGGGCCGGGCCGATGACGGACGTTCAGGCGCCGGCCAGCTCCGTCATGACGCGCTCCGCCGCGTCGCGATCGAGCCCGGAAAGGTCGAGCACCGGCAGGTCGATGGCGAGCTCGCGGCGGATCGCGGCCAGGCGCGCGCGGCACTCCGGGATGGAACCGGCGAGAATCGCCTCCGGCAGCTCCCGATCGGGAATCCAGCCGAACCAGGGATTCCAGCGCCGGAACGCCGCGTGGACGGCCGGATCCCCGGGATCGACGCCGGCCCGCGTGAAGATCCACAGCGAACGCCCGATCTCGGCCGCGTCGCGGCCGCGCTCGTGACACGCCGCGGCCAGCTGCTGCGCCGCGTCATGGACCCGCGTCGCCACCGGCGGCAGGTTCACGTCCCAGCGATCCGCGTGGGCCGCGACCGCGGCGAGCATCCGCGGACCGCGGCCGGCGACCTCGATCGGCATCCGGCCGCCGCGCGGGAGCGGGCGCACGCGCGCGCCGTCGAGACGGACGTGGCGGCCGGTACTCGTGACGGTCTCGCCGGCCCACAGCCGACGCAGCGCGACGACGGTCTCTTCGAGCCAGGCGATCCGCTCGGCCGGCGGCGGGAACGCGAGCCCGAACGCGGTGTCGAGCCGATGGCCCCCGATCGACAGCAGACAACGCAGGCGATCGGGTGCGATGCGCTCGGCCGTCGCGACCGCCTGCGCAAGCTTGGCGGCGTTCCAGTGGTGGACCAGCCGGATCGAGCCGATCTCGATGCGCTCGGTCGCCGCGAGCAGCGCGGTCGTCACGGTCCAGCCGTCGAGCACGTCGCGCTCGCCGCGAGACGGCAGGATCGAGACGTCGCCGTCGACCCACGCGGCGCGGTAGCCCAGCGCGTCGGCACGACGGACCAGCGCGAGCAGGTCCTCCCACACGAAGCCGTGCCACACGAAGGCGACGGCGAGATCGGGCACGTCGCTCAGCGCAGCCGCCCGAGCCGGCGAGCCGCGTGGATCAGCGCGAGGGCGCTCTTCGCATCGCTGAGCTCGCCGCTCCAGACGAGCTCCAGCGCGTCGGCGAGCGGCATCGGCACGACCTCGATGACCTCGTACTCCTCGCGCGCGTGCGGCACTTCGGTCAGGTCGAATGCGGCGAACAGATGGATCCGCTCGTCGGTGAAGCCCGGCGTGGTCCAGATCTCGCCGAGCCGTTCGAGCCGCCCGGCGCGGCGACCGGCCTCCTCCTCCAGCTCCTTGGCGGCGCACTCGGCGGGCGTGTCCCCTTCGAGCTTTCCGGCCGGCACCTCCCAGATCGTGCCGCCCGCCGCGTGCCGGTACTGGCGGATCAGCAGCACCTCGTCCTCACTCTCGAACGGCACGACGCACGACGCCCCGGGATGGCGGACGATGTCGAGCTGAGCGACGGCGCCGTTCGGAAGCTCGACCTCTTCCGCCCACACGGCGATCGATCGACCCTGGTACGTGAGGCGCTTGCTCATCGATGCGGGCTCCGGGCTTTCGCCGCCCGAGGGCGGGGTGCCAGTTTCGGTGCGACCGACTTCTGGCGATCGAAGCCGGTGGCATGGATGCTCCGTTCGAGATCGGCGAGCGGCGCGCCGGCCAGCGCTTCCGGCGTCGGGTAGCGCGTGAACGGCGCCGGGGTGACTTCGTTCACCTGCTTGTCGGTACACTCGGCCGACAGGATCGTGGCGGCCAGCAACTCGAAGGGATCGTGGAAATCCCGCGCACAGCGGGCGTCCGGACAGGCAGCGGCGAGCTTGCGCGCGACGCGTCCAGCGCGCGGGCGCCGTTCGGCGGAAGTCTCGGGCGACATCGGCGCGCAGCGTAGCAGGAGACCTGATGGCGAAGCGGGAAGAGAAAGGCACGACGATCCCGTGGCTCGGCGAAGCGGGCGAGCGCGGCGAGGCGCTCGAGGGCTTGTTCATCGCCGGGGAGACTCCCGCCAGCGGCGGCGCAGTGATTGCCCCGCCGCATCCTCTCTATGGCGGCAGCATGGACTCGCCAGTGGTGTCGGAGCTGGCGTGGGCGTGCACGAAGGCCGGCCTCGCATCGCTGCGTTTCAATTGGCGCGGCGTCGGCGCGAGCGTCGGCGAACCGAGCGGAGAGCTCGATGTGGGAGCTGCGGACTTCGCTGCGGCCCTGCTCCACATGGCGCGGACCGTGAGCGGCCCGCTACTCGCCGCGGGCTACTCGTTCGGCGCGGGCGCAGCGCTGCGCGCCGCCGCCGGGCAACCGCGCGTCTCGCGACTGCTGCTGGTGGCGCCGCCGCCATCGTTGCTCGACTCGGCGGCGCTCGCCGGCGGCGAACGGGAGATCCTGATCCTCGCTGGCGAGCGCGACTCGCTGGCGCCCGCTGACGTCCTAGCCGGAATCGCGGAGTCTGCGCCCGGCGCGCGCTTCGTCCGGCTCGCGGAATCCGATCATTTCTTCACGGCCGGCCTCGCGCAGCTGACCGCCGAGGTCACGCGCTGGCTCGAACCGAAGGACGGCGACACCTGACGGGCCTGGCGCCGGCCTCATTCTACGTACCCGAGCGAACGCAGCCGCTCGATCTCGTCCGAGCTCCCCGTCGCCTTCAGCCGGTCGATGGCCTGGGCGATGGCCTCGTCCTCGGGGAAGCGCTGCGCACCGGCGTCCAGCACGCCGATCGCACCGTCGGCGTCGCCGGCCTCTTTCACCTGCCCCGCGGTCTGCACGTAGAGCGAGCCGGTGACCTGGGCGGCGTGGGATGCGGCGAGCCGCTCGAGCCGCGCCTGCACGGCGGCCGTCTGTGCGGTGCGCGCCTCGCCCTCGAGGGCGGCGAGTTCGAGGCGCCACGCGATCGACCCCTCCGCGCCGGCTGCCAGACCCGCCTCGGCGGCCGCTGCCGCGTCCGAGTACGCCCCGGCCGCGAGGTGTTGGCGCGCCTTCTCGAGTTGGTCCTCCGGGCTGCCGCTACAGGCGGAGAGCACGAGGACGATCAACAGGATAGGAGTCAGGACGGCCAGGCGGGACATGGTGGCGCCTCCAGCGTCGCGGTGAAGGGGGGGAGTACCCCAGGGCACCGCTCCTGTCATCCCGCGAGCCCCGTGAGCGCTCCGCAGGCGCTATGGTACTGGGTTCCGTTGCCGCCAGGAGAGCCAGACGGATGGTCGCTGAGACATCGCGCAGCCGGTTGCCCTTGCACCGGCGCCTTCTGATCGCGGCTGGGCTCGTTCTCGCCGCCGGTGTTGGGGTCCTGCTCGTCGCGCCCCCAGCCGACGCCTACATCGGACCCGGCGCTGGTTTCGCGTTCGTCGGGGCAACTCTGGTGCTGCTCAGCACGCTGTTGCTCGTCATCGTGATCCTTCTCACGTGGCCCTTCACCCTGGTCTACCGGCTGATCCGGATCGGCAATCCGTACAAAGGCGCGGTCGCCACCCGGGTCGTCTTGCTCGGACTCGACGGCCTCGACCCGGGAATGACGCTCCGGCTGATGCGCGAGGGCCGGCTTCCGAACCTCCAGAAGCTCGCCGAGAAGGGCGTCTTCCGGCCGCTCGACACCGCGAACCCGTCGATCTCGCCCGTTGCATGGTCCACGTTCGCCACGGGCGTCGACGCGAGCCGGCACGGGATCTACGACTTCCTGACCCGGGATCCGTGCACCTACGGACCGATGCTCTCGTCGACCGACATCCGCGCGGCCAGGAAGGTCATGAACATCGGACGCTTCGTGGTTCCGCTCGAGAAGCCGCGCATCAAGCTGCTGCAGAAGTCACAGGCGTTCTGGAAGCTGCTCGGCGACCGCCACATCTTCAGCATCATCCAGCGCGTCCCGATCACGTTCCCGCCGGTTCCGTTCCGAGGACTCCTGCTGAGTGGGATGTGCGTACCCGACCTGCGCGGGAGCCAGGGCACCTTCTCCTTCTACAGCACCGAGCAGGACGAGCACGGCCATGCCGTCCGAACCGGCGGCGAACAGACGGTGCTGCGCCGGCAAGGGAACCGGATCCGGACGCGCATTGTCGGGCCTGAGAACAGCATGCTGCGCGCGGGCGGCCGCATGACGCTCCCGATGACGATCGACGTCGCCGCGGATCGCCGGGGCGTGCGCATCGAGATCGACGGGAGCGAGCCGTTCGACCTGCCGCTCGAGAGCTATTCGCCGTGGGTCAAGCTGGTGTTCCAGCCGGGGCTCCGGGTCAAGGTCCACGGCATCGCGCGCTTCTACCTGAAGTCCGTCGCTCCCGAGGTCGAGCTCTACATGACGCCGATCCACATCGATCCGGAACACCCGGCGATGCCGATCAGCCATCCGCAGATCTACTCGGTGTACCTCGCGAAGATGCAGGGACCGTTCGCGACGCTCGGCCTCGCGGAGGACACCTGGGCGCTCAACGAGCGCGTCATCGACGAGAAGGCGTTCTTCGAGCAGGCGATGGCCATCTACGACGAGCGCGAGCGCATGTTCCTCGACGCGCTGGCGCAGACGAAGAAGGGCCTGCTGACGACGGTCTTCGACACGACCGACCGCGTGCAGCACATGTTCTACCGCTATCTCGATCCGAGCCACCCGGCGAACGCCGGCAAGGACACGACCGAGTGGGCCGACGCGATCCCGCAGGTCTACGAGCGCGCCGACGCGCTGCTCGGGAAGGTCTGGAGCGAGGTCGAGCGCCCGGACACCGTATTCATGGTGATCAGCGACCACGGCTTCACGAACTTCCGGCGCGGCGTGAACCTGAACACGTGGCTACGAGAGAACGGCTACCTGGCCCTGAAGCCCGGCTTCGAGACCAGTGGCGACTGGTTCGAGCACGTGGACTGGTCTCGGACTCGTGCGTTCTCGCTGGGTCTCACCGGCATGTTCGTCAACCGCAAGGGCCGCGAGGCCAGCGGCGTCGTCAGCGAGGGTGAGGAGTATCGGTCGCTGGTGGCGGAGCTCTCCGCGAAGCTCGAGGCGCTCGTGGATCCCCAGACAGGCGCGCGCGCGATTCGCAAGGTGCGCGCGACCTGCGAGACCTTCGACGGGCCCTACCGCCTCGACGCGCCCGATCTGCTGATCGGCTACGAGGGGGGCTATCGGAACTCCTGGGAGTGCGCGACCGGCTCCGTCACCGCGAGTGTCTTCAGCGACAACACGCGGAGCTGGTCCGGCGACCACTGCGTCGATCCCGACATCGTGCCGGGCGTGTTCTTCTGCAATCGCCGGATCGCGACCGAGCGCCCGCGCCTCATCGACATCCCGCTGAGCGTGATCGAGCTCTTCGGCCAGAAGCGCGCCCGCTACATGCAGGGCGAGATGATCTTCGCCCCCGACGCGAAGGTCGGAGGCAGCTTCGATCCGAAGCTCCTCGATCAGTCGGGAGCGGCTCCGGGCGCCCGGGTCGAACGCGAACGAGATGCTGCGTGAGACGCGCGGCAGCGACTCTCCTGTCGATGGTCCTCGCGCTCGTCGCGTGCAGATCCGAGCCGGAGCGCCTGGCACCGGGCCGCCCCGGCGTCTTCGTGCTCGGAATCGACGGCGTCGACCCGGTGATCCTCGACCGGCTGATGCAAGAGGGGCGCATGCCGCACTTCGCGGCGCTCGCCGCGGACGGGAGCTATCGGCGTCTCGGCACGTCGAACCCGCCGCAGAGCCCGGTGGCGTGGTCCAACTTCGTCACCGGCCGAGACCCCGGCGGCCACGGCGTCTTCGACTTCGTGCATCGCGACCCCGCCACGTATCTTCCCATCTCGTCCGCGACGCCGCCGGTCGAGGATCCCGGCAGCGCACTCGAGTTCTTCGGCTGGATGATCCCGCTCTCGGGCCCCGAGGTCGTCAACAACCGCAGCGGCACGCCGTGGTGGGATCTGCTGACCGCGCACGGCGTCGACACCGAGGTGTACCGGATCCCCGGCAACTATCCGGTGCCCGAGAGCGAGGCGAAGGTGCTGGCCGGCATGGGCACCGTGGACATGCGCGGCGGCTACGGCACCTACACCCTGATCTCCGACCGGCCCGTCCTGGCCGACGACCCGAAGGGCGACATCCAGCTCGTGAGCGTGCAGGACTTCGATCTCGACGGCACGCCGGACACGCTCGAAGCGACCCTCAAGGGACCGCCCGATCTGTTCCGGTTGCGGCCCGGCCAGGTCCCCGGCCCCGGCGACTACCTGACGACGCGCGTGACCGTGCATCTCGATCCCGAGTTCGACACCGCCGTCGTGAAGGCCGGCGCGGAGACGGTGCTGCTGCGCGAGGGCGAATGGTCCGACTGGATCGAGCTGCGCTTCGATGCGCTGCCGTGGGGTTTGATGCCGCTGCACGGCGCCGTGCGTCTGTTCGCGATGGCGCTCCGACCGGAGTTCAAACTCTACGCGTCGGCCGTGAACTTCTCCGCGGCGAACCCGCCGCAGACCTTCACGAGCCCTTCGGAGTGGGTCGAGCAGCTCTACACGGCGTTGGGACAGTTCTACACGGTCGGCATGCCCGAGGAGACTTCCGCGCTCCGCGACGGCGTCTTCAGCGACGACGACTACGTGCGGCAGGTCGGCCTGGTCCAGCAGGACTCGCGCGCGATGCTCGATCTGGCGCTCGATCGCTTCGACCCGGGGGATGCGACCTTCGTCTATCTCTCGGACATCGACCTCCAGTGTCACATGCTCTGGCGCCACGCCGATCCGAAGTACCCCGGCCTCGGTCATCCCGCGCGGGATCCGGAGATCGCCGCCGATCATGCCCACCACATCGAAGGCTTCTACGAGGACGTGGACGAGGTGTTGGGCCGCGTACGCGAGCGCCTACCGGAAGGCACGCGGCTCGTCGTGATGAGCGATCACGGCTTCCAGCCGTACACGAGGAGGTTCCATCTGAACGCGTGGCTGCGAGAGCACGGCTATCTGGTGCTGAACGGCGACGAGCGAACCGGGCGGGTGGGGCTCGCGGACGTCGACTGGTCGCGCTCACGCGCCTACGGACTCGGCTTCAACGGGCTCTATCTGAACCTGATCGGTCGCGAGTCCCAGGGCAGTGTCCGACTCGAGGATGCCGACGCTCTGATCCGGGAGATCACGACGGCGCTCGAAGCCGAGCGCGACCCGCAGAACGGAGAGCCGGTGGTCCTGCGTGCGTACCCGGCCGCGGAAGTGTTCCACGGCGAGCGGGTCGGCGAAGCGCCCGACCTCGTCATCGGATACAACCAGCCTTACGCGAACTCCGATCCCTCCACCCTCGGCGAGATCGCCGCAACCGTTCTCGACGACAACACGTCGCGCTGGTCGGGCAGTCACCTCATCGATCCGCGTCTGGTGCCGGGCATCCTGCTGGTGAACGGCCCGATCGCCGAGGGCGACCACGACCTCACCGACGTCACCGTCTCGATTCTCGATCACTACGGGCTGCCGCCGGCACAGGGCATGGTGGGCACGTCGTTCCTGAACGCCGGGCAGCAGGCCCGACACCCGACTTCCCCGGGCACCGTGGGATCGGGCGGCTGAGAGAAAGGATCCCATGTTCGGTGGCAAGACCGTCAAGGTGAAGCTCGACCGCGACCTCGTCGACAAGCTCCGCAAAGTCGCCGACGTGGCCGGCTACGCGACCGTCGACGAGTTCGTCACGCACGTCCTCGAGAAGGAGATGCTCCACTTCGAGGATGCCAAGGACGACAAGGACATGCGCGAGCGCCTCAAGGGTCTCGGCTACATCAGCTGACGCATGGCGACCTGGAACGCTCTCACGAGCGCGATCTTCGACGCGCTGCTGGCGCCGTTCGGGCACGGACCGGCCTGGTTCGACCTGCTGCTGTGGCCGGTGCTCGCCGGCGTGCTGGCGCTCGTCGTCTACAAGCGCCTGAGCAACCAGCAGGGGATCCAGCGCGCGAAGGACCGCATCGCAGGCCATCTCTACGAGATCCGGCTGTTTCGGCACGACCCGCTGATGGTGCTGCGGTCGACTGGCAAGATCTTCTTCCGCAACGGGATCTACGTCGGCCACAACCTGATTCCGCTCGCCGTGCTGCTCGTACCGATGCTTGCGATCCTCGTCCAGCTCGTGGCGCACTACGGCTTCGCTCCGGTTCCCGTCGGGTCCGTCCATCTGCTCGAGGTGCGCCTCGATCCGAAGGCCGGCGTCGCGCCGCGGGACGTGGGACTCGATCTTCCCGACGGCGTCGCCCTCGACGCGCCGCCGGTCCGGACCGCAGACGGCGAGATCTTCTGGCGCTTGCGCGCCGAGGCGCCCGGCGACCACGTGCTCACGCTGCACGTCGGAGACGAGACACTGACGAAGGGATGGGCCGTCGGCGGCGAGGCGCGCAAGGTGCCGGTGAAGCGCACCCGCACCTGGGACGCCCTGCTCTATCCCGGCGAGCCCGCGCTGCCCGCGAGCTCTGTCATCGAGACCATCGCCTTCGTCTATCCGGCGCGCGACCTCGGCTTCCTGCCGGGTGGCGAGGTCGGCATCCTCGCGACATTCTTCGGCGTTTCGCTGCTCGCCGGGTTCTCGCTCAAGGGGCTCTTCGGCGTCACCCTCTAGCTCGCGGAGAAATACCCGTGGCCAGCTCCAACCCCCTCCGCAATTGGCTCCAGCAGCGTCGCTACGGGACCCCGGTCTATATCGTCTCCGGCCTGCCGCGCTCCGGCACCTCGATGATGATGCGCATGCTCGAAGCCGGCGGCATCACGCCGTTCACCGATGGCGAACGCGCCGCCGACATCGACAACCCCGTCGGCTACTACGAGTTCGAGCGCGTGAAGGACCTCGAGAAGGATCCGGACAAGCGCTGGGTGCGCGATGCGCGCGGCCACGCGCTCAAGGTCATCTCGTTCCTGCTGCGCCATCTCCCGGACGACAATGCCTATCGCATCGTCTACATGCGCCGGCACCTCGACGAGGTGCTGCAGAGCCAGGACAAGATGCTCGACCGCCTCGGCAACCCGACGCCCGGCGGGTCGCTCGACGCGATGAAGGAGGCCTACCGCAACGACATCGTCGCGGCCCGACTCTACGCGCGGAAGCAGCCGTTCATGGAGATGATCGAGGTCGACTACCGGGCGACCGTCGAGCGCCCGGCGGACACGGCGCGGCTCGTCAACGCATTCCTCGGCGGACGCCTCGACGAGGCCCAGATGACGACCGCGGTGAACGAGGAGCTCTACCGGAACCGGGCTCGGGCCCGCTGACGCGGACGATCCCGCATCGAAGCCGGGGTCTGCAAGCGCGCGCCGCGGCGAGCCCCCGGTCGCGCTCGTCCACCGCGACGCCGGTCGGCGGATCCGGGCGGTCGTCGTCGACGAGGAGACCGGCGAGCGCCTCGATCCCGCGAAGCCGTAGCGCGCGGCGCGCCTACCACGGGATCGGCTTGCGCGCCCAGTCGAGAAAGCTCCCGCTGTCCTCGGGACCGAGCGAGTCGATGACGTCGAGCAGCCGTTCGGCGGCCCGCTTCGGCGCGAATCGACGCTCGGGCGGAACGCCGCGCCGAAACGGCGCCGACAGATCGGTCTCGACGGTGCCCGGGTGCAGCGCGACGCACACGACCGCCGGCGCCCGGCGGTGCAGCTCGATCGCGAGCGTGCGCGTGAACATGTTCTGGGCCGCCTTCGACGCCCGGTAGCCGTACCAGCCGCCGATCCGATTGTCCTCGATGCTGCCGACGCGGGCCGACACGTTCGCGACGACGGCTCGATCGCCATGCGTGAGCAGCGGAAGGAAGTGCCGGGCAACGAGCAGCGGACCGATGGCGTTGACGTCGAACAGCCGACGGAGTCGTTCGGGGTCCACCTGCTCGAGCCGCTTCTCCGGGCGAAGCGCGGCGTCGTGTAGCAGACCGGCGCAGTTGACGAGGAGATCGAGGCGGGGGAACGCGGATCCGATCCGCTCGGCGGCCGCTTCGATCGACGACTCGTCGGTGACGTCGAGCGGCACGCAGAGCAGGCGCGGTCCAGAGCATTCGGCCCGGGCCATGAGCTGCGCACTGCGTTCGGGACTCCGAGCGGTCGCCACGACGCGCACGCGCCCCCGAGCCAGCAGCTGCTCGACGAACGCGAGGCCGAGGCCCCGGCTCGCGCCCTGGACGAGCGCGACGCCGGGACCGGGTGTTTCTGCCGCCCCGTCGGCCTCTCCGCTCGCCGAAGTCACCGGACGCGGTCGCGAGGGCGGACGACCTTCACCGGGACCGGCTCCCGCAGCCGGATCGACTCGCCGGTCTCGGACGCGTCCGAAACGACTTCGTGGTCCAGGAAGCGAACCCGAAGTGCGACGTACGCGCCGGCGAGGGCGATGAACGAAACGACGCACCCGAACAGGAGCAGGGCCTCGTCACTCATGGCGGGCCCCCTGGAGCAACAGGGCGCCGGCCGACAGGATCGACGGGACCCAGAGTCCGACGAAGATCCCCTCCTCGCGCTGCCCGGAGAAGAACAGATAGACGGATGCGGCGAGCGAGAGCCCCGCTGCGGTGAAGAACAGCGATCTGGACAACGCCGTGTCGGACGAAACGGCGAGGCGCGGCAGCGCTTCCGATCCTCGGGCGGACTTGGCCACGGGCTTCTCTCCTCGGTTTGGATGTTCGAGTGTCCGAACCAAGGAGTAGAAGCTGACCAGTTTATGTCAAGAAAGTATCTTTACATATGTCCGCATTCGAGCCGGAACACCCGGCGGCGGCGCCCCACGTCCGGAGGTCACGCGTCGCGTGGCAGCCCGCCATTTCGAGTTCGCTGTCGTAGCCGACCGAGATCACGTGGGTCACCGGGCTCATGCCGCCCGCGACGACGGCGGACAGGTAGACCTGGCCGGGGAACTGGTTGCCCGTTTCGGACGCCATCAGCGCATCGAGCGCTGCGACGAAGCCGGCGGCGTCGCTCACGTCGAACGCGTGGAGCATCCACACGCGGTCCGTGTCGTTGATGTCTCCCCAGCGCTTCACCGTCTGGTACAGGACCGTCCCGCCCGGCTGCGAGAGCTTCTCGAGCGCAGCTTGGAACTCGGTCCACGCGGCGTTTCCTTCGAGACTCTTGATGAATGCCTCGCGCTTCGCCGCGGCCTCGTAGATCGGCACGAACGTGTGCGTCGCCGGATTGGCGCCATCCGCCACGTTGAGCTGCAGCTCCGACGTCGGCTCCTACGGCGCAGCCGCCGGGATCCGAACGCAGATCCGGGCGCCGCCGCCCGGGCGGTCTTCGATCTCGATGGAGCCGCGCGCCGCCTCGACCAGATCGCGCGCGATCGCGAGGCCGAGGCCTCCGGGCCGTTCGCGAGCGGTGGAGAACCACGGCTCGAAGACGCGCCGACGGAGCGCCGCCGGCACCCCGGGGCCGCGGTCCTCTACGGACAGCTCGATCGCAGTCGCGGCGTCGCCGGCACCAGCCGACCGGCGCGCTGCCAGCCGCACGTCGCCGCCAGCTGCGTTCGCCTCGAGCGCGTTCAGCGCGAGGTTCAAGAGCACTTGGCGGAGCGCGTCGCTCCCGATCGCGGCGCCCGGCAGATCCGGGCCGATATCGACGGCCACATGGACGCCGCGTTCCGATGCCCGTCGCGCCACGAGCTGGGCGACTCCGTGCAGCGCCGACGCCGGATCGCAGCGGCGGCCGGTCGTCGGGGCGGTGTCTCCCGCATCTCCGCGCGCCTGCGCGAGGAGCGCATCGAGCAGCCGCTCGGTGCGATCCACTTCTTCGCTGGCGAGCGCCAGGAACGGCCCCCGGAGCTCCGGATCGTCGCCGCGCGTCGGCAGCAGCTGAAGCAGCGTCTTCACGGCGGTGAGGGCATTGCGCACTTCGTGTGCCGTTTCGGCCGCCACGCGGCCGACGCCGGCGAGCCGGTCGAGGCGTCTCAGCTCGGTGTCGATTCGCGCAGAAGTGGGACCGGCGGTGCGGGCTCGACGACGCTTCGCGGCGGTGCGGGTGGCCGAGGTCGTGCGGAGATCCGGCGGCTCGTACTCCATCCCGTCAGAAGTCCATGCGCAGCACGCGCCGCGATTGCTCGGCGTCCGCTGCGTCGCTCGCGGCCTCCCGCGGCTCACTGCCAGCGAGGAAAGGCTGGAACGCGCCGCCGCTCTCGCCCGCGAGCTTGCCGGTGGCCGGATCGACGCGCGCGTACGAAACGCCCTTCGGAACCGGGAAGTCCTGCACCGGCCGGTCCGCATGCGCCGCCTTCATGAACTCGATCCACACCGGGAGCGCCGCGCGACCGCCGGTCTCCTTCGCGCCGAGGACCTGACGCTCGTCGAAGCCGACCCAGACGCCGGCGGCGACATCCGCCGAGAAGCCGACGAACCATGCGTCGCCCTGGTCGTTGGTCGTACCGGTCTTGCCAGCCAGCGGGCGGCCGAGCACGCGCGCCTTGCCGGCCGTACCACCGGGATGGTCCACCGGAGCCCGCAGCAGATCGGTCATCAGGAACGCCAGCGCGGGCTCGATCACCTGCTGCTCGGAATCGGCGGGCGGCGGCGGCGCGCCGCCGGGAACCGGCGGCGATTCGAGCGGCACGTTTTCGAGCAGCACCTGACCATCGCGGTCGACGACGCGGCGGATGAAGGTGGGCTGGACGCGCTGTCCGCCGGCAGCGAACACCGCGTACGCGGACGTCAACTCGAGCAACGTCACCGGGCTGGTGCCGAGCGCAAGCGACGGGTACGGATCGATCGGCGAGCGGATCCCGCACCGCCGGACGATGTCGATCACGGACGGGATCCCGACGTCCAGCAGGATGCGGACGGCGACGTTGTTCAGCGAGCGGGCGAGGGCCTCCCGCATCGGGAGCTGCCCCCGGAAGCGGCGATCGTAGTTCTGCGGCTTCCAGACTTCGGCGGTGACCGGATCGACGTAGACGACTTGCGCGTCGTTGACGATGGTCGCTGCCGTGAAGCCGTGCTGGAGCGCTGCCGCGTAGATGAACGGTTTGAACGCCGAACCCGGCTGTCGCCGCGCCTGGACGGCGCGATCGAAATGACTGCGCGCGGCGTCGTAGCCGCCGACGATGGCGATCACTTCCTCGGTCGCGACATCGATGGCGAACAGCGCGCCTTCGACCTCGGGCGTCTGGTCGAGCGTGAGACGCATCGGCTCGGCTTTCGGCTGCGTTCGCGGTGCGCGCGCCAAGGCGGGGGCGCTCTGCGACGCGGCCTCGGCTTCGCCTTCGGACGGCGCGGGCTCGGCGACACGGAACCGCGCCACGTCGCCGACGGAAAACACCTGCGACAAGCGCGAGCGCGGCACCGACACCTGCTGGAAGTTCCGCCGCCGCGCCCACTGCGTGTCCTCGAGGTACACGAATCCGGATACACCCGGCGCCACGGCTACGCGCGCCCGCTTCGCGCCGTCGTCGACGGCGGTGACGACGCCGAGGACGATCGTTCCGGGGGCGAGCACGCGAGCCGCCGGCTCGGGATCGGCGGTGATGCCGTTCTCCTCGCCGAGCTCGCGTACCACGGCCTCGACGTCGCGCGACTGACGCAGGGGCCCCTTCCAACCCTGGCGACGGTCGAGCGCCGAAAGACCGTCGCGCAGCGCCTGCTCGCCGGCCCGCTGCAGGTCGAGATCGAGCGTGGTCTCGATGTGCAGGCCGCCGCGCAGCACCGCATCGCCGCCGAGGCGATCGAAGAGCGCGCGGCGGACCTCCTCCGTGAACCACGCCGCCGTCACGAAGTCCTCGGCGTGCGGCGGGCCCGTGATCACCGGCGGGCGCTCCACCGCGTCGCGCCAGGTCGCCTCGTCGATGTGACCGAGAGCGCGCATGCGACCCAACACGTAGCGGCGTCGCTCGTCCGCGCGCCCAGGGTTCACGTTGGGCGAGAAGCGCGACGGCGCCTTCGGCAGGCCCGCGAGCAGTGCGCCCTCGGAAAGGCTGAGCTCGCCGACCAGCTTGCCGAAGTACGTGCGGGCCGCCTCCCCGATCCCCCAGGCACCGGAGCCGAAGTAGATCTGGTTCAGGTACAGCGTGAGGATCTCGTCCTTGTCGAGATGCTGCTCGATCCGGCGGGCGAGGACCATCTCCTTGAGCTTGCGGTCGTAGCGGCGCTCGGGCGTCAGCAGGAGGCTCTTCACCAGCTGCTGCGTGATCGTGCTGGCGCCCTGCTCGATCTCGCCGGCCGTGAAGTTCACGTACGCGGCCCGGA
Source organism: Myxococcota bacterium (assembly GCA_039794265.1). GTDB lineage: Bacteria > Myxococcota_A > UBA9160 > UBA9160 > PR03 > CAADGG01. The sequence goes on from JBDIVR010000008.1 coordinate 85,829, forward strand.
CGATCGAGCGGATGTCGACGCCGCTGTGCTCGAAGAACGCGTCGTCTTCGCCGGACACGAACGCCAGCACGACATGGCGAGGGATCTCGTCGAGCCGCACCAGCCGGCGGCGCTGATCGAAGAACTCGCCGATCGGGCGGCCGTCGCGCGCATACACGCTGCTCGCCAGCGGCGGCCGGTAGTGGTCGAGACTCTCGATGTCGGGCAGGTCGCGGACGACGACCTGGTAGAGCAGGAACGCCGCGCCGGCGGCGGCGGCGACACCGAGGCCCGCCAGCGCGATCAGGCCGACCGCGATTCTCACGAGGACCCTCGGCAGGGTGCGCAGCAGGAATCGCATGGTCATCCCCCGGGAAGCCTGGGCAGGCTAGCAACCGCCGCGGGGGCTGACGACGCGGGCCGCGTGGCCGCACGGCTCGCGTCTGCGCTACCGCTTGGCAGCGCCTCGGAGGCAACCGCGTGTCGCCCAGCCCGCTCTCGATGCTGTTCGTCATGGATCCGATCGACTCGATCGACATCGCGAAGGACACCACTTTCGCGCTGATGCTCGCGGCGCAGGAGCGCGGGCATCGGGTGCACTTCTGTGCGCTCGATGCGCTCTCGGCCGACGGCGGTCATGCCATCGCGCGGATCCAGCCGGTCGAGCTGCGCCGTGAGGTCGGGCGCCATGCCGTGCTCGGAGCCCCGCGAACCGCCGTGCTGGACGACGAGCTGGAGGTCGTCTGGCAGCGCAAGGACCCCCCCGTCGATGCCGACTTCGTCACCGCGACGCAGATCCTCGCGCTGTGCCAGCGCGCGCTCGTGCTGAACCGGCCGGATACGGTGATCTGGGCCAACGAGAAGCTGTACGCGCTGCGTTTCCCGGACCTGATGCCCGCGACGCGCGTGACGCGCCGGATTCCCGAACTCGTGGACTTCCTGGCCAAACGCGGCGGCGAGATGATCGTGAAGCCGCTCGGCGGCAAGGGCGGCGAGGGCGTCTTCCACGTGCGTCACGACGACCGCAACCTGTTCTCGATCCTCGAGACGGCGACCGGCTTCGGCACGCGCTGGGCGATGGCGCAGCAGTACCTGCCGGAGATCCGCGAGGGCGACAAGCGCATCCTGCTCGTCGACGGCGAGGTCCTCGGCGCGCTGTTGCGCGTGCCGGCGGCTGGGGAGACGCGGGCGAATCTGCACGTCGGCGGCACGGCGGTCCGGGCTCCTCTCGATGCCCGGGATCTGCGCATCGTCGAGCGCCTACGGCCGGCGCTCCAGCGCGATGGGCTGTTCTTCGTGGGCATCGACGTCATCGGCGGCATGCTGACGGAGGTGAACGTCACGAGCCCCACGGGGATCCAGGAGATCGATGCGCTGGAAGGGGTGAGCCTCGCGACGCGCGTGATCGCAGCGGCGGAGGAGAAGACGCGCCGGCAGCGCGCGGCGCTGGAGCCCTGAACGGCCCGGACGACGGCCTCTTCAGATCGCAGCTCACTGCTCTAAACCCTCGAAACATCATTGACACCCACGGGGAATGGGCGCACACTTCCGGCTGTCGCCGCGGCTCCTACACCCCAGCGCGCGGCCTCTCCTCCAGTGCCTACGCACCGCGTCTCCTTCGGATCCAACCGGAGGAGCCAATCGATAGGAGAGAGACTGCTCATGGCTACGAAGATCGCGAAGACCGGCATCACCCGTGAACGCGGGTGGCTCTATTTCCTCGACAAGAAGGGCGACGTGAGCCGCGCGAAGATGGCCCGCGGTGGCGGCAAGACCCAGAAAGCCAAGCCGCAGGTCGTGACCAAGGTGGGCGTGAAGCGCGAGGACGGCTTCCTGTACTTCATCGACAAGGAAGGCGACGTCGCGAAGACCCGGATGGCGAAGCCTGGCGCGCGCCGCAGCTCCGCGAAGCGCAGCGCCAAGCGCGCGAGCACGGCGAAGCGAACCAGCGGCGCCAAGCGCGCCACGCCGCGCAAGGCGACGCGGACGACGCGCAAGCCGGCCGCACGCCGCACCACCAGGCGGGCGCGACGCTAGCAGCACCACCGGGCCGGCAGGCCGGGACCACCCGGCCTGCCGGCCGCGCGGGCGCAAGAGTCCGGCGACTCCGAATCGCGACGATCGCGGTTATGCTCCGGTGCGTGCCCGCCGAGCGAAGCGACGCGCCCCTCGCGCCCCCGGCGTCTCCCGCGCGAGGCGCGGACCCCTACTCGATCCTGATCGTCGACGACGAGGTGGGCATCCTCGAGAGCCTCGAGCTGACGCTCGGCGACGACTATCGCGTGTTCACCGCGACGACCGGGCAGCAGGGCCTCGAAATCCTCGACCGGGAACCGATCGCGCTGGTAATCGCGGACCAGGTGCTGCCCGGCATGACCGGCGTCGAGTTCCTCGAGAAGGTCATCGATCGCAACCCGACGGCGATCCGGATGATGCTGACCGGCTACGCCGATCTCGCGTCGATCGTGCGCGCGGTCAACGAGGGGCGGATCTATCGCTACATCGCCAAGCCGTGGGATCCCGACTCGCTGCGGCTCGACGTGAAGCGCGCGCTCGAGACCTACGGGCTCGCGACGGAGAACGTCCAGCTCGCCGCCGCGCTGCGGGACGCCAACGAGCGCCTGCGCGCCGAGAACCTGTACCTGCGCCGCGAGGTGGAGCGCCGCTACGCCTTCGAGAGCCTGATCGGCTCGAGTGCGGCGATGCAGCGCGTCTTCGAGGTGATGGAGAAGGTCGCGAGCACGGATGCCACGGTGCTGATCAGCGGCGAGACCGGCACCGGCAAGGACCTCGTCGCGCGCGCCATCCACTATGCCGGCTCGCGCAAGGACGCGCGCTTCGTCGCACAGAACTGTGGTGCTCTCCCGGACACGCTGCTCGAGAGCGAGCTGTTCGGCCACAAGCGCGGTGCGTTCACCGGCGCCCACGAGGACAAGAAGGGACTGTTCGAGCTGGCGCACGGTGGTGCGATCTTTCTCGACGAAATCGGCGAGACCAACATGACCATGCAGGTGCGACTGCTGCGCGTGTTGCAGGACGGGGAGATCCGCCCGCTCGGCGCGTCCAACGTGCGGCACGTGGACGTGCGCGTACTCGCCGCCACCAACCGGGATCTCCGCAAGCTGGTGACGGAGGGGAAGTTCCGTGAGGACCTCTACTACCGCCTGCGCGTGGTCGAGATCTGGATCCCGCCGCTGCGCGAGCGCCGCGAGGACATCCCGGTACTGGCCCATCACTTCCTCGAGCTCGCCACCGCGCGCATGGGCCGGCGCATCAAGGGCTTCACCAACGCCGCGATGGACCGGCTGGTGGCCGCCGACTGGAGCGGCAACGTGCGCGAACTCGAGAACGAGATCGAGCGCGTCGTGGCGCTAGCCGGGGAGGCCGACACCGTCACGCTGGACATGCTCTCGGAGCACGTCCGCGGTCGTCCCGCCGCCGATGAAGGGACGTCCGCTCTGGAGCTCCCGATCTTCGACTGGGACCTCAACCGCTCCGTCGACGAGCTGAAGCGCCGCCTGATCCAGCGCGCGCTCGCGGAGGCCGGCAGCAAGAGCAAGGCCAGCGAGCGCCTCGGCATCCCGCGTCAGTCCCTGCAGAAGATGATGAAACGTCTCGGCATGCGCGACACGGGAGGGGAATGAGAACGTCCCCGCTACGTCGCGGTCGGGTAGCGGACGTACGTTTCGGTGAGCAGCCGGATCGTTGCCGGGTCGCAGACCGGGTCGGGCGGCCACGAGGGGTCGAGGCCGCGAAACGCGGGGATGTCGGTGTGACCTGCGCCCTGCGGAAACGGGAGCTGCCACGTGAGATTCACATACACCGTCGTGGGTCGCACGAGTTCGCCGTCGAAGAGCCGGCGAGCAGCATCGAGGAACGGCGGATGAGCGAGCAGCGGCGCCACGTCCGGGTCCGCGCAGCCCTCGACGGCCCAGTTCCCCCGGAACACCGGCGCGACGATCATCGGCGCCACAGCGGACTCTCCCGACAACGCCGCGTACTCGGCGTCGCTCGCGAAGTAGCGCTGCACCGGCCAGTACGGCGCCCGCGCTTCGACGAGCCTGCGGATGCCCGCGGGATCCTCGACGACACGGTCGATCGCGACCGGCGATCGCGGCATCAAGGGGACGTTCCTTCCGAGGTTTCATTGTCCCCAACGGGAACAGTCGAGTCAGAAGTCCTCCCCGATGGGGACAATGAAACCTCGGAAGGAACGTCCCCGCTCTCCGCGTCCCCGCTCTCCGCCCCGCGCTCCGCGGCTCCGCCGGCCGCTTCCACCCGCGCGCGCGTGAATGCCGGCGCGTCGTCGCGGCGGTACGGCCACGGTTTCCCGCCGAGTTCGGTGAGCAGCGCCCGCACGAAGGCATCCTGGCGGCGCCGCGCCGGCTCGATCGGAACGCCACGGTTCAGCACGGCGAAGTACACGAGCCCATGGCGCTCGGTGTGCAGCGCGCCGGCCAGAGAGCAGGCGCCATAGGACCCGTAGGTCCCCGTCTTCGCGACGACGATGCCGCGCTCGCTCGGACCGGCGAGGCGGTGACGGAGCGTGCCGTCGTCGACGCCCGTGACCGGCAGCACGTCGGCGAGGTCGTAACCGTACGGCGACAGCTCTCGCTGGAGCATCCGCAGGATCGCGACGGTGGCGCGCGGACTCATGCGGTTCGCGCGGTGCGCGCCTGCGCCATCGCCGAGCAGCAGCTCTTCGCGCCAGTCGTCGGGGAGCGTCGCGCGCACGTTTGCCTGCACCGCCTCGATGCCGCCGGCCGCCGCGGCGAAGCGCGAGAAGATGTTGTTCGAGAAGCCGTTGAGCGCCTTCATCAGCGGCACCAGCGGCTCGGAGCGGTGCGTCACGAGCAGCCGCGGCAGTGCTTCGGGCGCTGCGGGCGCGCCGCTGGCGAAGCGCAGGCGTGGCGCCGCGGTCAGCTCCGATCCGGTGGCTGTGCGTACGGCCTGCCACGCGGCGGGCGCCACGCTGCCTTCGAGCGCGCGGCGCAAGCGCTGCGGGGCGCCGCTCGTGTCCCAGTTGAACAGCAGCGGCCCGTCGACCGCGAGATCCCCGGCGACATCGCGCACCCCGATCTCGTGCAGCTTCAGCGCGACGAGCAGCGCGTTCTCGTCGACGAAGAACGGATCGCCGGAGCCCTCGACGACGAGCGGTCCGGCGACGGCGCCATCGCGCAGCGGACCGCTGGCGAGGAAGCGCGTCTCGAAGCGGTGCTCGGGTCCGAGCGCGCGGAGCAGCGCCAGCGTCGTGGGGATCTTCGAAACCGACGCCGGGTGGACCGCGCGCGCGGCCGCCTGCGACACCAGCACCGTGCCGTCCTCGGCTTCGACGTGCACACCCTGATCGGCGCCGACCAGCGTCCGGGCGCGCTCGGCGAGATCTGCGGCCGCAGCTAGCGGCAGGGTCGTGACGAAGAGGAGCGGCAGCAGTCGCGCCAAGACGCCCCGGATGCGAAGCCGAGAGATCGACACAATCACCCCCCGATCGCGAATGTTCACGTGCCTCACAGTCCGCGCCACACGCGCAGCCAGTCCCAAGCGCTGCGGACGATCGTATCGAGATCGGAATGGCGCGGCGTCCACCCGAAGGCGTCGCGAAACCGGCGCGCGTCCGCCACCAGGACCGCCGGATCGCCGGGTCGCCGGTCGGCCTCCTGCACCGGCACCGGGCGACCGGTGACGCGCTCCACCGCCGCCAGCACGGCGCGGATCGAGTGGCCGGTACCCGTGCCGAGGTTGAAACAGCCGCTCACACCGCCGGCCAACAGCGACTCGATGCCGAGCCGATGCGCGTCGGCGAGGTCGCTGACGTGGATGTAGTCGCGGATGCAGGTGCCGTCGGGCGTCGGCCAGTCGCTGCCGTAGACATGCAGCGCCGGGCGCAGGCCGGCCGCCGCCTCGAGTGCCAGCGGAATCAGATGCGTCTCCGGATCATGTCGCTCGCCGAGCCCGCCGCCGGGATCCGCACCGCTGGCGTTGAAGTAGCGCAGCGCCATCCACGCCAGGCCGTGCGCGCGGCCCGCATCGTCGAGCATGCGTTCGATCATGCTCTTCGACGCGCCGTACGGATTCTCCGGACGCAGCGGGGTGTCCTCGGCGATCGGCTGCCGATCGGTGCTGCCGTAGACCGCCGCGGTCGACGAGAGGACGAAGGCGCGAACGCCGTGCGTCAATGCGGCGTCGATCAGCGTTGCCGAGGCCGCCGTATTGTTGCGGTAGTAGTGCAGCGGCCGGGCGACGGACTCGGGCACGGAGATCGACGCCGCGAAGTGCAGCACTCCTTCGAAGGGCCCCTGCTCGGTGAACACGCACCCCAGCGCAGCCGCATCGCCGACGTCGGCGCGGACCAGCGGCGCCCCCTGGGCGGCGTCCTCGAAGCCCGCCCGCAGGTCGTCGAGCACGACGACCTCGTGGCCGGCGTGCCGGAGCGTGCGCAGCGCATGGCTGCCGACGTAGCCGGCGCCTCCCGTCACGAGCAGACGAGCCATCTTCCCCCCTCGATCCTCCACGGCCGCGGTCGCGCGTGGTATGGTGACGGTTCGATGGCGAGCGTCGAGCCCAGCACATCCGAAGATCGCGTCCCGACGGCCACCGTCTACACGGCCCGCGTCGATTCGCCGATCGGCGGGCTGCAGCTGGCGTCGACCGAGCACGGGCTCGCTCATCTCGCGTTGCCGCGAGCCGGCGGGCGCGGGCTCGCCGGCTGGCTCACCCGCTTCGCGCCTGGCGCGCGGCGCGAGGCGGCCTTCGCCCCGAACCGCGACGCGATTCGCCAGATCCTCGAGTACCTCGAGGGCAAGCGCACCCAGTTCGAGCTGCCGCTCGACCTGCGCGGCACGCCGTTCCAATGCGCGGTGTGGACCGCCCTGCTCGAGATTCCGTACGGACAGACGCGCAGCTACGGCGACGTCGCGTCCGCGCTCGGCCGGCCCGGCGCGATGCGCGCCGTCGGTAGCGCCAACGGCGCCAATCCGGTGCCGCTGATCGTGCCGTGCCACCGCGTCATTGCCGCGGGCGGCAAGCTCGGCGGCTACGGCGGCGGCGTCGACCTCAAGCGCCGCCTGCTCGCGATGGAGCAGTCGGTCCGGCACCAGGGAGCGTTGCTCTAGCTACACCCGCTCCAGTGCCTGCCCGAGGTCGGCGATCAAATCGTCGCCGTCCTCGATTCCGAGCGAGAGCCGGACGAGCGAGTCCGTGATGCCGAGCGCGTAGCGCTCGTCGCGAGAGAGATCCCAGTAGGACATCGTCGCCGGCAGCTCGATCAGGGACTCGACGCCGCCGAGGCTCGGTCCGATGTACGGGATCCGCACGGCGTCGAGGAAACGCTGGGCGCCGGCGAAGTCGCCATCGATCTCGAAGGTCACGACGCCGCCGAACCCGCGCATCGTCGCCGCCGCCATCGCATGGTCCGGATGGCTCGGCAGCCCGGGGTACCAGATGCGCCGAACCTTCGGGTGCGCCTCGAGCCACTGCGCGATGCGCAGCCCGTTCTGGTTGTGCCGCGTCATCCGCAGGTCGAGCGTCTTCAATCCGCGCAGCAGCAGCCACGCCGCGTGTGGATCGAGAATGCCACCCAGCACGCCGACGGCGTCGCGCAGCGTCTTGATCACCGGTGCCGGGCCCACGGCGCAGCCGGCCAGCAGGTCGTTGTGGCCGCCGAGGTATTTGGTTGCGCTGTGGATCACGAGATCCGCGCCGAACCCGAGCGCGCGCTGGTTCACCGGCGCCGCGAACGTCGAGTCGATCACCACCTGCACGCCGCGGGAATGACAGACGCGCGCTGCCTCGGCGATGTCGATCACGCGCAGGTACGGATTGGTGGGGCTCTCGGTGAAGAAGAGCTTCGTCTCCGGCCGCAGCGCCGCGGCGAGCTTCTGGGTGTCGGCCGGCTCGATCACCGTCGTCTCGACGCCGAGCTTGGTCAGGTACTCGCGGATGAACTGCCGCGTCCGGCGGTAGCAGTCGCTGGTGACGATGAGGTGCGAGCCCTGCGGCAGCAGCGCCAGGAACATCGTCGTGGCAGCGCACATGCCGGAGGCGAAGAGCACCGCGTCCTCACCGCCTTCGAGCGCGGCGAGCTTGCGTTCGACGGCGCGCCAGGTCGGATTCCCGTAGCGGCCGTACTCGTCGCGGGGCAGGCGTCCTTCCTGGAACGCGCGTACCTGCTCCGAGTCGTCGAAGGTGTAGGTGGAGGTCTGGTAGATCGGAGTCGTGATGGCATCGCTCTGGCGATGCGCGCGCTCCCGTTCGCCCGCATGGACGGCGCGCGTCGAGTCGCCCGGGCCAGCGTCCGGTTGCGGCTCGACGGGCGGAGCCTCGCCCGTCGGGGTTCGCCGTTCCTTCATGAACCACTCTTTTTCGTGGTGGCGCTTAGCAGTCGTCCGGGATCGGCCCGGGGGCCTGCAAGTGCCGGAAATCGCCCAATCGAGTCACGGGAAGGTACGAGGGCCCGCCGGGGGCGTCAAACGGTGCTAGGGCGCTGGAACGTTCCCGATCAGGATGTCCCGCCGCTGCGTCTGGTAGTCGGTCTCGCTGAGCGCTCCGCTGCGGCGGGCCTCTTCGAGGTCCGCGAGTGCGCGCAGCGCATCGGGCGAGAGCCCTTCCGGCGGCGGGGCCGGTCCGGGACGGTTGGCGGCGTCCTCCTCGGGCGTCTCCTCGAGCAGGATGGTCCGGCGCACGATCTCTCCGCCCGGCCGGATCCGGATCGCGCCGATGTCGGAGAACACCGCCGCGCGCCAGTCCGCCGCGACGAGCCGCGGACCCGCCGCGGTGAAGCCGTCGCCGCCTAGCACGCGCTTCTTCTTGTCGATCGCGGTCAGCTGCGGCTCGCGCGGCTTGTCGCGCGGGTCGCGCGACATCACGTTGCCGAGCTCGCCGAGATGCACGAAGAGCTTGTCGTCCTTCATCCACACGATCAGCGACGTCAGGAAATCAGTGGTGAAGACCCGCAGGCTCTTGCGTCGCTCGACGGCCATCACCACGACTTCCTGCGTCGAGTCGGCCTTCCCGAGCGCCTCGGCAACCCCCTGACCGATCGCGTACAGCAGTCCGGTCGGCAGTGCCTCCTCGCGGCCGGTCTTGTCCTCGCCGCCTTCTTCGCGGACCTGGATCCGGGCCAGGATGTTCGTGATGCGCACCGGCGCGATCGTCACCGGATGGGAGAAGCCGTGGTCGACCGGATCGCCGCCCTTCATCTGTTGGCGCAGGAACACCTCGACACCACCCTGACTGAACACAGGAGTGCGTACTTGCTTGCCGGCGCAACCGACGGCGAGCAGCGCCGCAACACCGATCGCGCCGAGCACGAGCCGATCCGCGCCGCGGCGCGCGGCCACGGAAGCGTCGATCGAGCGTCGGGTCATCGCGAGCCCTCCCGGGAGCTGTGACGGAGAGCGAAAGCGAACGCCGCGCGCAGCCCGCCGGAGAGCTTGACGAACGCTGCGAACGCCGCCAACAGCAGGGCAGCCTGGACCGCGAGACCTTCCAGCGTCGGATGAATTCCGAGCCAGTCGATGCGCGGGCCGGGCACGATCGTCATCGGGAGCCACGCCGCTTCCTGGAGCGCGGCGATGCCATGGCCCGCCAGCACGACGCACAGCGCGTAGAGCAGTCCCGAACTGGCGGCGAAGAAGGCGCGTAGCGGCAGGCGGCGGCCGAAGCGGAAGACCAGCGCGGCGAGGATCGCGAGCAGTACGATGCCCGCGCCGATGCCGGCCGCGATCGGCGGGGCGCCCGCCGGGCCGGCCTGCGCGGCGAGCGCCTGGTAGAAGAGCACCGTCTCGAAGCACTCGCGGTAGACAGCGATGAAGCTGAGGCCGGCGAGCGCGGCGACGCGACCGGTCGAGGCGGCCTCGCGAATCTGGCGGGCCAGGAACGCCTGCCAGCGCGACGTCGAGATCTTGGACACCAGCCAGTAGCTCACGTAGAACAGGATCGCTGCCGCGAGCAGCGCCGAGAGCCCCTCGATGACCTCACGGCGCGCGCCGGAAATCTCGACGAGGCGACCGGCCGCCCACCACGTCGCAGCGCCGGCGAGCAGCGCGCTCAGCCAGCCGGCATGCACCCACGGCAGCGCCGCGCGCTGTCCGGCGCGTGAGAGCACCCCGGTGATCGCGACGACGAGCAGCAGCGCTTCGAGGCCTTCGCGCGTGAGGATCGTCAGCGAGGCGATGAAGGTGGCGGTCGGGCCGAGGCCCGCGCCATCGAGACGGCGCTCGGCGCGCGCGAGGTTGGCGGCCAGCGCGGCGCGCAGCGTTTCGAGTTCCGCGTCGCCGCGGCCGGTGCGCAGCGCATCGCGATAGCGCAAGAACTCGACCTCGATGCCGCGGCTCAGCGCGGGATCGACGACCGCCAGCGCGGGCTCCACGTGCTCGTAGCCATCGAGGTAGGCGGAGATCGCGAGATCGACGGCGTCGGCGCGGTCGCCGGCGCGGTGGGCGGCCCATGACTCCTCGAGCCGCGCGATCGCGATCGCGATCGGCAGATCCTGGCCATGGAGCCGCTCGGGGTGGGCAAGCAGGTGCGCGACGATCGCAGCGCCGTCCGGATCGCCTTCGGCAAGCTGGGCCGGCGTACGCTCGATGAGCGACTGGAGGCTGGACACCTGCGCGGCGAGCCGGGCCGGCTCGGCGGCGGCGAGCGCGGCGCCGCGCTCGCGCTCGGCTGGCGTTGCATGGAGAGACGCGGCGTAGAACGCGAGATCCCAGAGGGCTGCCTCGTCGAGGACGGATTCGAACGGCGCCATCGCGGTGCCGGCGATGCCGTACCGGACGGTGCTGTAGAGCGCGAACGGCGACAGCGCCCGCATCCGCGCCGGATCGCCGAGGTTCGACGGCGGGGGGTCGAGTCCGGCGCCTGCCGGGCCGTTGCCGCGGCCCTCGAGGCCGTGGCACGAAGCGCACGCCTGCGCGAACAGTGCCTGGCCACGCGCAACGTCAGGCGCGCTGCTCGGCAGCGCGCGGACCCCGAAGCGATCGCGCAGCGTCGTCGCCAGCGCGCGGGCGCGGGCCGACACCTGGGCACCCGGATCGCGCGCGGCGATCGCGTGCTCGAGCGCGGCGGCATCGACGGCGAGCGCATCGGCGCCGGCGACCCCGAGCTGCGCGAGGGTCTCGCGGACCCGCGCGGAGAACTCGATCTGCTCGGCGTACTCGAGTTCGTCGACGATCGCGCCGGCGGCCACCGTGTTCGGGTAGTCGACCGCCATGTAGTCGAGGAGATGGACGACGCGGCGAGCGCTCTCGTCGGCGCGGTCGCGCTCTCCACGTTCGGCGATTGCTGGCGAGACGGCCAACAGCAGGATCGCCACGGCCACGAACATCGCGCGCACGCGGGGCTTCCTCCGGGTCGCATTCCGTGTTGAAATCAGATTTCAAGAACGCCGCAGACTAGCGACCCCCAACGCCCGGGGACACGTCAAGAAAGGGGCCGGGTTGGTTCGTCAACTTTTTCGCCTCCGGCGAAAAAGTTGACGAACCAACCCGGCCCCTTTCTTGACAGAGATTGCGAACGCGTTCTGGTTTCTATTTCCTCTTGTAGTTCCAGTCCTTCTCGCTGCGGAGTTGGCGGGACAGGAGCTGGGCGGCGCCGGCCCGGGGATCGACGCGGCCCTCGAGCAGCGCCTTGACGCCTTCTGCGATCGGGAGTTCGACGCCCACCCGCTCGGCGAGCTGGCAGGCCGCGAAGGTCGTGCGGACCCCCTCGGCCACCTCGCCGAGTTCCTGCAAGATGTCGTCCAGCGTTCGGCCGGCGCCGAGCGCCAGACCGACGCGCCGGTTGCGCGAGAGGTCTCCGGTGCAGGTCAGCACGAGGTCGCCCATGCCGGCGAGACCCAGGAATGTGAGTGGATTTGCCCCCATCGAGACGCCGAGGCGGGTGATCTCGGCGAGGCCTCGGGTCATCGTGGCGGCGCGGGCGTTCGGCCCCAGGTCGAGCCCATCGGAGACGCCGACCGCAATCGCGATGACGTTCTTCAGCGCCCCACCGAGTTCGACGCCGAGCACGTCAGTGTCCGAATAGCAGCGGAACCACGGGCACGAGAGATGACTCTGGACTGCGATCGCGTAGGCATCCTCGCGGCACGCGACCGTCACGACGGTGGGCTTGTGCCGGGCGATCTCGTGGGCAAATGACGGCCCCGACAAAAACGTCAGCCGCGGATGATGGACCTCCGGCAGCACCTCCTCGAGCACGGCATCCATGGTCTTGCCGGTGTCGAGCTCGATCCCCTTCACCGTCGAGACGAGCAGCGCCTCCTCCGGCAGCAGCGGCGCGGCCTGGGTCATCACGCCCCGCACGGCGTGGCTCGGCACCGCGAGGATCACCAGCTCGGCGTCCGCGAGCGCGGCCCCGAGATCCGCCGTCGGAAGGATCGACTCCGGGAACTCGATCTCCTTGAGGTAACGCGGATTGCGGCGATCGCGGGCGATCGCCGCGGCGAAGGCCGGATCTCTCGCCCACAGCGTCACAGCGTGCCCGCGATCCGCGCAGAGGATCGCCAGACAGCTGCCGAAGCTTCCCGCGCCCAGGACGGCGACACGTACAGTCATTGGCACACTCTATCATGCGGCGGCGCCGAGCCTTGAACCCCCCACCCCCCACGGCTAGCTTCCGCGCGCCTTTCCGCTGAAAATTCCGAAGCTTCAGCGTGTCGTGGTCGTTGCCGCTTCACGCGCTGCCGCCGGATCTCGCCGGGTCTTCACCGGCCGGGGCCGTCGGCGTCGGCTCCGCCTGCCGGAGGCGTCCGGGCTCGGACCGTTCGGGGCCGTTTCCAGATCCAGGGGGCCAGACCATGCTCGCGGAGTACACCGGCGCCGTCGTGATCCTGCTGGTGTCCACGATCCTCGCGGGCGCCCTGCTCGGCGTGCACCTCCTGCTCGGGCCGCGCAGGGAATTCGCGGAGAAGAACGAGCCCTTCGAGTGCGGCGAGCGGCCGATCGTGTCGCCGAAGCAGCGCTACACGGTGAAGTTCTACATCGTCGCGATGCTGTTCGTGCTGTTCGACGTCGAGGCGATGTTCTTCTATCCCTGGGGCGCCCTGTTCACTGAGCTCGGCTGGTATGGCTTCTGGGTGATGATGCCCTTCCTCGGTGTGCTCGTAGCCGGTCTCGCGTACGAATGGGGCAAGGGCGCGCTCGAATGGTGATCTCCGCAACCACCCGCAGCGCCATCGACGCCGAGATCGCCAAGTACCCGCGCAAGCGCGGAGCGCTGCTGGCAGCGCTCCATCTCGTACAGCGCGAGCACGGCTGGATCGCGCCGGAAGCCGCGAAGGCGCTCGCCGAGCTGTTCGAGATCCGACCGATCGAAGTGATGGAGGTCGTCACCTTCTACAACATGTACTTCGACCGGCCGCACGGACGGCACCAGGTCCGCGTCTGCACGAACCTGCCGTGTTCGCTGCGCGGCGCCCGCGAGCTGGTCCACGCGCTCGAGCAGCATCTGGGCGTCGAGGCCGGCGAGACGACGGCGGACGGCAGGATCCACCTCGGCCACGAGGAGTGCCTCGGCGCCTGTGCCTGGGCGCCGATGATGCGCATCGACGACACATACCACGAAGGTCTCGACGCCGAGAAGGCCAAGCAGATCCTCGATTCGCTGAAGTAGGTTCCGTGCAGAAGGCTCCCTTCGTCACCAGCTACCTGACCGAGCACACCGGCGACGACGCCTATGCGACGCTCGCGGGCTACCGCGCGTGCGGAGGCTACGAGGCGGCACGCAAGGCGCTCACCGAACTGTCGCCCGAGCAGGTGGTGCAGCTGCTGAAGGACGCCGGCTTGCAGGGCCGCGGCGGCGCCGGCTTCTCGACCGGCATGAAGTGGTCGTTCATGCCGAAGGGGAACGACAGGCCGAAGTACCTGGTGTGCAACGCCGACGAGTCCGAGCCCGGCTCGTTCAAGGACCGTCTGCTGCTCGAGCGCGCGCCGCACCAGATGCTCGAGGGCATCCTGATCGGTGCGTTCGCCACCGGCGCCGAAAAGACCTTCGTCTACGTGCGCGGCGAGTACGCGCATCCGGCCGATGTGCTGCAGCGCGCGGTCGACGAGTGCTACGCCGCGGGAATCCTCGGCGCGAACTGCCTCGGCGCCGGCCTGCGGCACGATGTCGTCGTCGCGCGCGGCGCCGGCGCGTACATCTGCGGCGAGGAGACCGGGCTGCTCGAGTCGCTCGAGGGCAAGAAGGGCCAGCCGCGCAAGAAGCCGCCGTTCCCGGCGCAGTTCGGCGCATTCGGCATGCCGACGACGGTGAACAACGTCGAGACCTTCTCGCACGTGCCGCACGTCATCGCGAAGGGCGCCGAATGGTTCCGCAGCTTCGGCACCGAGAAGAGCCCCGGCACGATGATCTTCGGCGTGTCCGGCCATGTGAAGCGGCCGGGGCTCTACGAGCTGCCGCTCGGCACGCGGCTCGACGAGATCGTCTTCGAGCACGCCGGCGGCCCGCCCGACGGCCGCAAGGTGAAGGGCGTGATCCCCGGCGGCATGTCGATGCCGATCCTGCCGGCCTCCCAGCTCGACGTGCCGATGGCCAACGAGTCCCTGCGCGAGCGCAAGACGATGCTCGGAACCGGCGGCGTGATGGTCATGGACGACACCACGTGCATGGTGCGGGTCGGCTGCATCATCACGTACTTCTTCCGCGACGAGTCGTGCGGACAGTGCACGCAGTGTCGCGAGGGCACCGGCTGGCTGCACAAGATCATGCAGCGCATCGAGCGCGGCGCGGGCGCGGTGGCGGACCTCGATCTGCTGCTCGACGTGGCCGGCAAGATGGAGGGGCAGACGATCTGCGCCTTCGCCGACGCGGCGGCATGGCCGGTCCAGGGGCTGCTGCGCCACTTCCGTGGGGATTTCGAGGAGCACGTGAAGCACGGGAAGTGTCCGTTTCCCGAAAGCTTCGAGCTGTAGAGGGGATCCGTGCCCAAGATCACCGTCGACGGCGCCCCCTACGAGGTCGCCGAGGGCCGCACCATCCTGCAGGCGCTCGACGATGCCGGCGTGTTGATGAACGGCGTCGACATCCCGCACTACTGCTGGCACCCGAAGCTCTCCATCGACGGCAGCTGCCGGCTGTGCCAGGTGGAAGTCGAAGGCATCCCGAAGCTCCAGATCGCCTGCAACACGCCCGTCCAGGACGGCATGGTGATCCACACCCAGAGCGAGCGGGTCGAACAGGCGCGCCAAGGCGTGATGGAGCTGCTGCTCGTCAACCATCCGCTCGACTGTCCGATCTGCGACCAGGCCGGCGAGTGCAAGCTCCAGGACTACGCGTTCGAGTACGGTGTCCAACACGCGCGCACGCGCGAGCCGCGCCGCGCGCTGAAGAAGCGGGTCGATCTCGGTCCCACGATCGTTTTCGACCAGGAGCGCTGCATCCTGTGTCGCCGCTGCGTGCGCTTCTGCCGCGAGGTGCCGGGGACCGGCGAGCTCTCGGTGTTCTCGCGCGGCGATCACTCGGTGATCGAGACCTTCCCCGGCGAGCCGCTCGACAACGACTACTCGATGAACGTCGCCGACATCTGTCCGGTCGGCGCGCTCACCACCAAGGACTTCCGCTTCAAGATCCGCGTGTGGTTCCTCGAGGACGTGCCGGGGATCTGCACCGGCTGCGCGAGGGGCTGCAACGTCCACCTGGGCGTCGCGAACAACCGTGTCTATCGATACGTGCCGCGCCGCAACGATGCCGTCAACGAGACCTGGATCTGCGACGAGGGCCGCCTCAGCTACGCCCGCATCGGCGCCGACGATCGCATCGCCGGCCACGAGCGGCGGGAGGCCGACGGTCGCAGCCTTCCGGCGTCGATCGACGAAGCCGTGACGACGGCTGCAGAGCGCCTGCGCGCCGTGATCGATCGCAAGGGCGCTGGCGCCGTGGGCGTCCTGGCGTCCCCGCACGCGACCAACGAGGACCTGTTCGTCGTGCGCCGCTTCCTCGAGGCGCTCGGCAGCTCGCAGTCGGGCTTCGCCGTCGTGACGGGCCGAAGCGATGACCTGCTGATCCAGCCGGAGAAGGCCGCAAACGCCGAGGGCTGCCGTGCCCTCGGCTTCGGCCCGGCCGCGCCGCTGCTCACGCGCGCCCGCGGCGGCGCAATCTCCGCGCTGCTGGTGCTCGGGCACGACGTGCTCGCGACCGACGGCCCCGAGCTGCTCGAGACGCTGCGCGGTCTCGACGTCGTACTGCTCGCCGACAGCCACCATTCGGAGCTCGAGCAGGTCGCGCAGGTGGTGTTCGCGACACGCGTCGCCGCCGAGAAGCACGGAACGCTGACGAACCACGCCGGCCGCGTGCAGCGCGTCGCCCCGGCCGTGGAGCCGGCCTTCGAGGCCCACGCGGAGGGCGAGATCGTGTGGCGACTCGGCCGCGCGCTCGGCCTGCCCGGCTTCGAGGCGGCCTGGGATCCGCGCGCGGTGTCGAAGGCGCTCTCCGAAGCGGTGCCCGCGTTCGCCGGCATCGATCTCGACTCGGTGCCGCCGGGCGGCGTCCCGAAGGCAGGGAGCTGATGGAAGATCTGCTCCCCGCCATCCTGAAGACGCTGTTCATCATCGCGATCGCCGTCGGCGCGTTCGCGCCGATCATCACCTGGGTCGAACGCAAGCAGAGCGCGGTCATGCAGGACCGCATCGGCGCCAACCGCGCCGACATCGCCGGCATCACGCTGCTCGGTCTGCTGCACCCGCTCGCTGACGTCCTCAAGCTGCTGACGAAGGAAGACGTGGTGCCGCAGGGCGCCAACCGTTTCCTGCACATGCTCGCACCGCTGATCGCCGCGATCCCGGTCATCGCCTCGTTCGCGGTGATCCCGTACGGAGGGATCTACGAGTTCGGCGAGACGACGATCAACCTGGTCGTCGCCGATCTCGATTGGGGAATCCTCTACGTCTTCGCCATCGCGTCGGTCGCCACGTACGGGACGGTGATCGCCGGCTGGGCCAGCAACAACAACTGGTCGCTGCTCGGCAGCCTGCGCGCATCGGCGCAGATGATCTCGTACGAGGTCACGATGGGACTCTCCATCGTCGGCCTGTTCATGGCATTCCAGACGCTGCGGCTCACGGACATGGCGCTCGCCCAGGACACCACGTTCCGGCTGCTCGGATTCCTCGAGCACTTCGGTCTGTTCCAGGCACTGCCGGCCTGGCTTTCGTGGATCCAGCTGCCCAACTGGGGCTTGTTCCTCCAACCGCTCGGTTTCCTGATGTTCCTGACCTGCGTGATGGCGGAGAACAAGCGCCCGCCGTTCGACCTGCCGGAGGCGGAGTCCGAACTGGTCGCCGGCTACTTCACCGAGTACTCGGGCATGCGCTTCGGCCTGTTCTACATGTCGGAGTTCATCGAGGTCGTCGTGATCGCGGCGCTGACGACGGCGCTGTTCCTGGGCGGCTGGGCGATTCCGTTCCTGCCCCAGGAGACCATCATCGGCGCGATCACGCCGGTGTTCGGCGCGGGCGTCGCCACGGGCCTGTGCATGGTTCTGCACGTCCTCACGTTCTTCTCGAAGGTGATCGTGATGATCTGGCTCCAGATGCAGATCCGCTGGACCCTGCCGCGCCCGCGCTACGACCAGGTCATGGATCTGTGCTGGAAGATCATGCTGCCGCTCTCGCTGGCGAACATCGTCGTGACCGCACTGGTGATCCTGGCGATCACCGGAGGGAAGCCGTGACGGCGCAGGCCTTCTTCTTCTACTTCGCCGCGGCGCTCGCCGTGATTTCGGCGCTGGGAATGGTGCTCAACGTCCGCAATACGGTGGCGGCGGCGATGAGCCTCGTCGTCACGATGATCGCGCTCGCCGTGGTCTACGTGGTGCTCGAGGCCCACCTGGTCGCCGCGCTGCAGATCATGGTCTATGCAGGCGCCATCGTCGTGGTGTTCCTGTTCGTCGTGATGCTGCTGAACCTGCGCAGCGACGCCTTCTCCGCTCCGCGCCAGCGCCTGCTGAAGGCCGCGGGCGGCCTGCTGGCGCTCGGCATCACGGCGTCGTTCCTGGCGCTGATTCCGACCGCGCTGCCGGCGGTGCAGGAGCTGCCGGAAGGCTTCGGCGGCTACCGGGCGGTGGGGCTCGAGCTCTTCACGCGCTTCGTGCTGGCCTTCGAAGTCAGCTCCCTGTTGCTGCTGGCGGCGATGGTCGGAGCGGTCGTGCTGGCCAAGCGGAGGATCGACTGAGCCCATGATCCCGCTGGAGCACGTCATCGGTCTGTCTGCCATCCTGTTCGCCATCGGCACGATCGGCGCGCTGACGCGCCGCAACCTGATCGTGATCCTGATGTCGATCGAGCTGATGCTGAACGCCGCGAACCTGGCCTTCATCGGCTTCGCACGCGCCTGGGGTCAGCACGACGGCCACGTCTTCGTGCTGATGGTCATCGTCGTAGCGGCGTGCGAGGTGGCCGTGGGGCTCGGCATCGTCATCTCCCTGTTCCGCAATCGGGAGTCCGTGAACGTCGAGGACGTGAGCCTGCTGAAATGGTAGAGACGGTCGCGACGAACGAGCTGCTGCGCTGGATCGTGGGGTTGCCTCTGCTCGGGGCGATCGTGCACGGGGTGATGCTCGGGCTCGTGCGGCGCGAGCTGCCGCGCGGGCTCGTGATCGCGATCTCGTGCGTCGCGCCAGCACTGGCATTCCTCGTGTCGCTGGTGGCGTTCTTCCAGCTGCGCGGCCTTCCCGTGGGCCAGACGGCGCTCGTCGACGACGTCTACACGTGGATCGGCGCCGGGCGCCTGGTCGCCGAGATGGCGTTCCTCTTCGATCCGCTGTCGGCGGTGATGTGCTTGATCGTCACCGGCGTCGGTACGCTGATCCACGTCTACTCGATCGGCTACATGGACGACGACCACCGCGACGACGGCGGCTTCCAGCGCTTCTTCTGCTACCTGAACCTGTTCCTCGCCGCGATGCTGCTGCTGGTGCTCGGGGACAACCTGCTGGTCCTGTTCCTCGGCTGGGAGGGCGTCGGGCTGTGCTCGTACCTCCTGATCGGCTTCTGGTTCGGCGATCGCTGGAACGCGTACTGCGGGATGAAGGCGTTCGTCGTCAACCGGATCGGCGACTTCGGGTTCCTGATCGGGATCTTCCTGATCCTGTGGGCGCTCGCCGACACCGGCGCCGCGACGCTGAACTTCCGCGAAATCCAGACGGCACTGCCGTCGATCGTCGAGCGCACGGTGGCGGTCCCGGCCTGGCTGGGCGGGGAGTGGCGGCTCACGACGTTGATCGGGCTGTGCCTGTTCGTCGGCGCCGTCGGCAAGTCCGCCCAGATTCCGCTCTACGTCTGGCTGCCCGACGCGATGGCCGGCCCGACACCGGTGTCGGCGCTGATCCACGCCGCCACGATGGTCACCGCCGGCATCTACATGGTCTGCCGGATGTCCTTCCTCTACGCGGAAGCGCCGGGCGCGTCGACGGTCATCGCGTGGACCGGTGCGAGTACGGCGCTCTTCGCCGCGACGATGGCGATCGCGCAGACCGACATCAAGAAGGTGCTCGCCTACTCCACGGTGAGCCAGCTCGGCTACATGTTCGTCGCGGCAGGTTGCGGGGCGTACTCGGCGGCGATCTTCCACGTCGGGACCCACGCCTTCTTCAAGGCGCTGCTCTTCCTCGGCGCCGGAGCGGTGATCCTCGCCATGCACCACGAGCAGGACACCGACAAGATGGGAGGACTCCGCCGGCACCTCCCGTGGACGCACAAGCTCTTCGCCATCGGCGTGTTGGCGATCATCGGGTTTCCGGGCTTCTCGGGGTTCTTCTCGAAGGACGAGGTGCTGCTCGCTGCCTACACCTCGCATGTTCCTGGACACAAGGCGATCTGGGCCATCGGTCTGCTGACGGCCGGGATCACGGCGTTCTACATGTGCCGGCTCCACTTCCGGACGTTCTTCGGCGAGAGTCGCGTGCCGCCGGAGATCGCGCACCACGGCATTCGCGAGCCGGCGAACACCGTCCTCGTGCCCCTCGGCGTGCTCGCGTTCTTCTCGGTGTTCGCCGGCCTGTTCGGCTTCCCGGACGTCTACGGCGAGCAGCTCGGCGTGCCGGAGTCGAACAGCCTCGCCCACTTCCTGGCGCCGGTGGTGGTGCAGCAACCGCACCACGTGGCGCTCTCCACCGAACTCGGGCTGGCGACTCTGGCCACGGTCGTGTCGGCGGCGGGCGTGTTCCTGGCCTGGCTGCTCTACGTCTCCCGGCCGGAACTTACGGCGCGCTTGCGGAGCCGGATCAGCGCCCTGCACCGCCTGGTCGCGAACAAGTACTACGTCGACGAACTCTACGACGCATTGATCGTGCGCCCGCTGGTGTTCCTCTCGCACCGGGTGCTGTTCCGCGGCATCGACGCCGGCCTCATCGACGGCTTCGCCGTCAACGGCAGCGCGCGGACGGTGCGCGCCTTCGCCAGCGACGCGCTCAAGTACGCACATAGCGGACTTGCGCAGGGCTACCTGATCACGATGGTCGTGGGGACGCTGGCCGTCCTCGCATGGCTGCTGCGGGGTTAGTGGGCGCCATGGACCTGCTCACGCTGATCACGTTCCTGCCTCTCGCCACCGGGCTGCTGCTCGTGGCCACCTCGCGGCTGTTGCCCGAGCAGGCGTGGCGCTGGGTCGGCATGGCGGGGATGGTGCTTACCTTTCTGCTCTCGCTGCAGCTGTGGGCTGGATTCGAGCCCGCCCAGGGCGGGTTCCAGTTCGTCCACCACGTTCCGTGGATCCCGGCGTACGGCATCCACTGGTTCGTCGGCATCGACGGCATGAGCCTGCTGCTGGTGGTGCTGACGACGTTCCTGATGCCGCTGGTCATGCTCGCGTCGTGGAACGACATCAAGCGGTCCACGAGAAGCTTCGTCTTCTTCAACCTGTTCCTGCAGACCGGCATGCTCGGCGCGTTCGTCTCGCTGAACCTCTTCCAGTTCTATGTGTTCTGGGAGGTCATGCTGATCCCGATGTACTTCATCATCGGGATCTGGGGCGGACCGCGCCGTGTCTATGCGGCCGTCAAGTTCTTCCTGTTCACGATGGCCGGCTCGCTGCCGATGCTGGTGGCGATGCTGTCGCTGTACTTGCTGCACGCCGAGCAGTTCGGCGGCGCGCTCGAGTTCGACCTGATCGCCGCGCCCGGCGGCGGCACGGCGGGATTGCTCGACACGATCGTGCCGATCGCCGAGACCGCGACGATTCCGTGGTGGCAGACCCAGGCCTGGCTGTTCGCCGCGTTCGCGTTGGCCTTCGGCGTCAAGGTCCCGATGGTGCCACTCCACACGTGGCTGCCGGATGCGCACGTCGAGGCGCCCACGGCAGGCTCCGTCGTGCTGGCCGGCGTGCTGCTGAAGATGGGCACCTACGGCTTCGTCCGCTTCGCCCTGCCGCTGTTCCCGGTCGCTGCCGAGACCTATGCGCCGGTGATGTTCACGCTCGCGGTGATCGGCGTGCTGTTCGGATCGCTCGTGGCGATGGTGCAGAGCGACATCAAGAAGCTCGTCGCGTACTCGTCGGTCGCACACCTGGGCTTCGTGATGATCGGGATCTTCGCCCTCAACGAGGAAGGCCTGCAGGGCTCGATCCTCCAGATGGTCAACCACGGACTCTCGACCGGGGCGCTGTTCCTGCTGGTCGGCATGATCTACGAGCGGCGGCACACTCGCGAGATCGCGGACTTCGGCGGCATCGCCAAGCCGATGCCGGTGTTCGCCGCGATGTTCGGCATCGTCGCGATGTCGAGCATCGGCCTGCCGGCGCTGAACGGCTTCGTCGGCGAGTTCCTGATCCTCGTCGGTGCGTTTCTCGTGAGCCCCTGGGTCGCGGTGGCGGCGACATTCGGCGTCGTGCTGTCGGCGGTGTACCTGCTGTGGATGGTCCGGAGGGTCTTCTTCGGCCCGTGTGACAACCCGGAGAACATGGGCCTGCTGGACCTCGGCCTGCGCGAGAAGGCCGTGGTGCTGGCGCTGCTGATCCCGATCATCTGGATCGGCGTCTACCCGAATCCCTTCCTCACCCGCCTCGAAGCCTCCGTCGGCGACCTCCTCCACCACATGGAGAGGACCGCAAGCGCAGCGCGCAGCGAGGCGCAGCCGAGCGAAGTCCATCAGACCGCTCTTCGCCCCGGTACAGCGCCGTCCGCCATTCCCCGCCGCCACGACCCGGCGTCCGGCAAGCGCTGGGCCGCCAGCGCGCGCAGCGAGGCGCAGCCGAGCGAAGTCCATCAACTCGGAGGGATTCCGCGGTGATCGACGCACCGGTCATCGACCTCTCCGCGATCGCGCCGATCGGCAGCGTCGCCATCGGCGCCGTCGTCGTGCTGCTCGTCGAGGTCTTCCTGACCCGGAGCCGGCGCTTGCTGGGCCGCGAGATGTCGTCGAGCTACGTCGGCGCCACGCTCGTCGTGCTGTCGACGATCGCGCTCGCCATCGCCGCGTACACGGCGATGGCCGGATTCGCGTCCGGTATCAGCGTCGGCTTCCTGCCCGACCTGCCGGGCGCCAGGCTCGATCGCTTCTCCAGCTTCGCGATCGCCCTGATCGCGCTGGCCTCTCTGCTCTCCTGCTGGCTCTCGCTCAAGTACCTGGCCGAAGTCGAGATCAACCACGGCGAGTTCTACGCGCTGCTCCTGCTGTCGACGGCCGGCATGATGCTGCTCGTCGCCGCCACCGACTTCCTCGTGCTGTTCCTCGGTCTCGAGTTGATGAGCATCCCGATCTACGTGCTCGCCGGCTTCGACCGCCGCAAGCTGCGCAGCAACGAGTCCGCGCTCAAGTACTTCCTGGTGGGCTCGTTCGCGAGCGGCCTGCTGCTCTACGGCATCGCGCTCGTCTACGGCGTCACAGGGGCGCTGGACTACGCGGCCGTGCGGGCCGCGCTCGCTCCCGGCAACCCGCTCGCGCTGATCGGCATGGGCCTGCTGGTCGTCGGCTTCGCCTTCAAGGTGTCAGCGGTGCCGTTCCACCAATGGACCCCGGACGTCTACGAAGGCGCGCCGGCGGCGGTCACTGCCTACATGTCCGTGACCGTGAAGCTGGCGGCATTCGCGGCGCTCATGCGCGTGGCGGTCGGCGCGTTCGGGGACGCCCTCGCGAGCCTGCAGGACGTGTTCTGGATGCTGGCGCTGCTCACGATCCTGGTGGGCAACGTGATGGCGACGATCCAGACCAACGTGAAGCGTCTGCTCGCCTATTCGAGCGTCGCCCATGCCGGCTACCTGCTGCTGGGGTTCGCGACCGGCACGATCGAGGCGTACACCGCCGTGTTGTTCTACCTGCTCGGGTACGCATTCATGAACCTCGGCGCGTTCGCAGTGGTGATCTCGCTCTCGACCAACGGGCAGGACTGCGAAGAGCTCGAGGACCTCGCCGGCCTCGCTCGCAACCGGCCCGGGCTCGCAGCGCTGCTCACGCTGTTCGCGATCTCGCTGGCCGGGATTCCGGGCACCGTCGGGTTCGCCGCAAAGTTCTTCCTGTTCAAGGCCGCCGTCGACGCGGGACTGATCGGGCTCACGATCGTCGCGGTCTTCGGCAGCCTCGTCTCCGTCTACTACTACCTGCGGCTGCCGGTGCTCATGTACATGCGCGAGCCCGGCGCCGCGAAGCTCCGCCCCGAAGCGGCGACGCTCGAGCTGGTGGTGCTGGGCATCTGCGCGTTCGTCGTCGTGCTGCTGGGCCTCTTCCCGAGCGAGGGTCCCTCCTGGTTCTCGGGCATCCAAGCGCTCGAATGGGCCCGCGCCAGCGCCAGCGTCCTCTTCTAGCCGTCGAGAAAGGGGCCGGGTTGGATTCGTCAACTTTTCCCCCTACGGGGGAAAAGTTGACGAATCCAACCCGGCCCCTTTCTCGACGCTTGCGTGGCGAAGCGAGGCGGGTGACACCCGGCGCTCCGATTCGACCACTTGGTTGGTGCGGAGGTGGTCGGATGCGGAACCTGGACGCGAACGAAGAACGTGGCGCGGCGCTCGTTGGACTCGTGTTGCCGGTCGCGATGCTGGTCGGGCTCGCGGGGCCGGCCGCCGCGGTCCCGGTGGTGCTCCAAGACGGCAGCGCGGTCGTCTCGATCGATCCGGGCAGCCAGGACGGCGTCCACGGCTGGGCGGTCAACGGTGTCACGCACGTCCGTACGCAGTGGCTCTGGACCCGCGTCGGCAGCGACGGTCCCGAGGCGTCGATCGACACGCTCGCCGAGACGGCTCGCGTCATCAGCGACACCGACGCCGACGGCAGCGCCGACACCCTCTTCCTGGCGCTCACGGATCCGCTCGAGCGGTTCTCACTCGAGCTGCGCTGGAGCCTCGCCGGCTCTCCGTTCGGGCCGCTGACCGCCGGCGCCGCGTCGGATCTGGCGCTCCAGCTCACCCTCACCAACACCAGCGGTTCCCCGCTCGACATCTCGCTGTTCCAGTACACCGACGTCGACCTGTTCGGCTCGTTCGTCGACGATGCCGCGCTGTGGAGCGGCTCCGGGGGACCCAACACGGCCCTCGTCACGGACTCCACGGGCCTCGTCGAGTGGGAGTCCGTCTTCACGCCGCGGCCGAGCGCCGTCGAGGCGTCGCTGTTCGATTCCGCGCTGGCCGGCTTGAACGACGGCGCGGCCACGTCGCTGTCAGGCGCCCTGTCCGCGGACGGCGACGTCACGGTCGCCGCCGTCTGGCGGGCGCTGCTGGCTCCGGGCGCGTCGCTGCTCGTGAGCCAGGATCAGCAGATTCGCGTGGTGCCGATCCCCGAGCCCTCGCTGGCGGTTCTGCTCGGCAGCGGGCTCACCGGCCTCGCGATGGCGCGCCGCCGCTCTCCGGATCGGTCTCGAGAACGCCTGCTGGAGGAGTCCCGCCGATGACCCGCCGCGACTTGCGCGTACCGCTCTCGCGGCGCGAGTTCCTGCAGCTGACGATGACCGCGGCCGCTGTCGCGGCCGGCTCGGGCTGCGATTTCACCAACCCGTTGCTACCGACGTGGCCGTTCACGTTGGGCGTCGCATCCGGCGACCCGCTCGCCGACCGCGTCGTGCTGTGGACCCGGCTGGCGCCCGATCCGCTGGCGCCCGACGGCGCCGGCGGCATGCCCGGCGAGCCCGTCGCCGTCGTCTGGCAGGTCGCCCACGACGAGCGCTTCCAGAACATCGCCCGGACCGGCTCCGCCATCGCGCATCCGAGCCTTGCCCATTCCGTTCACGTCGACGTGAACGGGCTGGAACCGGACCGCTGGTACTTCTACCGGTTCCTCGCCGGTAGCCACGTGAGCCCCGTCGGCCGGGCGCGGACGTTCCCTCGCGTGGACCAGGCGCCCGCGCTCATGCGCTTCGGGAGCGCGTCGTGTCAGAACTTCACGGCTGGCTACTACACCTCACACGCCGCGCTTGCACAGGAAGATCTCGACTTCGTCGCATTCCTCGGCGACTACATCTACGAGTCCGGCGCCACCGGTCCGATCCGCGCGCATGTCGGCGGTCGCATCCAGGACCTTGCCGGCTACCGCAACCGCTACGCGCAGTACAAGGGAGATCCCAACCTCCAGGCCGCGCACGCGCGCTTTCCCTGGCTCGTCACCTGGGACGACCACGAGGTCGCGAACAACTACGCCGGCCTGATCCCCGACGAGGCGGGGCCGATCGGCATGCTGCCGACGGAGCAGTTCGCGCTGCTTCGCGCCGCAGGCTACCAGGCCTGGTACGAGCACCAGCCGGTGCGCCTGCTGCCTCCGAAGGGCGCTTCGTTCCCGATCCACCGCAGTGTGGACTTCGGGGATCTCGCTCGGGTCTACGTACTCGACACACGACAGTTCCGAACCAACCAGCAATGCGCCGAAACGGAGGTGTTCAACGGGCTGGCCTCTCCTTGCCCTGGGTTCCCGGATCCGGCCGGAACGCTGCTCGGTTCCGCGCAAGAAGCCTGGCTCGAGGCCCGGCTCGAGGCCTCCACCTCGGTCTGGAACGTCCTGGCGCAGCAGATCGTCTTCGCCCCTACGCCCTTGCTCGGACTCTTCAACTTCGATCAGTGGGACGGGTATCCGCTCGCTCGGAATCGACTCGTCGACTTCCTCCAGACCCGCGCGATCCGCAACCCCATCGTGCTGACGGGCGACATCCACGCGGCCGGCGCGGCCTGGGTGCCCGCGGATGCCGTCGCCTTCAGCGAACCGGTTGCTTCCGAGTTCGTCGCGACGGGCATCTCGTCAAGTGGACTCGACCCGTCGCTGGCGGGAATCGCCAGCTCGGCCCTCGAGGGCCTGCCGCACATCCAGTTCTTCGATGCGATCCAGCGCGGCTACGTCCGGCATGTCGTCGAGCGGGATCAGTGGCGCGCGGACTTCCGCTTCGTCTCGACGGTGGCGCAACCGACGGCCAGCGTCGCGACCGACATCAGCTTCGTCGTCGAGGACGGCAACCCGGTGCCCCAGCAAGCCTGAACGCCGACACGGCGCTCATGGAAAGCGCGCGCGCAGCCAGTCCGCGGTGAGCTCGAGCGCCGGCTTGCGATGCCCCTCCAGATAGTGCGGGGCGCCCGGAAGCTCGTGGTACGTCACGTCGGTGGCGCCGGCCGCGTCGCGGATCTCGCGCGCCTGCGACAGGCGGATCTCCGTGTCGGCCGTCGGATGCACGAGCAGCGTCGGCACCGTCACCGCCGGCATCGTGTCGACGAGCTTCGCCGGCGACGAAAGCCCGGACCACGTCGAAAGCCAACCGCGCGCGGTCATCGTGCGGGCCAGTCCGAGCCGCGCGTAGTTCGCGTCGAACGGATCGGGGAACGCGAACAGCGAGCCCATC
The DNA here is from genome assembly GCA_039794265.1 of Myxococcota bacterium. Taxonomy (GTDB): domain Bacteria; phylum Myxococcota_A; class UBA9160; order UBA9160; family PR03; genus CAADGG01. Next base: position 112,541 of record JBDIVR010000008.1, read on the forward strand.
GGCCGGTCGTCCGGCTCGATCGTGAGGTCGAGGTAGGCGGGGTCGGCGAGCGTGCGGTGGATCACCAGCATCGGCTGGTGCAGCGCGCGCTTGCGATGCCACGCCCACGCCGCGGGCTCGGCGCTCCGATCGATCCGCCGCGCGCCCGCGCGCGCGTTCTCGGATTCTTCGAGCGCGCGCCGGGCGACCGCATCGATCCGGGCCACGCGGGCCCGCTGCGCCGCGCGATAGCGCTCGAGCCACGTGCGGTCGTAGCGACACGGCTCGGGCCACGGCCGCCAGCCGTTGCGCACGTCGTACATGTCGAGCTCCGGGACGACCGACAGCGGGTCGCCTTCGTCGGCAACCGACGGGTCGATCACCTGCAGCAGGAACACACCCTCGCCCGGGTGCGCGGCGATGCCGATGAAGCCGTCGCCGCAGCCGGTCTCCTGTTGCGCCAGCGCCATCAGCGAGCCGCCGCCGGAGTTGCCGAACAGCACGACGGCCTCGGCGCCGCGGCGGCGGACCTCCGCGACAGCGGTCTCGACGTCGACGACGAGCGCCTCGTGCAGGCAGTCCGCGTCATTGTTCAGGTACCGCGTTCCGAAGCCCAACACTGCGTAGCCGGCCGCAGCGAGCAGCGGGCACGCGTAGTGCACCGAGAAGTCGCCACGGGGATGTGTCAACACGACGGCCGTCCGCCACGGCGTGCCGGCCGGCGGCGTCCAGAGAGTCCCGCGAACCAGCGCGCCATCGCGCGTCACGACTCGCATGTCCTCGCGGCGGATGGCGGCGCTCGGGGCGTCCTGTGGAAGCGGCCAGAAGCCGAGACCGAACGGGCGGTGCGCGCCGAGTGCGTCGGGCATGGGGATCTCCTCGTGCACCCGACCGGCGGGGTGCGCGCCGCTACGGCCGCTTGCTGCTCGCGCCCGCGTCGACGTCCAACGTGTCGAGGGCCCGCTCGAGCGCGGCGCGCAGGTCCGCGGCCCCGTCGATCGGGTGATAGCGGCCGCCGGACACGCGCGTGATCTCCTTCGCCGCGAACGGATCGCTCGTGGCCAGGACCCCGATCGCGAAGACGTCGATCCGGACACCGCACGCGCTGGCCTCGCGGGCCGCCTCGATGGCGGCGCTCACGTCGCCGAGATCGGTCCGCGTCGCAAATCCTTCCGGGAGCGACGGCAGCCCGTCCGTCAGCAACAGCAACACGCGCGAGGCGCCCGGCCGCGCGTCGGCTCCGCACAGAGCGTGGCGCGCCGTGCGGATCGCTGCGGAGACATCCGTGCCACCGTGCGGTCCCCGCCGCGCGATCTCGTCGAGCGCCGACACCGCGTCCTCCCGTGCGCCCGAGAGCGGCGCCCGGAGCTGCGCGTTGTCGGCCGGAGCGCCGGCCTGCTTGCCCGTCTCCGGATCGATCGCACCGGAGAACGACACGATCGCCACCCGCATGCCGTCGCCGTCGAGCGTCGCGAGCAGCGCGCGCACCGCCGCCAGCTCGGCCGCGAGGATCGAGTCCGCCGGATCCGTCGACACCGTGCCCTCGGGATAGCGGCCATCGAGGCGCGGATCGAGCGACGGGTTGATGCCGACGACGCCGTCGCCGTCCACGTCGATTCCGGACGCTGCGCGCGTGGACGCGGACACATCGATGGCGACCGCGATGTCCGCCCGCAGAGACGGTGCGCTGTCAGCCAGCGGCGCTTCGGCCAATGCCCCGGTCACGGGAGCCATCGCGAGAACGAGCGCGAGCGGCGCGGCGCCGCGGTGCGCAGGTCTCCTTCGACTCGTTCCGGCGCATTCGCTCGACCCGTCCATCTCGGGTGGCGATGGTACGCGACCAGCGCGCCCCCGCTCGGAGTGGCCCACGCGCATGGCCGCGGCACGAGCCGTCGGATACTTTGCGTCTCCTCTTTCCACCGCGAGGCCCCACCTTGGCCGACAAGCCCGTCCGCCGTCCCCAGCGCCCGGAGTTCTCGTCCGGCCCCTGCGCCAAACGGCCGGGCTGGTCGTTCGACGCATTGAAGGGCGCCCTGCTCGGGCGCTCGCACCGCGCGAAGGCGCCGAAGGCCCGGCTGCAGGCCGTCCTCGACAAGAGCCGTGCGCTGCTCGGCATGCCGGCCGACTGGAAGCTCGCGATCGTGCCGGCGTCGGACACGGGCGCCGTCGAGATGTCGATGTGGTCGCTGCTCGGCGAGCGGCCGGTCGACGTATTGGCGTGGGAGAGCTTCGGGCAGGAGTGGGTCACCGACGCGACGAAGCAGCTGAAGCTCGACGCGCGCGTGCTGTCCGCGCCGTACGGCGAGCTGCCGGATCTCGCGCAGGTGGACTTCCACAAGGACGTGGTGTTCCCGTGGAACGGCACGACGTCCGGCGTCCGCGTGCCCGGCGGCGACTGGATCGCCACCGATCGCCGGGGCCTCGTGCTGTGCGACGCGACGTCGGCGGTGTTCGCGATGGCGCTGCCGTGGGGCAAGCTCGACGTCGTCACGTGGTCGTGGCAGAAGGTGCTCGGCGGCGAGGCGGCGCACGGGATGCTCGCGCTGTCGCCGCGCGCGGTCGCGCGCCTCGAGTCCTACACACCCCCGTGGCCGCTGCCGAAGATCTTCCGGATGACCAGGAAGGGCAAGCTCGACGAGGCGCTCTTCACCGGCGCCACGATCAACACGCCGTCGATGCTGTGCGTCGAGGACGCGCTCGACGGGCTCACGTGGGCGGAGTCCGTCGGCGGCCTCGACGGCTTGATCCGGCGCGCCGAAGGCAATCTCGCCGCCGTCGCCGACTGGGTTGCGCGCACGCCGTGGGTCGGCTTCCTCGCGAGCGACCCGACGACGCGCTCGTGCACGTCGATCTGCCTGCAGATCGCCGACCCGTGGTTCCGCTCGCTCGACGAACCGGCGCAGGCCGGCGCCGTCAAGGAGCTCGTCGCGCTGCTCGAGGAAGAAGGCGTCGCCTACGACATCGCCAGCTACCGCGACGCGCCCCCCGGCCTGCGCATCTGGGGCGGCGCGACGATCGAGCGCGCCGACCTCGAAGCGCTGCTGCCGTGGCTCGACTGGGCGTGGGCGGAGGTGCGGAGCGGGGCGGCGTAGCTCTCGGGTGACGTGAGAGGGGCGGGGACGTTCCTTGCGTTCTTTCATCGTTGCCTCACGGTATGCCCCCGCGCCGAGCGCGTCGAAGCGATTCTTGTGCCAGCATGGCGCGGAATCCGGGGGACTCGGAGGGGTCCCCTCACGGTTGCCAGCAGGGGGGGGCCTGTGCGCTGTCTCGTCCTCGGTTCGCTGCTTGCTTCTCTCGTGTCTCCGCCCGCGGCCTTCGCATTCGACTTCCTGCCGCTGGGGGATCTCCCGGGCGGGACCTTCTTCAGCGAAGCCACCGGCGTCTCCGGAGATGGTTCCATCGTGGTCGGCCGGAGCAACTCGGCGTCCGGGCCCGAGGCCTTCGTCTGGGACGCGACGAACGGGATGCGGGGTCTCGGCGATCTCGCGGGCGGGATCTTTTCGAGCGAAGCCTGGGCGATTTCGGAGGATGGCTCGACCGTGGTCGGTCGCGGCGCCTCCGCTTCGTCGAACACGCAGGCATTCGTTCGGAAGGGAACGAGCGCGATGCAGGGCATCGGGGATCTCTCGGGTGGGATCAACTCCAGCGAGGCCCGGGCCGTGTCCGCGGACGGCTCGATCGTGGTCGGTCGGGGCGCGTCCGGTCTTTCGATCTCCGTAGCCTTCGTCCGGGTAGGGACGAACCCGATGATGGGGCTCGCGGATCTCCCGGGCGGGATCAACTCCAGCGAAGCGCTCGGCGTATCCGCCGACGGCGCCACGGTGGTCGGCCGAGGCAGCTCCGCGTCGGGCAGCGAGGCCTTCGTCTGGGATGGGACGGGCAACATGCGACCTCTCGGCGATCTCGCGGGCGGGACCTTTTCGAGCGAGGCCCGGGCCGTCTCCGCAGATGGCTCCGTCATCGTGGGCCGAGGCAATTCCGCATCGGGCGACCAGGCCGTCCTCTGGCATGCGGCGGGCGGGATGCAAGGCCTCGGCGACCTCCCGGGCGGGAGCTTCTCGAGCGAGGCCCGGGCGGTCTCCGCAGATGGCTCCGTCGTCGTCGGTCGAGGCGCTACCGCCTCGGGCGACCGGGCTTTTCTCTGGGACGCGACGAACGGCATGCAGTCGCTCGAGGCGTTTCTCACCGACGCGGGCGTCGGCTTGACCGGCTGGCAGCTCATCGACGCGACGGGGATCTCCGCCGACGGGACGACGGTCGTCGGGATCGCCCTGAATCCGAGCCAGCGTCGGGAAGCCTTCGTCGCCGTCATCTCGGTCCCGGAGCCGGAATCGAGCGCGCTCGGGCTCTCCGCACTGCTGGGTATCGGGCTCGTGACGTACACGAGGCGGCGAGCGTGACACCGCTCTCGGGCAGCGCGACGGAGATCCGGGGAACCGCCACGTCGACCTAGTGGCGGACCGCTTCGATCTCGCCGAGCTCGCCGGCGTGCCGCGCACACTCGAGGCGCTGACCGACCACACGAGCGCGACGCTCCGTGGGCATCGCCGGCAAGTTCGTCGTGGCCGAAGACCTGCTGGGAACGGTCGAGGTCCTCGCGGACTTCGGCGCTCGCACGCGCCCCTCTCGTTGCTCGGTCCCGCGCGGCGTCACATGCCGATGCGCGTGAGGCTCCTGGTCGAAGCCCTGGTCCAGACGCTACGCCCGCGAGGTCCCGGCGTGGGAGCTTGGGAGTTCGCGCGGCGGCGACTCCTTCGCCCCGCGACCGTCGCGAGGACGGCGAAGCTCACGGCAGTCCCGAGCCCGGCTCCCGGCTCCGGGGCGAAGATCGCCAGGTCCGACGGGAGGCGGATCATGTACGCGTCGACGTCGGTGTCGGACGTGCTCCCCCAGTTGGAGGAGAAGAGCACGCGCGAGAAGTCTCGGCTCACCGAGGCATGGGGCTCTGTCCAGTAGCCGTTGTACTCGCTGTGGTGATGGGCGAGCTGCACGAGGCGGGGATTCTCGACGAGCTCGACCGCCAGGATCCGGCGGTGCAGCCACTTCTCCGGGCCGCTATCGGCGTACGTGGACAGCAGCACCCAGCCCGGCCGCGCGAAGCTCTTGCCGGACACGTGGTAGGCGGTGGCGGTGCCCCCGATGTAGGTCGGGAACAGCGCCGTCCGCTCGCCGGTATCGAGGTTCACCATCAAGAGGTCGCCGTCGTTGGACTGGTAGTCGACGAAGACGAACATGTCGTCGCCGCTGGCGCCGAACGCGAGGTCGGAGTGCTCCGAAGTGTGGTGCAGCGGTAGCGAGTCGGTGAAGGTGCGATTCCACGCGACCGTGCCGCCATCGCCCGCGAGATGCGAGACGACACACCAGCGGCCGGACGCCGACATGCTGACGTGATCGGGCCGGGCCGCGAGCGCGCGGGTGCCGACGACCTGCTGCATCGTCAGGTCGTAGACGAAGACGCCGCGGATCGCGAAGGCCGCCGTCTCGGCCTGGAAGCACCAGTAGCGGCCGTCGGCCGAGGGACTGCCCTCGGAGCGGGTCCAGACCCGAGCCGCGTCGTCCCAGGGAAGCGTGCCGGAAAAGTCAGCGGCAGTGGCGATGGCGCCGGTCACGACGTCGAGCTCCTGCAGCACCAGGCCGCCGTTGGTCGGTACGAAGTACAGACGGCGGGGATCGGTCGGGTGCCACTGGGGTTCTGCGTCCGCGGCGAGGCCCGGCAGCACGCGCACGTACGAGAGATTCTCCGCGTCGTACAGGTGCCAATGGCCGTCGAGTGCATAGACGAGGAAGCGCGTCCGGTCGGCGTTGAAGGCCTGGCGCCGCGAGTAGTCGTTGCGCGCGAATCCGGAGGGCGGCTCGTTCGCGTGGTCAGTGGCGCGGACCAGGCAGGTGCCGAAGGCCGGATCGAGGAGCGGCACGCCCCTCTCCGGTCGCGGCGCCGCGGGAGACGGCGCGATCACGGGACCCAGGACCGGGTCGTAAGCGCCGCCGTCGAGAGCTGCGCACATGGCGCTCAGCGAGTCCGCGCGAGACGGGCCCGGGAGCGTTGTGTTCGCGAGAAGCAGCAGTGCCGAAGCGAGCCGCAGCGAGGGCGGGATCGACGCAAAGATGGACATCGCAAGCCTCCTGGCGGACCCCTGAGTCTCCGCGAACCGATCGGCAGCACTGCGTCGATACTGAGGTTTTTTCACCTCAGTATCGACGGCGACCAAGCGGAAGGGAAGGCGCAGGCGGTCGGCGCGAGTGCCGGTACCGCCAACGGGACTCGGGCAGCCGCGCATCTCGCCGGAGAGCCCGGCCGCCTCTCACTCCGCGGGAGCGCCGCTCGCGATGAGAACGCCTTGCTCCTGCCAGATGCTCGCGGCGAGCCCGTGCGTGGTGACGACGAGCGGCGCCTCGCCCTGCGAGGCGTCCGGGATCGAGCCGAAGAGCGCGGCGTCGTAGGCGGTCTGATAGTGGGTGATGCGATCGCCTCCGGCAGACCCGGTAGCACGAGCACGAACTCGAGTCGGTCGAGGCGATCGCGGACCTCGGCCCTCGCGACAGCAGCAGCGCAAAGAACGAGAGGGAGAAGATCGAACGTATGGTAGAAGCACCTCGGAGACTCGGCGATCGAGCGGAGCGCTTCCTGGAGAACTCCACCGAGCGTTCCCGGGAAACCGTCGGCCAGGCGACCGAGCGGGACCAGCGGCCGACCGCGTTGACGAGCGCGTGATTCCGGGCGACGCTCCTCTGGTCCGCGCGGTCAATCCCCAGGACCGGCAAGTCGATACGCCCCGGCGAGCCCCCCGAAAGGTTTGCCATGCGCCCCTGCTCCTCCGGTTCCTCCCGACGAACCCATTCTGGTCCGCGACGTGCGCGCTTCGCCAGCGCGGCGCTCGCGCTGGGGCTCGGCCTGCTGGTCGCCGGCTGTGCCCCTACCAACCGCGCCCCGGCTGGCGCGGCCTACGTCGTCGCGACGCCGGGGTCCGCCGCAGTGCACGCGATCGACGCGCAGGCCGAACGGGAACGCGCCGCCCGCGAGCGCGCGTACAGCGACGCGCTCGCGCGGCTGCGCGCCGAGCGCGAACCGGCGCCCGATCGCAACGCTCCGCCGACGCCGGCGGTGCTGGCGGCGCGCGCCAAGGGCTGGGGCTGGATGGTCGATCGCGTCGCGAGCCACGGCATCCCGCGAGAACGCGTCGCCCGCGCGTTCGCAGACGATCGTGTGCCGCCGTTCGACGGGCTCTACTTCGGCCTGAACCCGCGCGAGTCCCACGCGATGTACCGCCACTTCCTGCGCAGCGACAGCGTCGCGCGCGCCCAGCGCTGCGCGTCGGAGCACGCGGTGGCGCTCGACGACGCCGAGCGCGTGCACGGCGTCGACGGCTCGGTGCTCGCCGCGATCCTCCACGTCGAGACGGCGTGCGGTCGCAACACCGGACGCAGCATCGTGCTGCACCGGCTCGCGCGGCTCGCGATGGCGAACGAGCCGCACAACGTCGCGCGCAACCTGTCGCGCAATACGCCGAAGTCCGGCGTCGTCGACCCGGAGCTCGCCGAGCGCGTGCGCGAGCGGGCCCGCTATCTCGAAGGGATCTTCTATCCGCAGGTGGTCGCGACGTTCGAGATCGCGGCGCAGAACGACATCGATCCGCTCGACATCCGCGGCTCGTCGGCAGGGGCGTTCGGCTTGCCGCAGTTCCTGCCGCTCAACTACATCGCGTTCGGCACCGACGGCAACGGCGACGGCAAGGTGAGTCTCTACGATCCGGAGGACGCGATCGCGTCGGCGGCGCGCTTCCTGCGGAGCTACGGCTGGCAGCCGCGCATCCCGGAGTCCAAGCGGCGCGAGATGATCTGGCACTACAACCGCTCGGATGCCTACATCGATGCGGTGCTCGGCCTCGCGGCGCAGATTCGCTCGGCCCGGACGATCGAAGTGGCCGTCGCAGCCGCGCGGGCCACGATGGCGACGTCGGCGGCGTCCGGGCTGGCGATGCCGACGGCGGCGGCGGGAGTCGATCTGGGCGCGCCGTTGACGGAGAACCCCTGAAACCGCGGCCAGAGCCACGGGAGCGTTCGCGATGTTGCAACGTCCGCTCGGAGCCCACGGCCTCGTCGTCTCGGCGCAGGGCCTCGGCTGCATGGGCATGTCCGAGTTCTACGGCCCGCGCGACGACGCGGAGTCGATCGCGACGATCCATCGCGCGCTCGAACTCGGGATCAACCTCCTCGACACCGCCGACATGTACGGGCCGTACCGGAACGAGGAGCTGGTCGGCCGTGCGGTGCGCGGGCAGCGCGAGCGCTTCGTCATCGCGACCAAGTTCGGCATCCTCCGCGATGCGTCGGATCCCCGCGTGCGCGGCGTGTGCGGCCGCCCGGACTACGTGCGTTCGTCGTGCGACGGGAGCCTGCAGCGGCTCGGTATCGACCGGATCGATCTGTACTATCAGCACCGCGTCGATCCGGATGTGCCGATCGAAGACACTGTTGGCGCGATGGCCGAGCTGGTGCAGGCCGGCAAGGTCCGTTTCCTCGGACTGTCGGAGGCCGGCGCGGAGACGCTGCGGCGCGCGTGCGCCGTCCATCCGATCAGCGCGCTGCAGAGCGAGTACTCGCTGTGGAGCCGCGACCCGGAGGACGGCGTGCTGGCGGCGTGCCGAGAGCTCGGCATCGGCTTCGTCGCCTACAGCCCGCTCGGACGAGGCTTCCTCACCGGACAGATCCGCCGCTTCGAGGACCTGGCGCCGGACGACTACCGCCGCTTCTCTCCGCGCTTCCAGGGCGAGAACTTCGACCGCAACCTCGAGCTGGTTCGACGTGTCGAGGAGCTGGCGGCCGAGAAGGGCGTGACACCGGGCCAGCTCGCGCTCGCGTGGGTGCACGCGCAGGGCGACGACATCGTGCCGATTCCCGGCACCAAGCGATGCCGCTACCTCGAGGAGAACGCCGCGGCGTTCTCGGTCTCGCTGTCGGCCCAGGAGCTCGCGCGCATCGACGAGCTGGCGCCGCGCGGTGTCGCCGCCGGGGAGCGCTACCCGCCGGCGTTCATGGCTTCGCTGAACCGCTGACGCGGGTCGCGGCGGCTTCGGGGGTTCAGGACCCCTTTCGCAACACCCGCCGGTTGCCGACGCGCAGCGTCGTCCGCTCGCCGTCGAAGAACTCCATCAGCGGGACGGCGTGCTTGCGCGTGGTGCCGATGAGGTCCTTGTACGCAGGCGTGTCGAGGCCGCCATGCACGCGGAGCGCGGCGACGACGCGCTCGCGCAGGGCATCGACGGCGGCGCGGTCGAACCAGAGATCCCCGGGCGCCCGCACGAGGACGCCTTCACGCTCGAGGTGGGCGAGCAGCGGCCGCAGCTGCTGGGGGGTTCGGCCGAGCTGCGCGGCCCACTCGTCGAGCGCCGGTGGCCGGAGTCCCGCGCCGCGTGCGCCGTCTCGAATTGCGTCGGCAACGGCGCGGTCCGCGTCCGCGAGCACGGCGCCATCCGGATGGCTCGCAAGGCGCAACCCGGTAGGCCGCGCGACGACGCGACCCACCGCGACGAGACGCTCGAGTGCGAGGTCCAGCGCCGCCGCCGGAACATTCTCTGGCAACGCGCCGGCCAGCGCACCGCGCGCGAAGCCGCTCGCGATGGGATCCTCGCGGTGACTCGTCTCGAGCGCCGTGACGATCCGGCGTTCGAGATCGCGCACGGCATCGGGTGCCAACAGCAGCGCGCCGTCGGCGCTGCGATCGATGCGTCCCGCCGCAGCGAGCCGATCCGCGAGCTCGTCGAGCGCTTCACGCCGGAGTCCCGTCACGCGCCGCAACGCATCGAACGAGATCCCGTCGAGGCCGGCGCGGGCGACCCGCACGAGGACGTCGGTCTCCGGGTCGCGCCGGGCGAAGGCGACGAGGTCTCGCGCAAGCACAGGATCGCTGCGGCGGCGGCGCTGCGGCACGACATCGAGCACGGTGCCGCCGCCGAGCGTCGTCCCGCCGCCGGGTAGCCGCGCGAAGCCGCGCAGCACGAAGCGATCACCCGGCAGCAGCGCGAGCGGCGCGCCCTCGATGTGGACGCGCGCAAAGCTACCCGCGCCGATCGGCGACACACGTGCGCGCCGTTCGGCGGTCCCCGCCAGTAGCAACACGCTGGTGCGTTCGGCGAGTTCCGGTGCTCCGGGGAGCCAGTGCAGCTGCGCGTCGAAGCCGGCGGTCGGCGCCAGGGCGTCCGCTTCACCGACGACGTCGCCGCGTGCGATCTCGTCGACATCGACCCCTTGCAGGTTCACGGCCGTGCGGATCCCAGGCTCGGCGCTCTCCAGCGACGCGCCGTGACTGTGGAGTCCGCGCACGCGTACGCGCCGTCCGGACGACAACAGCTCTACGATCTGTCCGACGTGCAGCGGCGCGCCGACCAGAGTCCCGGTGACGACGGTGCCGAAGCCGTGCAGCGTGAACACGCGATCCACGGCGAGTCGCGCCGGACCCGTGCGCGGCGTGCGCGCGGCCGCGCGCGCGGCGAGTCGCGCGAGCTGCGCCCGCAGCGAGTCGATGCCGTCGCCGCGCAGCGCCGAGACGCGCACGATCGGAGCGCCGGCCAACGGGCCAGCGCCGAGCAGCGCGCGGATCCCCAGCTCGGCCCGCGCCGCCATCTCGTCGTCGACGAGGTCCGCCTTCGTCAGCGCCACCACGCCGTGTTCGAGACCGAGCAGCTCGCAGATCGAAACGTGCTCGCGGGTCTGCGGCATCACGCCTTCGTCGGCAGCGACGACCAGCAGCACCAGATCGATGCCGGTCGCGCCGGCCACCATCGTGCGCACGAGGCGCTCGTGCCCGGGCACGTCGACGACGGAGAGCCGCGTGCCATCGCCGAGATCGAGCGGCGCGAAGCCCAGCTCGATCGTGATGCCGCGCGCCTGTTCCTCCGGCAGCCGGTCGGTGTCGACTCCGGTCAGCGCGCGGACCAGCGCGGTCTTGCCGTGGTCGATGTGGCCGGCGGTGCCGAGGACGAGACGCTGCGCGGAACCCGGCGGAGAGCTCATGGGGCCGGAACGGCTAGCTGCCGCCCATCCGCGCGCCCGGGGCAAGCAGGCCCTTGCCCGGCACGAAGTTGAGCTCGAGCCGCACGCCGTCGGGATCCTCGAACAGGATCGAGTAGTAGCCGGGCGCCCAGCCGCCCTCTTCGGGCGGGTGGACGATCGTCGCGCCCATCGCGCGCAGTTGCTCGTACAGCGCGTCGACGTCCTCGCGCTGCCGGGCGCGGAAGCACAGGTGGTGCAGACCCACGCGACCCTGGTCGAAACGCTCGCCCTGGTGTTCCGGAGCGCCGGCGCGGACGCCGAGCGCGGTGCGTCCGCCGACACAGTAGTACCAGCCCTCCGCATCGAGGACGGGCCGCAGCCCGAGGAACGGCAGCAGTTCGCCGTAGAACACCCGCGCGCTGGGGAAGTCGTTGGTCGTCAGCATGACGTGGGCCATGCCGTTGATCTCGATCATGCGTGCCTCTCCGTCAGCGCGGGTCGATGCGGTCGATCCCGGCAAAGGGGACCAGCGCCTTCGGAATCGCGATGCCGCCGTCGGCGCGCTGGTGGTTCTCGAGCACGGCGATCAGCGCGCGCGATGTGGCGACGCCCGTGCCGTTCAGCAGGTGCAGGTGCTCGCTGCGCTTCGCGCCGCTGCGTTTGAAGCGCGCATCGAGCCGGCGCGCCTGGTAGTCCGTGCAATTGGACGTGCTGGTCACTTCGCCGTAGCTGCCGCCCTCGCCTCGGCCGGGCATCCACGCCTCGATATCGAATTTGCGGTAGGCCGGCGCGCCGAGATCGCCGGCGGCGATGTCGAGCACGCGGTAGGGCACGTCGAGCGCCTGGAAGTAGCGCTCCTCGAGCGCGAGCAGCTCGTCGTGCATCGCATCCGAGTCCTCGGGCCGCGTCGCGACGAACATCTCGACCTTGCTGAACTGGTGCACCCGGTACAGCCCCTTGCTCTCGCGGCCGTGCGAACCGGCCTCCGTCCGGAAGCAGTGCGAGATGCCGGCCAGCTTCACCGGCAGCGCGGCCTCTTCGAGGATCTCGCCGGCGAAGAGCCCCCCGAGCGGGATCTCGGCCGTCCCGATCAGACACAACTCGCTGTCGGCGATCGAGTAGATCTGCGTTTCGGGGCCACGCGGGTTGTAGCCGAGCCCATCGACGATCTCGGCCTTCGCGAGATCCGGCGTCGCGACGAGCTGGAAGCCCTCGCCGCGCAACAGCTCGAGCGCCAGGCGCTGCAGCGCGAGGTCCAGCAACACTGCTTCGTTCTTGAGGAAGAAGAACTTCGGTCCCGCTACGCGGGTACCAGCCTCGAAGTCCAGCAGGTCGAGGCGCCGTCCGAGCTCGAGGTGATCGAGCGGCGGAAAATCGAACGTTCGGGGCTCGCCCCAGCGGCGCAGCTCGCGCGCGTCGTCCTCGCCGCCGTCGGGCACGTCCGGGTGCAGCAGGTTCGGGAGCGCCAGCAGCGTCTCGCGCAGCTGGGCCTCGGCGGCGGCCTGCTCGGCCTCCAGCCGCGCGACCTCGTCCTTGAGGCGCCGGCCCTCGCCGGCATGGGCCTCGCGTTCGGCCGGCTCCATCTTGCGGCTGCCGGACTTCTGGTGCTCGTTGCGGAGACGATTCGCCTCGCCGACGGCGGTCCGCAGCCGAGCGGCTTCCTCGTAGGCGGCGACGGCGGCGTCGACGTCGGCGTCCAGGCCGCGGCGGCGCACGCTCGCCACGACGTCTTCGCGGCGCTCTGCCAGCGTTCGGGGATCCAGCATGCGCCGGAGGGAAGCACACGACCTCGCTCGCGCAAGCGCGCCCGCCGACCGGCGCAGGGACGCAACCGCGCGCCCCGCCTATACTTCGGAGTTTCGTAGCCCGGATTCTGGGGGTGCCGATGATCCGTCCGACTCGATGGGCCGCGCTCGCGACTTCGCTGGGCCTTGCCATCACGCCGCTCCTCGCGCGCGCGGAGGATCCGCCCGCTCGTCACGGCCTCGCGATGCACGGGGACCTCCGCTACCCGCCCGACTTCGCGCACTTCGAATACGCGAATCCCGAGGCCCCGAGCGGCGGCCGGATCCGCTTCGGCGTCATCGAGGCCAGCTTCGACAGCTTCCATCCGTTCATCATCAAGGGAAATCCCGCCGCCGGCATCGGGCAGATCTACGACACGCTGCTGGTGACGGCCGCCGACGAGCCGTTCAGCGAGTACGGGCTGCTCGCCGAGTCCGTCCAGACGCCGGCCGACCGCTCCTGGGTGCTGTTCCAGCTGCGCCCCGAGGCGCGCTGGCACGACGGCAAGCCGGTGACGCCGGAGGACGTCATCTGGACCTTCGAGACGCTGCGCGAGAAGGGCCAGCCGTTCTACCGGTTCTATTATGGCGACGTCGACCGCGTCGAGAAGCGCGGCGAGCGCGGCGTCTATTTCCACTTCGGGCCCGGCAGCAATCGCGAGCTGCCGCTGATCCTCGGCCAGCTCCCGGTGCTGCCGAAGCACTGGTGGGAAGGTCGCGATTTCGAGGCGACGACGCTCGAGCGTCCGCTCGGCAGCGGCCCCTATCGAGTCGGCGAGTTCGAGGCCGGCCGCTTCGTCGAGTACCAGCGCGTGCCCGAGTACTGGGGCCGCGAGCTGCCGGTACAGCGCGGCCAGCACAACTTCGACAAGCTCCGCTACGAGTACTTCCGCGACGCCACCGTCGCGCTCGAAGCGTTCAAGGGCGGACACTACGACTTCCGTCTCGAGAACTCCGCCAAGGACTGGGCGACCGGCTACCAGACGCCGGACGTGAAAGCTGGGCGGATCGTCCTGAAGGAGGTGCCGTTCGGCATGCCAGCCGGCATGCAGGCCTTCGCGATGAACCTGCGCCGGCCGCTGTTCCAGGACCGCCGCGTGCGAGAGGCGCTCGGACTGGCCTTCGACTTCGAGTGGTCGAACCAGGCGCTGTTCTACGGGCAGTACACGCGGACGCGCAGCTACTTCGAGAATTCGGAACTCGCGGCGCACGGCCTTCCCGGTCCGGAGGAGCTGGCACTGCTCGAGCCGTTCCGCGCGCAGCTCCCGGAAGAGGTATTCACCAAGGAGTACCAGCCGCCGACGACAGATGGCTCTGGCAACAACCGCGCGAACCTCCGCCGGGCCTCCGAGCTGCTGAAGGAGGCCGGCTGGACGGTCGAGGGCGGGAAGCTGCAGCGCGACGGCAAGCCGTTCGCGTTCGAGATCCTGCTGGCGAGCCCGCAGTTCGAGCGCGTGGCGCTGCCGTTCAAGAACAACCTGGCGAAGATCGGCATCGACGCGAGCGTGCGCACCGTCGACACCTCCCAGTACCGGCGGCGGATGGACAGCTACGACTTCGACATGACGGTCGCCGTGTTTCCGCAGTCGGAGTCGCCCGGCAACGAGCAGCGGGAACTCTGGAGCAGCGAGGCAGCGGAGCGCGAAGGCAGCCGGAACCTGATCGGGATCCAGGATCCCGTCGTCGATGCGCTCGTCGATCGGATCGTGGCCGCGCCGGACCGCGAGAGCCTGACGCACGCCAGTCGGGCGCTGGACCGCGTGCTCCAGTGGGGACACTACGTCGTGCCGAACTGGTATCTCGCGAAGCAGCGGATCGCGTACTGGAACCGCTTCGGCATGCCGGACATCGTGCCGAAGGCGGGCGTGCAGCTCGACACGTGGTGGTGGGACGCCGAGAAGGCGGCCGCGCTCGATGCGGCGACCAAGCGGCCCCAGCCGTAGCGACGGCGAGAGCCCATGGGCGCCTACATCGTCCGCCGGCTGCTGCTGATCCTGCCGACACTGCTGGCGATCATGCTGGTCAACTTCGCCGTCGCCCAGGTCGTGCCGGGCGGGCCGATCGAGCGCATCCTCGCGCAGCTCGAAGGCACGGCGGTCGGCGCCACCGCGCGCGTCTCCGGCGCCGGCGGCGAGACGCTCGCCGCCGGGCGCGGCCCCGGCGGCAGCGAGGGCAGCCGCTACCGCGGCGCGCAGGGCCTGGATCGCGAGTACATCGAGCGCCTCGAGCGGCAGTTCGGCTTCGACAAGCCAGTGCACGAGCGGTTCGCGCAGATGCTGAGCGGCTACCTGCGCTTCGACTTCGGCGAGAGCTACTTCCGCAGCCAGAGCGTCATCTCGCTGATCCTCGAGAAGATGCCGGTGTCGATCTCGCTGGGGCTCTGGACCACGCTACTGGTCTACCTGATCTCGATCCCGCTCGGCGTCACCAAGGCCGTCCGGGACGGCTCGCGCTTCGACGTCTGGAGCAGCGGCGTCGTGATCTTCGGCAATGCCGTCCCGGCGTTCCTGTTCGCGATCCTGCTGGTCGTCGTGTTCGCCGGCGGCCGCTACCTGGACTGGTTTCCGCTGCGCGGCCTCACGTCGGAGAACTGGCACGACCTCACGTGGCCCGCCCGGGTTCTCGACTACCTGTGGCACATCGCGCTGCCGGTGGCGTCGCTCGTGATCGGGGGCTTCGCGTCGCTGACGATCCTCACGAAGAACTCGTTCCTCGAGGAGATCCACAAGCAGTACGTCGTGACGGCGCGCGCCAAAGGACTGCCGGAGCGGCGCGTGCTCTACGGGCACGTGTTCCGCAACGCCATGTTGATCGTCATCGCCGGCTTCCCGGCGGCCTTCATCGGGATCCTGTTCACCGGCTCGGTGCTGATCGAAGTGATCTTCTCGCTCGACGGACTCGGCCTGCTCGGCTTCGAGGCGGCGGTCAACCGCGACTACCCGGTGATGTTCGGGACCTTGTACATCTTCACGCTGCTCGGCCTGTTCCTCGGCCTCGTCGGCGACCTCAGCTACATGCTGGTGGACCCCCGCATCGACTTCGAAGGGCGAGAGGTCTAGGTGCCGATGCGGGTTCCCTCGAGCGGACGGCTCGGCGAGGTCGGCCGGCGCCGCCTGGCGGCGTTCCGGGCCAACCGGCGCGCCGTGTGGTCGCTGTGGATCTTCGCCGTGTTGTTCCTCGGCACGCTGCCCGCCGAGCTGGTGGCGAACGACAAGCCGCTGCTGGTCCGCTTCGACGGTCGCTTCTACGTCCCGGTGCTGCGCGCCTACCCGGAGACCACCTTCGGCGGCTTCTTCGAGACCGAAGCACACTATCGGGACGCCGAGGTCCAGGAGCTGATCCGGGCGAAGGGCTGGCTGCTGTGGCCGCCGATTCCGTACTCGTACGACACCAACGTGCGCGACCTGCCGAGCCCGGCACCGTCGCCGCCGAGCGCGCGCAACTGGCTCGGCACCGACGACCAGGCCCGCGACGTCACCGCCCGGCTCGTCTACGGCTTCCGGATCTCGGTGCTGTTCGGCGGCATCCTGACGGTGTTGTCGTCGGGGGTCGGGATCGCCGCCGGCGCCGTCCAGGGCTACTTCGGCGGCCGGATCGATCTGTTCTTCCAGCGCTTCATCGAGATCTGGTCGAGCCTGCCGACGCTGTACCTGCTGATCATCCTCGCCAGCATCGTGCAGCCGAGTTTCTGGTGGCTGCTCGGGCTGCTGCTGCTGTTCTCGTGGATGAGCCTGGTCGGCGTGGTTCGCGCCGAGTTCCTGCGCACGCGCAACTTCGACTACGTGCGCGCCGCTCGCGCACTCGGGGCTCGCGACGTGACGATCATGATCCGGCACATCCTGCCGAATGCGATGACCGCCGCCCTGACCTTCCTTCCGTTCATCCTATCGGGCGCGATCACGTCGCTGACGGCGCTGGACTTCCTCGGCTTCGGCCTGCCGCCCGGCAGCCCGTCCCTCGGTGAACTGCTGAACCAGGGCAAGAACAACCTGACGGCGCCGTGGCTCGGCCTCTCCGGCTTCGTCGTGATCGCGCTGCTGCTGTCGCTGCTGGTCTTCATCGGGGAGGGCGTGCGGGACGCGTTCGACCCGCGGCGCAGCTTCCGCGTGGATGCGCGGCCGCCGGAGCAGGGCGCAGTCCCGGCGTCGGGGATCGACGGAGCGACGGCGTGACGGCGCTGCTCGAAGTCCGCGATCTCTCGGTGTCCTTCGGCGACGGAGAGAGCCGCGTGGACGCCGTGCGCGGCGTGTCGTTCCGCGTCGAGCGCGGCGAGACGATGGCGCTGGTCGGCGAGAGCGGATCCGGCAAGTCCGTGACGGCGCTGTCGATCCTGCAGTTGCTGCCGGCCTCGGCCCGCTACGCGTCCGGCAGCATCCGCTTCGACGGACGCGAGATGATCGGCGCGCCGGAGCCGGTGCTGCGGGAGGTGCGCGGGAACCGCGCCGCGATGATCTTCCAGGAGCCGATGACTTCGCTGAACCCGCTCCATCGCGTCGAGCGGCAGATCGGCGAGATCTTGACGCTGCACCGGCCGCTGACGCCGACGGCCGCGCGCGCGCGCACGATCGAGCTGCTGCAGCTGGTCGGTCTCGACGAGGCCGAACGCCGGCTCGCCGCCTTCCCGCACGAGCTCTCGGGCGGCCAGCGGCAGCGCGTGATGATCGCGATGGCGCTGGCGAACGAGCCGGACCTGCTGATCGCCGACGAACCGACGACTGCCCTCGACGTGACGATCCAGGCGCAGATCCTCGCGCTGCTGCGCGACCTGCGCGCGAAGCTCGGCATGGCGCTGCTGCTGATCACCCACGACCTCGGCGTCGTCCGCAAGATGGCGGACCGCGTCGGCGTGATGCGCGCGGGCGAGATCGTCGAGCAGGGACCGGCGTCCCGGATCTTCGCGGCGCCGGAGCATCCCTACACGCGTCATCTGCTCGCGGCCGAGCCGAAGGGCGCCCCGGCCCCTCCCGCCGCAGATGCGCCGATCGTGCTCGAGGGGCGCGACGTGCGCGTGTGGTTCCCGATCCGGAAGGGACTGCTGCGCCGGACCGTCGGACACGTGAAGGCCGTCGACGGGGTCACGCTCGCCGTCCGCGCCGGCGAGACCGTCGGCATCGTCGGCGAGAGCGGCAGCGGCAAGACCACGCTCGGCTTCGGCCTGCTGCGCCTCGAGCGCAGCGAGGGTTCGATCCAGTTCCACGGCCGCGAGCTGCAGGGACTGCGCTGGGCCGACACCCGCCCGCTGCGCCGGCAGATGCAGGTCGTGTTCCAGGACCCGTTCGCGAGCCTGTCGCCGCGGCTGCCGGTCGGGCGCATCGTCGGCGAAGGGCTCGAGATCCACGGCATCGGCGACCACGCCGAGCGCGAGCAGCGCGTCGTCGAGGTGCTCGCCGAGGTCGGCGTCGATCCGGAGAGCCGCCATCGCTACCCGCACGAGTTCTCCGGCGGGCAGCGCCAGCGGATCTCGATCGCGCGGGCCATGGTGCTGCGGCCCCAGCTCGTCGTGCTCGACGAGCCGACCTCGGCGCTCGACGTCTCCGTGCAGGCGCAGATCGTCGAGCTGCTGCGCGCGCTGCAGCGCAAACACGGCCTCGCGTATCTGTTCATCAGCCACGACCTGCGCGTGGTCCGGGCGATGAGCCACCACGTGCTGGTGCTGCGCGCCGGCCGCGTCGTCGAGCAGGGGCCCGCCGAGACGCTGTTCGAGCAGCCTCGCGAGGCCTACACGAAGGCGCTGCTGGCGGCGGCGTTCGATCTAGAAGTGGCGCCGGCCGGGGTGGTGTCGACGTAGCCCGGACGGGTACGCTCCGGCGTCCGCTCCCCGCACCCGACCCGGGAGGTCCCGATGCTCCGTACCGTTCTCCGGCTGCTCGGCGTCGTCGCCGCCTTGCTGCTGTTCGCCGCCGTGCTGCTGACGGTGCGCGCGCTGCGGCTGCCGTCGCGCCAGGTCTCGGTGCCGCCGGCGCCGGCGCGCGTCGTCGACGCCGACCGCGCCGCACGCCATCTCGCCGAGGCGATCCGGATCCCGACGATCTCGTACAGCTCGGATCCCGAGGATCTCCAGGCCGACGCCTTCTTGGCGTTCGCCGCGTGGCTGGCCGAGACCTACCCGCGACTGCACGAGACGCTGGCGCTCGAACGCGTGTCCGAACATTCTCTCGTGTATACATGGCTCGGCAGCGATGCCAGCCTGCCTCCCCTCGTTCTGCTCGCCCACCAGGACGTCGTGCCGGCGGAGAACGAAGAGCTATGGAGCCACCCGCCGTTCGCCGGAGCGATTGCCGATGGCATCGTCTGGGGGCGCGGCACGATCGACGACAAGGGGCCGCTGATCGCGATCTGCGAGGCCGTCGAGCTGCTGCTCGGCGAGGGCTTCGCGCCGCGGCGGACCGTGATCCTGGCGTTCGGCCACGACGAGGAGGTCGGCGGCCCGACCGGCGCCGTGCGCATCGCCGAGACCCTGGCCGCGCGGGGCGTGCGCGCCGCGCTCGTGCTCGACGAGGGCTTCGCGCTGCTCGAGGCCGGCGTGCTGCCCGGCTTCGACGGGTTGGTTGCGCCGTTCGGGGTCGCAGAGAAGGGATTCGCGACGCTCCGCCTGGTCGCGAAGGCCGCCGGTGGACACTCCTCGACTCCGCCGCGCAACACCGCGACGGTCGCCGTCGCACGGGCCGTCGTGCGCGTCGACGAGAGTCCGATGCCGGTCTCGGTCGGCGGCGTGACCGGCTCGTTCTTCCAGTGGCTCGCGCCGGAGATGCCACTCGGGCTGCGCATCCCGCTCGCCAATCTCGACCTCTTCGCGCGACCGCTCGACTGGTTCGCCGGCGACCAGCCCGCGATCAACGCGCTGCTGCGGACGACGACGGCCGTGACGATGCTGTCCGGGTCGCCGAAGGACAACGTACTGCCGGTCGAAGCCACGGCGGCCGTCAACTTCCGACTGCTGCCCGGAGACACCGCCAACGGCGTGCTCGAGCGGACCCGCGAGACGATCGCCAACCCCGACATCGCCGTCGACTTCCTGCGCGAACCGCGCGACCCGAGCCCCGTGTCCCCGAGCGACGGCCCGGCCTTCGCGCTGCTCCAGCGCACGGTCGGCGAGCTGTTTCCGACGGCGATCGTCGCGCCGGCGCTCGTCGTCGGCGGGACCGACGCCCGTCACTACACGCCGATCGCCGACGCCATCTACCGCTTCGCGCCGTTTCGTTTCGGCGCCGACGACATCAAGCTGCCGCACGGCATCGACGAACGACTCGCCGTCGACAATCTCGCCGACGGCATCCGGTTCTATGCCCGTCTGGTCGAGAACGCCAGCGCGGCCGAGGGCCTGTGAGCGGCGGCGGCGCCGCTCACGCGAGCCAGATGAGCCCGAGCAGGCATCCCAGTCCGACCACGAACACGACCGAGCGCACGAGATCCTGGTTGGCGACGTAGGCGATCGGGTGCGCGACGCGGGTCAGCAGGAAGACCGTCGAGAGATTCGCGGCCGTCGATCCGCGTGCCGCTTCCGGGTTGGCCAGGTGCAGGACGACCAGCGCCGCCGTGAACACGGTCAGCGCCTCCCATGCGTTGGCCTGCGCCGCATAGACGCGCGCGCCGACGCCCTCGAGCTTCGCCGCCTGGATCCGCGGATGCTTGTTGTCGATGCTGCCGAACTGACGCATCCGGAAGTAGCCGCCGCTGAACGACAGCAGGAACGGAAGCAAGGCGGTGATCGCGAGACACCAGAGCGGAGTGGTCACGAGCCGGTCTCCTTCGGGGAACGGGTGGCGATGCGTGCGCAGGGTACACCGGCGGGATCCCGCCGCGCGCGGCGCTCAGGGCCAGCCGGAGCCGGGCACGTCGACGTCGACCGCCTCGATGCGTCCGGTTCGTCTCTCGGTGGCGGCGGGGTCCAGCGTTTCGGACGTGCAGATGAACAGCGTCCGGCGCTCCGGCCCGCCGAGCATGCACGCGATCGCCATCCGGCCGACGGGGATCTGCTGCGCGACGGCGCCCCCTTCGCGCACGCGCAGCACCTCGCCGGTCACCGGAGACGCAACCCAGACGGCGCCTTCGGCGTCGAGACAGATGCCGTCCGGGACGGGCGTCCGTCCGTCCGGCTGCGGCGTCAGCTGGGCCCAGATCCTGCGGTTCGAGAGCCGGCCGTCGGCAGCGACGTCGAACGCCGTGAGCCGCGCGCCGAAGCTCTCGGCGACGATCAGCGTCCGGCCGTCCGGCGTGATGACGGTGCCGTTCGGGAACAGCAGATCCGGCGCGACGACCTCCGCGCGGCCGTCGGGCGTGACGAGCACCAGGTTCGCCGGCACCAGCGGCGCCTGCGCGTGGAGGTCGAAGCCGAAGTTGCCGACGTAGGCGCGGCCCTGGCCGTCGACGACCATGTCGTTGCAGTGCCACGTGGCGAACGGCGAGAGATCGGCGACCGGAACGAGGCCGTCCGGATCGAGCCGCAGCAGCCGGCGGTCCTGCATCGACACCACGAGGAGTCGGCCGTCGGGGAGCCAGCCGAGGCCGGACGGCTCGTGCGGAACGGCGACCACGGTCTCGCTGCGCCCGTCCCGATCGAGCGTCCGGACGACCCCGTCGTGCATGTCGGAGAACCACAGCTTGCCGTCGTGCCAGCGCGGTCCTTCGGGGAAGCGGAGGCCGTCCAGCAGCACGCGCGTCGAACTCGCCATCGCGGTAGCATCCCGTGGCCGGCGCCCGAACGCCAGCGTTGGTGCCCCGCGCCTCCATCCCGCTGCCCGGAGGACCCGATGGCCCTCACGCCTTCGACGATGCTCCCGCTCGGGACCGAAGCGCCGGACTTTCGGCTGCCCGACCCGCACGGGAAGGTCGTCGCGCGTGACGACTTCGCCGACGCGCCGGGTCTGCTGGTGGCGTTCTGGTGCAACCACTGCCCGTACGTCGAGCACCTGCGCGACGGCTTCGCCGCGTTCGCGCGCGAGTACGCGGCGCGCGGGCTCGCGATCGTCGCGATCAACTCCAACGACGCGCGTGCCGTGCCGGACGACGCCCCGCCGCGCATGGCCGAAGAGAGCGCCCGGGCCGGCTACGTGTTCCCGTACCTCGTCGACGAGTCGCAGGCCGTCGCGAAGGCGTATCGCGCCGCCTGCACGCCGGACTTCTTCCTGTTCGACGGCGACCGGCGCCTCGTCTACCGGGGCCAGTTCGACGCCAGCCGCCCGGGCAACGACGTTCCGGTCACCGGGCGTGACCTCCGCGCCGCAGCCGACGCGCTGTCGAGCGGCCGGCCGGTCCCGGAGGAGCAGCGCGCCAGCATCGGCTGCAACATCAAATGGAAGCCGGGAGGCGCGCCGGAGTACGCGTGAGCCGGACGACCCGGTCCTCGGCGCGGCGGATGACGGCGCCCGGGAGCTGGCGCAGACTGCGGCGGACCCTACCCCGCGCGCCCGCGCCCAGGAGATCGCGATGACCCCCTACGAAACCCTCCAGCTCTTCCGCAAGACCCTCGACAACCTCTCGCAGTGGATGGACAAGGCGGAGCAGTCCGCGAAGGAACGATCCTTCGACGTGGACGTGCTCGCGCAGGCGCGCCTCGCGCCGGACCAGTTCTCGTTCGTCCAGCAGGTGCAGTCCGCATGCGACCAGGCGAAGTACGCCTGCGCCTACCTTTGCGACAAGCCGGCGCCGTCCCATCCGGACACCGAGACCACCTTCGCCGAGCTGCGCCAGCGGATCCGCAAGTGCAGCGATTTCCTGGCGACCGCGCAGGAAGGCGATCTGGCCGGCGCAGAGCAACGGAGGGTGGCGCCGCCGTGGCTCGGCGGGCGTTGGCTGCTCGGCAACGACTACCTGATCCACGTCGCCGTCCCGAACTTCTTCTTTCACGCAACGACAGCCTACGCGATCCTGCGACACAACGGCGTGCCGCTCGGCAAGATGGACTTCGTCGGCTCGCTGCCGACGCGGGAGGCCTGAGAGCGGCGGCGCGCCTCGCATGCCGCCGTCGCGCTCAGACTTCCTTCGGCCCTCCGTTCACGTGCCAGGACTTTGGACTGCCGCGCGATGGGCAACACGATCGCGCCGGACTCGAACAACTGCTGATCCCCTGCTCGAATCCCGGCACGTGGCCGAATCGCTGGCGCCTCGGATTCGCCGCGCCGAGCGCTAGGACATCGGCTCGGGCGGGGTCTCCGGATCGCCCGGCAGCGGGATCCACTCCGCGTCATCGAGATCGGGGAGCTTCATGCGGCCGGCGCGCCAGTCGGCCTTCGCCTGCTCGATGCGCTCGCGCGAAGACGAGACGAAGTTCCATTCGACGAATCGCTCGCCGAGCGGCTCGCCTCCGAGCACCAGGACGGTCGCCGCCTCAGCCGTGATGAGCACGACCGGCTCGCCGGGAGCGAACACGAGCATCTTTCCGGGCCCGTGGACGCGATGATCGACTTCGACCGAGCCGGTCGCGACGTAGAGCGCTCGCTCGGAATGCTCGGCCGGCAGTTCCATGCGCGCGCCCGAGTCGAGCGCCCAGTGCGCGTAGAACATCGGCGCGTGCGTGCGCACGGGCGAGCGGACGCCGAAGGCTTCGCCGGCGATCAACCGGCCACGCCCTCCGTCTCCTTCCAGGGTCGGCAGCGCATCGGCCCCGTAATGGACGAAGCCGGGATCCGTCTCCTCGTCCTCGCGCGGCAACGCCACCCAGGCCTGGATCCCGTGCATGGGCCCGCCCGCGCGCCGCGCGCGCTCGAAGCGCTCGGAGTGGGTGATGCCGCGCCCGGCGGTCATCCAGTTCACTTCGCCGGGCCGGATCGCCTGCTCCGAGCCGACGCTGTCGCGGTGCATGATCTCGCCGTCGAACAGGTAGGTGACCGTCGACAGGCCGATGTGCGGGTGCGGGCGCACATCCACCGAACGCGGGATGCCGGCCGGGAAGTCCACCGGCCCCATGTGGTCGAAGAACACGAAGGGGCCGACCATGCGCCGACCTGATGACGGCAGCACGCGCCCGACCTCGAAGCCGCCGAGATCGCGGCGGCGTTGCTCGATCACGCGCTCGATCATCGCGTCTCCTTCGGCGGGGTCGCCTCCGGTCGCACGTGCGCCCGCAGGTCGCCGAGCGGGATCGTATCGAAGAACGGCGCCGGCTCGGCGAAGCGCCTCTTTCGCATCCGGACGCGAGGATCGGACGCCTCCAGCGCAGCGGACACCCGCGACGCGGGACGTCCAATCCGCCGGACGGTCGCCGGCATCCAGGACGCCTCGCGGGTCGGCTCACGGGCACGGATCGTGCTGTTGTTGGCGGTACCCGCGGCCGCTCACCGGAGGTGGGGCCGCGCGTGGGCGGAAGGGAGGAACGCTCGGGTGGCACCCGGCTGGAGATCCCGCACACGGGTACCGACCGGTCCCCAGCGCACGCCATGGGAAGATTCGATGTCGACAGCCGGTAGTGACGGAACCCGCACGATCTCTGATAGGATCCGTGCGAGGTTCTTCATGGGTGCCAACGTCGAAGAGACCGTGCGCAGCGGGCGCGAGCGCGATTTCTATCGCCGGCTTCTGGAGTTGGGCTCCACCAGCGACCCGACACCGTTCCTCGAGCAGGCACTCGACCTGATCCTCGACGTCACCGGCGCGCGACAGGCCCTGATCGAGCTCCGCGAGGAGGACGAGGACGCAGCGGCGCCCTCCTGGTGGTTGGCGCGCGGCTGCTCCGCGGAAGACCTCGACGCGATCCGCACGATGATCTCGCGCGGGATCATCGCCGAGGCCCACGCGACCGGGAAGACGGTCTTCACCCCGTCTGCGCTGCTCGACCCTCGTTTCAGCGGTCGCGGCAGTGTGCGGCTCCATCGCGTCGAGGCCGTGCTGTGCGCGCCGATCGGTTCCGCACCGTCACTCGGCGTGATCTACCTGCAGGGAGACAGCGAGCGATTCGACGACCTGGACCGCGAGCTCGTGGAGCTCTTCGCCCGGCACCTCGCACCGCTCGTCGACCGCCTGCTGGTGCGCCGGCAGGTGCGGGAGCGCGAGGACCCGACGCGGCAGCTGCGCCGCCAGATGCGTCTCGACGACGTCGTCGGCCACAGCACGGCGCTCGCCGCGGTGCTCCGGCAGGCGGCGCTGGTCGCACCGCTCGACGTCAACGTGTTGCTCACCGGCGACTCGGGAACGGGAAAGAGCCAGCTCGCCCGCGTCATCCACGAAAACGGTCCTCGCGCGTCCGGTCCGTTCGTCGAGCTCAACTGCGCGACGCTGCCGGAGTCGCTCGTCGAAAGCGAGCTCTTCGGCGCAGCGGCCGGCGCGCACTCGACGGCGACGAAGGCCGTTGCTGGCAGGATCGCCTCCGCGGAGGGCGGCACGCTGTTTCTCGACGAGATCGCCGAGCTCGCCGTTCCGGCCCAGGCGAAGCTGCTCCAGCTCCTGCAGTCGCGGCAGTACTACCGGCTGGGAAGCGCCACTCCGGTACATGCCGATGTCCGGCTGATCGCGGCGACCAACACCGATCTCGAGCAGGCGGTCCGTGAGCGCCGCTTTCGCGAAGACCTGTTCTACCGGTTGCAGGTGCTCCCGATCCGGCTGCCGACCCTCGCCGAGCGCCGCGAGGATCTCCGCGTGCTCGCGCTCCACTTCATCGAAGCTGCGCAGCGCCGCCACGGCTTGCCGCGTGTCGAGTTCTCCCCCGGCGCACTGCGCGCGATCGAAGCGGCCGAATGGCCCGGCAACCTGCGCCAGCTCTGCCATGCGATCGAGGCCGCCGCCATCCGCGCCGCCGGCGAGGGCTTGATACGGATCGAGTGTCATCACCTCTTCCCAGGCGCAAGCGACCCGGACGTGGTCGACGAGAACACGCTCACGTTCCAGGAGGCCACGCGCCGCTTCCAGCGCGCCCTCCTCCTCCGCGCGCTCGACGAGTCCGGCTGGAACATCACCGAGACTGCGCAACGCCTCGATCTCGCGAGATCGCACATCTACAACCTGGTGAAGGCGTTCGGATTGCAACGCAGCTGACGGACCTGGCGTACGCGCGGCCGGTCCCGTCGGGCGATGTCGCCACGATCCCGGAGCCGGGCACCGCCCTGCGGGTCGGCCTGGGCCTCGCCGGACTCGGGCTCGGCGGTCGCCGGGTGAGGCGCTAAGCCGAAGTTCCGGGACTGTGATCGAAGAAGTGGTTGCGATTGCGGGGAGTTGAGCGCAGACGGAGGGGAGCGTTCTGGCTACACGCGTCGGGTGATGCCGAGCCGCTCGAGTGCCTCGCGCTGGAGC